>NZ_DASZCQ010000364.1:0-13892 GCF_035942955.1 Actinophytocola sp. | reverse complement strand
GCGCAGCGCGGCACGACGCCGTTCTTTCAGCGGGAGAGGGCGGTGCCGGTTTCGAGCAGCGACTTGAGGTCGCTGAGGACCCATGGCCAGCCGCCGCCGCCCTGGTGGGGGTGGGCCTCGCCGTCGCCGGCGGTTTGGGCGGCCACGGTCGGGGCGCCGGTGAGGTCGTGGATCACGGTGAGCCGGGCGTAGCCGCCCTCGACCTCGTCGATCTCGTAGGTCAGCCGGGTGAACCCCTCGGCCGCCGCGGTCGGGTCCATGGCCATGCGCCAGGTCAGCACCAGCTTGTGCGGCGGGTCGAGCTCGACCACCTCGCCGTCGATGACCACGTCCGGGACTTCGAAGCCGTTCTCGAGGGCGGACTTCTTCATCTGCTCGTCGGCCATGATCCGGTAGGGGCTGCCCGCCCGCGGCTCGGACTCGAAGTAGCCGCCGTAGCCGTACTTCTCCGTCCACTCCGGCTTGGTGATGGCCTCGAAGATGGCCTGCGGCTTGGCCTTGATGTAGACCCGGTGGACCTGAACCGTCGTGCTCGTCATGACTGCTCCTCCAAGTGTGCCTTGAGATCCAGGAGCGCCGACGCCTGGCGCTCGGTGTACTTGTCGATCCACCGGTCGTGGATCTGCCGGATCGGCACCGGGTTCAGGAAGTGCAGCTTCTCCCGGCCCGACCGGCGCGTGACGACCAGACCCGCCTCCTCGAGCACCTTCAGGTGCTTCATGACGCCGAAGCGGGTCATCTCCAACTCGGACTCCAGCTCGGTCAGCGTTCGGCCGTCCCGGGCGAAGAGCAGGTCGAGCAGGAAGCGGCGAGTCGGATCCGCGAGCGCCTTGAACACGCGGTCGTCGTCGGTCACGTGCCGAACATATGTGACTAAATGGTCACATGTCAAGCCGTGACCAACCTGCCGCCGTTCGGCTGTAGCAAATGGTCTAGACCTCGCCATAGGGTGGTCTTGACCACGCCCGTTCTCCTCCTGCCCGAGGTGACCAATGTCGACACGGAGCTGGGCCGCCACCCTGCTGGCCGGCGCCCTGACCCTCGCCCTGGCCGCGGCCGTCCCCGCGGCGCAGGCCGACGACGTCTCGGCCGAGCATCGCGCCGGCAAGGCGCGCACGGTCGGCTACTTCATCCAGTGGGGCATCTACGGTCGCAACTTCTTCGTGCGCGACCTGGTGTCCAACGGCACGGCGCCGAAGCTGACCCACATCAACTACGCGTTCGGCTTCCTCGACGCGCAGGGCAAGTGCGTCAGCATCGACCCGTGGGCCGACTACCAGCGCCCGTTCCCCGCCGAGCAGAGCGTCAACGGCCGCGCCGACGAGCCGGGCCAGGCGCTGTTCGGCAACCTCAACCAGCTCCGCCAGCTCAAGGAGCGCTTCCCCGGGCTGCGGGTGAACATCTCGCTCGGCGGCTGGACCGGATCGAAGTTCTTCTCCGACGCCGCGCTGACCCCCGAGTCCCGCCGGGAGCACGTGCGGTCCTGCATCGACCTGTGGCTCAGGGGCAACCTTCCCGGCGCGCCCGAGGGCGCCGCGGCCGGTGTGTTCGACGGCATCGACCTCGACTGGGAGTGGCCCGGCAGCGAGGGCAACCCGGGCAACATCATCCGGCCCGAGGACAAGCAGAACTTCACCGCGCTGCTGCGGGAGTACCGCGTGCAGCTGGCCGCGCTGGGCCGGACCACCCGCCGGCACTACGACCTGACCGCGTTCCTGCCGGCCAACCCGGCCACGATCGACCGCGGCTTCGAGGTCGACAAGATCTTCCGCTACCTGACGTTCGCCACCACCCAGGGCTACGACTATCACGGCTCCTGGGACCCGATCACCAACCAGCAGTCCGCTCTGCACACGCCCGCCGGCGACCCCACCACGCCGAAGTTCAGCACCGACGTCGTCATCGACGCACTGCTCGCCCGCGGCGCCCCGCGCCACCGGCTGGTGATGGGCGTGCCGTTCTTCAGCCGCGGCTGGACCGGGGTGGCCAACCAGAACAACGGCCTGTTCCAGCCGGCCACCGGCGGCGGCGCCCCCGGCACCTTCGAGCCCGGCGTCGACGAGTACCGCTACCTCAAGGCCCGGCTCACCGGCTTCACCGTGTACCGCGACAACCGGGCCGGCCACGCCTGGCTTTTCGACGGCACCACGTTCTGGACCTGGGACGACCCCGTCGAGATGGCCCGCAAGGCCCGCTACGTCAAGGACCGCCGGCTCGGCGGGGCCATGATCTGGTCGCTGGACGGCGACACGGCCTCCGGCGAGCTCATCAGCGCGCTCCACAAAGGACTCCGCTGACGGGCGGCTGTCGTGAGTCTTCTGTGGTGCTATAGCCCACAAAAGACTCACGACCACCTCGTTACACCTTGTCGAGCGCCTGCCCGAAGTCCTCCACGAGGTCGGCCGCGTCCTCGATGCCGGTGCTGACCCGGATCAGGTCGTCGGTGATGCCGATCCGCTCCCGGTCGGCCGGGCTCATGCCGGCGTGCGAGGTGATCGCCGGGCGGGTCACGAGCGACTCGACCCCGCCGAGGCTGGGCGCCACCGCCGGGATCCGCAGCGCGTCGAGCAGGGCCTTGGCGGCGTCGAGACCGCCGGCCATGCGCAGGCTGAGCATGCCGCCGAAGCCGGACAGCAGCGCCGAGGCGTGCGCGTGGTCGGGATGGGACGCCAGCCCGGGGTAGTTGACCGCGGCGATCTTGGGGTGCTCGCTGAGGAACTGGGCCAGGGTGAGCGCGTTGTGGTTCTGCGCGCGCATCCGGACCGCGAGCGTCTTGAGGCCGCGGGCGAGCAGGAAGCCGGCGTGCGGGTCGAGGCTGCCGCCGTAGTGGTTGACCGTGCGGCGGATCCGGCCGATCAGCTCCGCGCTGCCCAGCACCGCGCCGGCCACCACGTCCGAGTGCCCGTTGAGGTACTTCGTCGCGCTGTGGAAGGCCACGTCGAAGCCGACCGACAGCGGGCGGAAGTTGACCGGGCTGGCGAACGTGTTGTCGCACACGGTGGTCAGGCCCTCCCGGCGGGCGAAGGCCACCACGTCGCGCAGCCGGGCCACGCGCATCATCGGGTTGGTGATCGTCTCGACCAGGAACAGCCTGGTGCTCGGGGTCTTCGCCGCCGCCCAGGTGTCGGGGCTCTGCGGGTCGACGAACGTGTACGTCCAGCCCAGATCCGCCGCATGCCCGGTGAGGAAGTCGTGGGTGCCGCCGTACAGGCAGTCGCTGGCCAGGATGTGATCGCCCGGCCGCAGCAGGGTGTGCAGCACGGAGGTCAGCGCCGCCATGCCCGACGCGGTGGCCAGCCCCGCCTCCGCGCCCTCCAGCGCCGCGAGCTTGTCGTGCAGGTAGACCTGCGAGGGCGTGGAGTTCAGCCGGATGTACTTGAGGTCGTGGTAGTCGGTGCCCGGCTCGACGGTGTAGACCGTGCCCTGGTAGATCGGAAAGACCAGCGACCCCTCCGGTCCGGGCCGCCGCTCGCCGCCGTGCACGGCGAGGGTGTCGATGCGCGCGTCATCACGAGGGTCCATAACCCCACGGTGCCCGACACTAGAGCGCGGGTAAAGCAATTGTCGCTCAGCGATACCCGTTAGCGCGGCTACCGTACGGTCATGACGTCTGAGAGCGTGGTGACGCTGGCCGACGAGTTCTGGGCATGGCGTACGGCCACCCAGCCGGACTCCCGCGATGAGCTCACCCGGGTGCAGCGTCCACCGGACTGGCTGCCCGACTGGTCCGCCGGCGCCATCGCCGCCCGCCGGGCGGCCCTTGCGGACTTCACCGCGCGGCACCGGGCGCTCGACCTGTCCGGCGAGCCCGTCGAGGTCCAGGTGGACGGCCGGCTGCTCGGCGTGGCGCTGGCCAAGGTGCACTGGGAGCTGGAGCTGGTCCGGGGTTGGCAGCGTGATCCCGGGTTCTACCTCTTCCAGGCCCTGGTCCCGCTCTACCTGCTGCTGCTGCGGCCGCCGCCGTTCGACGACCCGCGGGCCGCGGCGATCGTCGGCCACCTGCGGCACGTCCCGGTCGTGCTCGAGCAGGCCCGGTCGAACCTCGCGGACACGGCCGCGGCGCCGTTCGTCCGGTCGGCGCTCCGCTTGCTGTCCGAAGTGGACGGCCGGTTGGCGGAGGCGATGACGGCGCTCGCCCCGGTGCTCCCGGACCGGCACGCCGCCGCCCTTGCCGAGGCCACCGGGGCGGCGTGCGACGCGATCAAGGAGTACCGCGACTGGCTCGCCGAGCACCTGCCGTCGTGGGGCGACGCGACCGCGGTCGGGCCGGCGGCGCTGAGCTACTTCCTGCACCGGGTGGCCCTGCTGCCGTACCCGGCGCAGCGGCTGCGAGACATGGGCCGGCAGGAGTGGGACCGGGCCGTCGCCGCCGAGGCCATCCTGCGCCGGCGGTACCGCGACAGCCCGTCGGCGGCTTACCCCGCCGACGCCGCCGAGGAGGTGTCAAGGGAGGAGGCGGCCGAGTACCGGGTGCGCGGGTTCTGTGTCTATAGAGGACTGCTCAGCCAGCCGAATCCTTTGCGGCACTACCGTTTCCTCGAGATGCCGCCCTATATCGCGCCGCTCACCTGGCTCGGCCACTGCGACGACCTGACCTCGCCGACCCGGGTCGACGAGGACGCCGTGCGCTACGTTCCGCCGCCGCGGGAGGATCTGTCCTACTTCGAGGCGGCCGCCGCCCTTGACCCGCGCACCGCGATCGTCCACGAGGGAGTGCACGCCCAGCAGCTGGCCATCGGCTGGCGGCACAAGAACCCCGCCCGCCGCCACTTCTACGACTCGGTTCCCAACGAGGGCCTGGCCTTCTACAACGAGGAGCTGATGCTCCAGGCCGGCCTGTTCGACGACGCCCCGGACAGCGCGGTGTTCGTTGCCAACGCCATGTGCCTGCGCGCCATGCGGGTCGAGGTCGACCTCGGGCTCGCGCTCGGCGACCTCACCATCGAGCAGGCCGCCGACCACCTGGCCGAGGCGGTGCCGATGGATCGCCACACGGCCGAGGAGGAAGCCGTCTTCATCGCCGCCAACCCCGGCCAGGGCCTCAGCTTCCAGATCGGCAAGCTGCAGATCCTCGACCTGCTGGCCAGCACCGCCCGCCGCCAGGGCCCCACTTTCGACCTGCTGGAGTTCCACGACCGGCTCTGGCGCGAGGGCAACGTTCCGCTCGCCCTGCAGCGATGGGAGCTCCTCGGCCTGCGCGACCACCTCGACGAGGCCGACCGGCTCGCGGAGGCTGGCGGCTAGCCTCGTGGCGTGATCGTCCACGAGCTGTCGCGTGCCGACGCGCGCCGGATCGCGGTGCGGGCGCAGTTGCTGGATGCGCCCGGCCGGCCGGGCTGCACGACGTGGTGCGGCGGCTGACGCTGCTGCAGATCGACCCGATCGCCGCCGTGGCGCCGAGTGCGGACCTGGTGGCGTGGAGCCGGCTCGGGTCGTCGTACGCGCCGGCGGAGCTGACCGCGGCGCTGGAGAGCCGGACGCTGATCGAGCTGCGCGCGATGATCCGGCCGGCCGCGGATCTCGCGCTGTACCGCGCCGAGATGGCCGCGTGGCCCGACAGCTGGGACCGGTCATGGCGGGAGTACCGCCGCGACTGGGTGCGCGCCAACGACGCGTGCCGCCGGGACATCCTCGAGCGGCTCGGTTCCTCGGGCCCGCTGCGGTCCCGTGACCTTCCGGACACCTGCGCGGTGCCGTGGAGGTCGAGTGGCTGGACCCACGACCGCAACGTCACCCAGCTGCTGGAGTTCATGGTGCTGCGCGGCGAGGTCGCCGTCGCCGGGCGCAGCGGCCGCGACCGGCTGTGGGACCTCGCGACGCGGGTCTATCCCGATGACCCGGTGATCCCGCTGGACGAGGCGCTGCGCATCCGCAACGAGCGGCGCCTGCGCGCGCTTGGCATCGCCTGCACCCGCGGACCGGAGTGCCCGGTCGAACCGGCCGACGTGGGCGAGGTCGGCGTGCCGGCGGTGGTCGAGGGCGTCAAGGGCACCTGGCGGGTCGATCCCACCCTGCTCGGCCAACCCTTCTCCGGCCGCGCGGCGCTGCTGTCCCCGTTCGACCGCCTCGTCCACGACCGCAGGCGCACCGTCGAGCTCTTCGAGTTCGACTACCGGCTGGAGATGTACCAACCCGCCGCCAAGCGCCGGTGGGGCTACTACGCGCTGCCGATCCTCTACGGCGACCGGTTGGGCGGCAAGCTCGCCGCCACCGCGGACCGCACCGCCGGAGTGCTCCGGGTCGACGCCGTCCACCAGGACATCCCGTTCACCAAAACCATGACCGCGGCCGTCGACCAGGAGATCAAGGACCTCGGCCACTGGCTCGAGCTGGACCTCACGCCGCCACGTCGACGGGGATGACCGGGTGCTCATGGGGTCGGGTCACCGGCCTTCGGCCAGGCTCTCTGCGAGGGCGTAGAGCTCGTCGAGGTCGTATTCGGCGCGGCCGGGGCGGCCGTAGCGGGTGAGCTTGCCGCGGCTGGCCCACTTGCGGATGGTGGCCTCGGACACCCCGATGGCCAGGGCGGCGAGCTGGGTGGGGATGGTCCGGCGGCGCCGGGCGATGTCGGTCATGCTCCTTCTCCGTGGTTGCCGGGAATGCCGGTGGGGGTGCCGAGGCCGCACCGGACGGCGGCGCGGCGCAGGTGGGTGGCGAGCGGGGCGTCCAGGGTGGTGGCGCCGAGCAGCTCGATCAGGACGACGTCGTCGAGATGGGCGCGGCCGGGGTGCGCGCCGGTCAGGATCTGGGCGAGGTCGGACTCCACATGCGGCCGGCGGTACCAGCCGTTGCCGAGGCGGGGACGGGTGTGGTCCGGGCCGGCGAGGTGCGACTTGACCACGTAGCGGTGCGGGTTGGCGTCCAGCAGGCGCAGGTCGTCGACGTAGATCTGGTCCACGTGGTTGACCAGGTGGTCGGGCAGGTCGTGGCCGGTGGAGTTGACGACGACCGCGCCCTTGGGGAGCAGCTCGATCTCCAGCGGCCAGGTGGCCGGTTCGGCGACGACGACGAGGTTGGCGCCGAACACGGCCTCGGCCATGCCGTGGGCGATCGACAGACCGATGCCGGCCAGGTCGACCTGATCCACCACGCGCGCCCCCAGCCGCGCGCTCCCGACCGGCGTGGCGGTCACCGCGATGTGGCTGATGTCGGGCACGTGCCGGGCGATCGTGGCCAGGTGAAGCTGGGCGGACCGGCTGGCGCCCAGCACCGAGGCGGTGACCACGGTGGGGGCGAGCATCTGGCGGGCGGCCAGCGCGCACAGGCCGGCGGCCCGGCAGAACCGCAGGTCATCGGCCGGTAAGAGGCACCGGGGGCCGGCGCCGCCGTCGAGGATCACGTGCTCGTGCCACGGGGTCAGCCGCGCGGTGTGCCGTCGGGCCCAGCCGTCGGCGTCGACCGCGCGGCCGATCAGCTCGTCGACCAGCAGGTCGACCGGGTTGAGCTGCTCGAACGCGGTCCACAGCTCGTCGGCGTCGAGCGCCAGGACGTGCTCGGCCATCGCCACTTCCTCGCGGTATGCGGTGTGTCGGCTGACGCGGCCAATCTGAAATGACGATTCTTAACATCCCCTATTGGTCTTCTATTGGTCGGCCGAAAGAACACCAAGAGGCGGTGCAAAGCCTATCGAAGGAGCCCGACTGTCAACTGTTTCTCGGGCAGCAGAAATACCCGAGAAACAAATGTCAGGAGGGCGAAATGTTCAGCACGCTGACCGACCAGCACTGGTTCACCCGGGCCGCCGACCAGCACTGGTACGCCGCTGACCAGCACTGGTTCACCCGCGATCAGCGCGACCAGCACTGGTGAGACGCGGGTTTGAATTCGTCCCGAGGTAGGTCGTGATGACGAAGCAGGAAATCGCCGCCTGGTATCTGACACTCGAGTCCGACCATCAGCCGGTCATGCCGGAGCCACAGGCACTGGTCGACGACGACTGGCGATTCGGTTGGGAATGACCTGGCTCGGACCACGAACCGCGCTGCCCCCGGCAGTGCGGATCGTGGCCGTTACGCCGGCCGAGCTTTTGCCGGCCCCGGAAGCTGCGGCAGCCGGGCCACGCTGCCGCCGTGGCGGGAGCTCACCGGTCGGGCCGCGGCCGCACGTCCGCCCAGGTCGGCTCCTCGGCGGCCGGGACGACGTCGAGCTCGTCCGACTCGGCGAGATCCCCGATGAGCAGCCGGGCCTCGCCGTGGTCCAGCTCGGCGACCCGCACGAGCCGGCCGTCGACCAGCAGCGGCGACCGGTTCAGGTGCTCGGCGACCAGCCGCCCGAGCACCTCCGGCCGGGCGAGGTAGGCCAGCACCCACTGGTAGGGCTGCCCGTTGGTCAACCTGACGGACGTGCGCAGCCACGCGAGGCGGTAGCGCTCCCCGCGCCCCTCGGCCCGGTCCAGCACGGCGCGCTGCTCGGGCGTGGCCAGCCAGACCGCGTGCCGCTCGGTCACCCCGGGCGCCGCCGCGAGCACGGCCGGGCGCTGCCCGTCACGCGCGCGGACCCCCGCCGACCATACGGCCGCGACGCCGTCGACGTCGGCCTCCAGCACCACGACCGGCCCGGCGAGCCCCATCGCCGCCCGCAGCCAACCGATCTTGCCGGGGCTGGCGTTGCTCCCGTAGGCCAGCACGGGCAGCCGCTCGTCCAGCGGCGGGGCGCCGAGCCCGGCGAGCCAGGCGTCGAGGTCGACGTGATCGGGCCGGCCGGCGTCCACCGCCCAACCCGACGGGCCGTCCGCCGGCCGGACGATCCAGGCGGCGCCGTCCAGCTCCACGAAGCTGACCCCCGGCCGGGCCCCGGGATACGGGTCCGCCGGGTACGCGCTGCTCAAAAACGGCGACGGCATCGGGCCGTTCGGTCAACAGACCCGGTGGCGGCTGGTGGCCGTGGCGTGCGGCACGGACCGGACGAGGTCGAAGTCGATCGCCTCCGGTATCCGGTGACGCAGGCAGCCCTTTCCCATGTCCAGCCCAGGCTCGTCCCGGCACGGGTCCCGTAGCCGGACCAGGGCGCCGCGGCGGTCGGCCGCAACATCGGCCACGTACTGGTCGATGTCGCTGGGCACGGCGGCCATTCAACCACCCTGGTCGGTCAGGTGGTCGAGGTCGGAGGAGTGGAGCTGGAGCTGCTCCGCGAGTCCAGCTTCTGGCAGGTCGGCGCCTTGTCGAAGGCGTCGGCCAGCTCGGGGTGGTCCTCCATGGTGCGGATCGAGTCGAGGTCGCCGAGGCCCTGCAGGTCCTGCGCCACGTCGGCGAAGGCGCGCTTGGCCGCCTCGGGATCGTTCATCGGTGTCTGGTCGAGCTTGGTCCGCGCGGTCTGGAGGGTCTCCTTGGCCTGGTCGAGCCCCTTGGTGGTCTCGTCGACCAGGCGTTTGCCGTCGGCGACCGGCGGCTCGCCCGCGCCCTCGATCCCGCCGATGAGCCGGTCGATGGCGGTCCCCAGCTCGTCGAGGTAGCTGACCAGCCCGTCCCTGGCCGCCTCCGGACTCGACGTGTCGAGGTTGGGGCCCCTGCTCAGGATGCCGACCTCGCTCTCCACCGACTGGCAGACCCGGTCGGCCCAGTCGACCAGCTCGCCGCTGGCCGCGGTGCCGCTGCCCGTGGTGCTGCTCGGACCGCCCGTTCCCGGGCTCGCACCGTTCGACGCGCAGCCGCTCACCAGGAGAGACAGCACAACCAGCACGCCCGCCGCGCTACGCCACATGGGACTTCCCTTTCGCTGGATCGATTACGGCTGGCTACCACGGCCTCTCCCGGCTAAACCGCCGGCCGGTGAACCCGCGCCGCGCCGGGTGCTACCCATGGGTCATCGTGGACGAGCCAACCGCCGGGCTCGACCCCGAGGAGCGCATCCGGTTCCGCACCCTGCGCACCCAGCTCGCCGGCGACCGAACCATCCTGCTGTCCACCCACATCGTCGAGGACATCGCCCCGACCGCCGCAACCTGGCCGTCCTCGCCGCCGGCCGGTCGGTCTTCCGCGGCACCGTCGCCGACGGTGGCGTGTGGTCGGTCGTCACGCCAGGCCCGCCACCCGGCAGCGGCACCGTGGTCTCCGCCCTGCCCACCCCGGCGGCGTCCGGTACCGCGTCGTCGCCGCGGCCGCGCCCACGCCGGACGCCGTGACCGTACCTCCGTCCCTTGAGGACGGTTACCTCGCCCTGCGCACCGACCGCGCCGTGCCTACCGGTTGACCATCCAGGTGTCCCGGTCGAAGAAGTCGTCGTCATCGGGTGGCGCAGGCGCGGCCGGCCGGCGGCGCCGCTCGGTGGGCGCGGGTTTGGCGGGCTCATCCTTGGCGGGCGCGCGGGGTGGTGCCACGGCGGGAGGCGGATAGTAGGGGGCGGGCGGGGTCTCGGCCAACGGCCCGAAGCTCATCACGTTGCTGTTCTCGCGGTCGATCCTCTCGGTCGCCCAGCCACCGGCCTTCTGCCGGCGGCGGGCCACCTCGCCCAGCTGCTTGGCCACCTGCTCGAACTCCGGCCCGAGCTGCCTGACGCCGGCCAGCGACCGTTCCTGGACGGCCTTGGCGTTGCGGTACCGCAACTCCCTGCGTTCGGCCAGCTCCCTGCGCACCCGCTCCATTCGCGCGATCGCCGCCGCGGCCCTCTCCTGCGCGCCCATCGGTGTCCCTATCGGTTGTCGCCGACCACGCCGCGGACCGGCACGTCGGACTGGTAGCCGTCGTCGAACAGATCCCCCGCGGTGCGCCATGCGCTCGCCGACCGCTCCTGATCGCCGCCGCCGGCGCCGGCCGCCCCCATGGCACCCATCATCGGCATGCCCCCACTGTGCACAGTGGACGGTTGACCCGCGTCATCCCCGGCCATCGCCAGGCCCGCCTCCCCGGAACCCCCACCGACCGCCGGCACCGCGTCCACGTACGAACCGTAAGGCGCCACCCCGGCCGACCCCGCCGCACCGCCGAACCCGGTCGCCGCCCCGGCCGCCGCCACCTGCGCATCCCCGGCAGCCGCCGGGTAGTCCATCGTGTAGGTGCTCGTATTCCCCGACCCGTCGTCGACGGTGACCGTAACCTGCTCCGGCGAACCGGGTGACCGCTCAGCGGTGATGGTCACCTCCCCATCGGCAACCACGGCCACCCCATCCGGTCCCGCCTTGATCGACGTAACCTCGGTCGCCTGCGCCCCCGGCGCGAACGGCCCGAAACCGCCCTCCTCCGCCACCCGCGGCATCGGCGCCGGCTGCGCCTCCGCCCCAATCCCCACCCCGTTGCCCCCACCCGCGCCGCCGCCACCCGCACCCGCGCCGCCGGCACCGATGCCCAGACCGTCCCCACCACCGCCCACACCGCCGGTGCCCGTGCCGATGCCGCCGATATCGACGCCCGCGCCACCGGCACCGACTCCCACGCCGCTGGCACCCGAGCCGCCAGCACCGACTCCCACGCCGCCGGCACCTGCACCCGCGCCCTCGACGCTGTTGCCCGGACCGTAGGCACCTGTGCTCATGCCGCCATTGCTCACGCTCGCGCCGCTGGTTCCCGCACCCGCGCCGTCGATCCCCGTACCACCGATGCCCTGGCCGTCGGTGCCCGTGCTCGCGGCGAGGTCGAGCTCGTAGGTCTTCGGCTGGCCGCTGCCGTCGTCGATCGTGACGCGCATGGTGCCCTGGTCGTCGGGGCCGGTCAGGGAGATCGTCCGGTCACCGTTGGAGATCGTGATCGTGTTCGGCTGCTCGGTCTCGGGATGGTTCATGACCGGCGACAGAAGGTCGTCAGAATCCGCGGGCTCGCCGATGCCCGAGGGCTCCGTCTCCTGCTCACCGTCCGCCGGGGCGCCGAAATCCATGGTCGGAGCGCCGCCACCCGGCGGCATCCCGCCGCCGGCACCGGCGCCACCCGTGCCCGGCATCGCACCGCCGGCACCACTCGGATCCGGCATGCCGGCGCCGGGATCCATGCCCGGCATTCCGCCGCCGAGCGGCGGCATCGCGCCCGCACCGGCGGCGCCCATCCCGGGCGGCACACCACCACCGCCGCCACCCATTCCCGGGGTGGAACCGCCACCGGTGACCGTGCTGAGCCCGGGTGGCGGAGCCACGGCGGCGCCGGCGTCGGAGAACTCGTTCTGGTATTCCCCGAGCGCGGTGTTGAGCTCCTCATAGCATTCGTTGACGGCGTCGCGCGTTTCGTCGCAGATCTGCACGAAGTCCTCATACAGCTGGTCGTGCAGCCCGGGATTGAAGGATTCGCGGATCCAGCGCCGGCACATGTCGGGCATCCACTGCTGCGCCAGCTGCACGCCGATGTCGCTCTGGAGATAGTCCTCGAAGTTCGTGCCGTGTCGCGAATCCCACCAGGAGGCGACCTCCCGCATCGTGCCCTCGGCGGCGTCCCCCTTCGCGATCTGCACCATCTTCTCGGCAATCTGGGGAGTCGCATCGCCGACGGTCGGCGTGTACAGCTCGATGACCTGGTCGGCCTTTTCCTTACAGGCCTCGTACAGGGTCTGGACGGCCGACTCGATCAGCCCTGGGGCGGCCGACATCGCCTCCAGCAGGCTGGACACGTTCGGCGCGATCTGCTGCGAATAGTTGTCGTACGACGCGTTCGCCGCCGGACCCGTCCACGACTGGTACACCGAGCTCAGCTGCTGCTCGGCGGTCATCTTGACCTCCGACAGCGTGGTGTGCGCCTGCCGAATTCGGTCGGCATCCTCGAGAAACTTCCGGAAATTGATCCCCCGCTGCTCGTTGAATCGCTTCCGCACGTCGTCGTCGTAGTTGATGTCCCCGTGCCGCCCCTGCCAGTCCCCCGGAATCTGGTTGTTGATCGGCAGCCAGGTCCGGAACACCCGCAGGGCCGGACGCGCCAGGTCCAGAATGTCCCCGGACGTCTCCACCCCGGATCCGGTCAATGCGGGCGGCTGCATATCACGCAGCTCGGACCCGTTGGTGCTCAAGTCCTCCTCGACCTGATCGTTGCGGTAACCGCCGGCGTCCTGGGCCTCCTGCTGGGCCCGCTCGTACACCTCGTCCAGCGAGCCCTGGTGGAAGTCCCCGTCCTCCATCGAGTACCGCTCCAGGTACTCCATTGCCTGGTCCGGGATATCGTCGTAGGACAAGGGGTAACCGTGCGCCCGCATGAAGGAGCCGAGCAGATGCTCCTTGGTGTCCCCGGGGACGAACGGATCCTCGAGCAGCTCCCGGACCTCGCGCCACGACACGCTCATAGCTCGGCCCCCGCGGCGTTGACCGTCCGGACGGAGCCCTGCTCGTTGCTGGCGTACGACGCGCCCGCGCCCCCGAGCTGCCCGGCGAAGGCGATCAGGTTCGCGCACATGGCCTGCGCGCCGGCGCCGAACTGCCCGATCGCGGCGGCATAGTCGGCGAAGTGCTCGGTATGCTCCCGTCCGAACTCGTCCTCCGACAGACGGGTCTGCTGCAGGTCCTCGGTGTCGCTCTGCGCATCCTCGGCAGCGGTGGTGATCGCCCGCGCGGAGGACGACATGGAATCGGTCGAGGTGGTATACCCGTCCGGCGGGGCGACCCCGACACCCGAACCATCGTTTGCAGGGCTCATGATTCAAATTCCCATTGTGTCTGGACCATCGACTCGACCACTGCGACGCACACCGGCAGCAAACGGTGCCATCGCATCAGCAGAATGCACTACCCTCACCCCGGAGACCCACCATCCCAGAAACTTTGCATAACCCGAATGGGCTATGCCATTTGTCGATGGAATCCAATCAGCGCCAAAGCCCGCGCGTCTATTGTGGACACGCGCCGCCCCGCTCGCCTTCGGGGCAGGCGTGTTCTGCGTTGATGCGGCTGTGTGACGCGTTCCGGTAGCCGACTTTGCTGAAGCTCTGCCGACTGGGTTGGGGGCCGCGGGCCGGGCGACGTTGGTGGGTGCGGGATGAGCCGTGGGGCG
>NZ_DASZCQ010000363.1:0-41795 GCF_035942955.1 Actinophytocola sp. | reverse complement strand
GCGGCACCCCGCGCTCCCACGCGCCGGCGAGCGCCCGCCGCGGCAGGGCGAGCCGGCGTGGGCCGCGCACCCCGGCCACCGCCGCGGGCGCGACGTCGGAGTGCCAGGCCGTGACACCGGTGACGGTCCACCCGCCGGGCGCGGCCGCGGCCAGCGCGGTGAGCAGCTCCCTGGTGTAGCGCCCGGTCCCGCCGGGCACGGGCGCAAGCAGCTGCTCGGCGAGCACGACGAGCTCCGGCATCGGCTCAGGGTACGGTCTGCTCCCGTGCACATCCGGACCACCGTCGTGGTGGTGACCTGGCGCGGGCGGGCGCACATCACCCGGTGCCTTGACGCCCTCGCCGCCCAGAGCCGTCCACATCGGACGGTCGTTGTGGACAACGCGTCGGACGACGGCACGGCCGGGCTGATCGCGGCGCATCCCAGCCGTCCGGAAGTGCTCCGGCTGCCGGCCAACGTCGGCTACGCGGGCGGGTTGGCCGCCGCCCTGCCGGCCGTGCGCACCGAGCTGGTGGCCTGGCTCAACGACGACGCCGCCCCGGATTCCGGCTGGTTGGCCGCCCTCGAGGACGCCATGGACGCCGACCCGCGGGCCGCCGCGGTGAGCGCCCGCCTCGAGTCGCCGGACGGCGCGCCCGCCTCGGTCGGGGTCCGGCTCACCCCGCTGGGCTACGGCGCCGACGTGCCGGACGGCGACGTCTTCGGCTTCTGCGGCGGCGCGGCCCTGCTCCGGGTCGACGCGCTGGCCGCGGTCGGCGGCGTCCCGGCCGGGTTCTTCTGCTACTACGAGGACACCGACACGTCCTGGCGGCTGCGGCTGTCCGGCTGGACGATCCGGACCGCCCCGGCCGCCCGTGTGGTGCACGTGCACGGCGCCAGCACCCGGCCGGGCTCCCGCCGGTTCCACCTGTGGAACGAGCGCAACCGCCTGCTGATGCTGATCCGCTGCGCCCCGGCCGCCGTTGCGCTGCGTGAGCTGGCCCGGTTCGCCGCGATCACCGCGCTGCTCCCGGTGCGCAGGCGAGTACCCGATACGCTGAACTTCCGGCTGCGCTTACGCGTGCGTGTCCTCGCCGAGGTCGCGCTCCGCCTCGTCCCCACAGTCCTGCAACGACGCCGGATCGGCCGCCGCGCCACGGTCGACCGCACCACCGTGTGGCGTACGGCGACCGCTCAATTGGCCGGTTGAGCGCACGGCCCCGGTGGCCATACGGCAATCTATGCACCATCCGAGTTGCCGAAGGAGTGCCCGTGCCCGACCCGGCGCTGCTGCCGACCCTGTCGGTGATCGTGGTGAACTACCGCGGCGCCGACGACACCCTGACCTGCCTGCGCGCGCTGCGTGCCGACCTGGAGTATCCGGCCGACCGGCTGCAGATCGTCTGCGTGGACAACGCCTCCGGGGACGGCAGCGCGGAGCGGATCCGCGGCGTCGACGGGGTGGAGCTGGTCGAGGCCCAGGCGAACCTGGGCTTCGCCGGTGGGTGCAACCTCGGCGCGCGGCATGCCACCGGCAGCGTGCTGGCCTTCCTCAACAACGACGCGCGGCCGCATCCGGGCTGGGCGGCGGCGGCGGTCGCCGTGCTGCGGGCCGAGCCGACCGTGGCGGCGGTGGCCAGCAAGGTGCTCGACTGGGACGGTCGGACGATCGACTTCGCCGACGCCGGGCTGACCTGGTTCGGCATGGGCTACAAGCGACACGCCGGGCGGCCGGCCGGCACGCTGACCGACGACGAACCGCGGGACGTGCTGTTCGCCACCGGCTCGGCGATGTTCGTCCGGGCCGGGGTGTTCCACGCGCTCGGCGGCTTCGACGAGCGGTTCTTCATGTTCTACGAGGACGTCGACCTCGGCTGGCGGCTGAACCTGCGCGGCTGGCGGGTGCGCTACGAGCCGGGATCGGTTGCCTACCACCGGCACCACGCTTCGGTGTCCACAGTCGACTCTCCGGACGGCGCCCGCGAGCTGTACCTGCTCGAGCGCAACGCGTTGGCCACGCTGTACAAGAACTTCTCGGACCGGACGCTGGCCGCCGTGCTGCCCGCGGCGCTGGCGCTGGCCGTGCGCAGGGCCACCGCGCGCGGCGAGGTGGACCCGACCCAGCTGGAGATCGTCAACCGGCCGGCGGACCGGGGCGCCGCCGAGCCGGACACGGTGCCGATCCCGCGCACCACGCTGGCCGGGGTGCTTGCCATCGACCAGTTCGTCGAGCTGCTGCCGTCGCTCGCCGCGTCCCGCAAGACCGAGCAGGCGGCGCGGGTGCGCTCCGATGCGGACCTGGTTCCCTTGATGCGCAAGGCGATGGAGCCCGCGTACCCGCTGCCCCGGTACCTCGCCGCGCACGACGTGCTGACCGAGGTGTTCGGCATCGAGGAGGCGTTCGGCACGCGCCGCCGGATCCTGGTGCTCACCGGGGACGCCATCGCCGAGCGGATGGCCGGGCCGGCGATCCGGGCGTGGAACATGGCCGACGTGCTGTCCGCCGAGCACGACGTCCGGCTGGTCACGGTGAACCCGACCTGCGAGCCGCCCGATGCGCCCTTCCCGGTGCTGCCCGCCCGGCGATCCGAGCTGCGCTCCCATGTGGACTGGGCGGACGTCGTGGTGCTGCAGGGTCACGTGCTTGAGCTGGTGCCGGGCCTCAAGAGGCGTGACTCGGGCACGATCGTGGTCTGCGACATGTACGACCCGATGCACCTCGAGCTGCTCGAGCAGGGCCGCGACCTGGCCAGGTCCGACAGCGACGAGCAGCGTGAGCTGGACCTGATCGGGGTCACCAGGGTGCTCACCGCCCAGCTCGAGCGCGGCGACTTCTTCCTGTGCGCGTCGGAGCGGCAACGGCACCTCTGGCTCGGCCACCTGGCCGCGATCGGCCGGCTCACCCCGGCCCTGTACGACAACGACCCCACGGTGCGCTCGCTGCTGGCCGTGGCGCCGTTCGGGTTGCCGGGCAAGCCTCCGCAGCGCACCGCCTCGCCCATCAAGGGAAACCTCGTGGCCGACACCGACAAGGTGGTGCTCTGGGCCGGCGGGGTGTACAGCTGGTTTGACCCGCTCACGCTGCTGCACGCGATGGACCGGCTCATCCGGCGGCGTGGTGACGTGCGGCTGGTGTTTCTGGGCATGCGGCACCCCAACCCGGAGGTGCCGGACATGGACATCGGTGTCCAAACGCGACTCCTCGCCGAGCGGCTCGGCCTCACCGGGCGGCACGTGTTCTTCAACGAGAGCTGGGTTCCCTACGCCGAGCGGCAGAACTGGCTGCTCGACGCGGACTGCGGGGTGACGACGCACTACGAGCACGTGGAGACCACGTTCGCGTTCCGCACCAGGGTGCTGGACTACCTGTGGGCCGGGCTGCCGATCGTGACCACGGACGGCGACTCGTTCGCCGAGCTGGTGCGGGCCGAGGGGCTCGGCGTCGTCGTCCCGGCGGAGGATCCGGCCGCGCTGGCCGACGCGCTTGAGCGGGTCCTCTACGACGAGGACTTCGCGCACGCGGCCCGGGAGCGGATCGCGGCCGTGCGCGAGCGGTTCACCTGGGAGACGGTGCTCGCGCCGCTGACCGCGTTCTGCCGCGACCCCCGGCCGGCCGCCGACCGGCTGCCGGGGCACGAGCCGCTGGTGCGCAACAAGCCGCTGCGGACCGCCGAGGTGCTGCGCCGGGATGTCGCGCTGGTCAAGGAATATCTCGACGCCGGCGGTCCCGGCGAGCTGGCAAGGCGGGCAGCGGGGCGGGTGCGCCGCCTGGCGCGCAACAGGTTGCGGGGGCGGGGTAGACCGGATGAGTAGACCTCCGCTGCGCGTGCTCCTCGACGGCACGCCGCTGCTCGGCGCCCGCACCGGCATCGGCCGCTATACCGCGGCGCTCGCCGAGGAGCTCGCCTCCATGTCCGATGTGGACATGCGGGCGGTGGCGTTCACGCTGCGCGGCTGGCGGCAGCTGCGCAAGGTGCTGCCGCACGGTTCCCGGGCAAGGGGCATGCCGGTGCCGGCCCGGTTGCTGCGGCGCAGCTGGCTGCGGGTGCCGTTCCCGCCGGTCGAGCTGTTCGCCGGGTTCACCGACGTGGTGCACGGCACCAACTTCGTGTTGCCCGCCGCGGCCCGCGCGGCCGGCGTGCTGACCATCCACGACCTCGCCTTCGTCGACGCGCCGGAGGATCTGCCGCCGAGCGACGCGCGGCTGCCGGAGCTGGTCCGGCTGTCCGCCCGGCGCGCCGCCGTGGTGCTGACCCCCACCCGGGCGGTGGCCGACACCGTGGCGGACCGGCTGGACATCCCGGCCGACAAGATCGTCGTGACCCCGCTCGGCGTGGACCCGGCCTGGTTCACCGCCCGGCCGCCGAGCGAGGCGCTGGCAAGGCGGATCGGGCTGCCCGCCGCGTACCTGCTGTTCGTGGGCGCCGCCGGCCCGCGCAAGGCGCTGGACTGGCTGCTCAAGGCGCACGAGATCACCCCGGACCTGCCGCCGCTGGTGCTCGCCGGGCCCGGGCACGTCGGGGTCCCGGACCGGGTCAAGGCCGTCGGCTATCTGTCCGATGTAGACCTTCGGAGCGTGGTCGCCGGCGCGTCCGCGCTGGTGCTGCCGTCCCGCGACGAGGGCTTCGGCCTGCCCGTGCTGGAGGCGATGGCCTGCGACGTGCCGGTGGTCTGCTCGGACGTCCCGGCGCTGCGCGAGGTCTCCGGCGGGCACGCCACGCTGGTCCCGTTCGGCGACAGCGAAGCCATGGGCGCCGCGCTCACCGCCGCCCTCGACGAGCACCTGTCCCTCGGCACCCTCGCCGCCCGCCGCGCCTACGCCGCCGAGTACACCTGGCGCCGCTGCGCCGAGCTGACCGTGAGTTCCTACCGGCGCGCCGCTGCGGCATCCTGAAGGCTCGACGAGACGACGGGAGGGTGCCGTGGTCAACGCGGCCGTGGTTGCCGGGCGGGACGCCGAGATCGAGATCAGGGACATCGTGCTGCCCGAGCTGGCCGCCGACCGGGTGCGGGTGCGGGTCGCAGCGGCCGGGATCTGCCACTCCGACCTGTCGATGGTCAACGGCACGCTGCGACCGTCGTTCCCGCTCGTGCTCGGGCACGAGGCGTCCGGTGTGGTCGCCGCGGTCGGCCCCGGGGTCACCCGGGTCTCGCCGGGCGACCGGGTGGTGGTCAACTGGGCGCCGCCGTGCCGGCACTGCTGGTTCTGCCTCAACGGCCAGCCGTACCTGTGCAGGGCGGTGGAAGGGGTGGCCAGCCTGCCCGGCGGGATCCTGGACGACGGCACGCCACTGCACCTCGCGATGGGCGTCGGCGCGTTCGCCGGCGAGGTGGTGCTGCCCGCCGCGGGGGTGGTGCCGCTGGCCGACGGGGTGCCGCTGGACCTGGCCGCGCTGCTCGGCTGCGCGGTGCTCACCGGGGTCGGCGCGGTGCGCAACACGGCGCGGGTCCGGCCGGGCGAGTCGGTCGTGGTGATCGGGCTGGGCGGCGTCGGGTTGTCCGCGATCGCCGGGGCGCGGCTGTCCGGGGCGGGGCCGATCATCGCGGTGGACGTGTCCGCGGAGAAGGAGAAGATCGCCATTGCCGCGGGCGCCACCCATTTCGTTGCCGCGCACGACAAGCAGGCCAAGCAGATCCGCGCGCTGACCGGCGGGCGGGGCGCCGACCACGCCTTCGAGTGCGTCGGCCGGTCGGCGACGATCAGGGCGGCCTGGGGCTGCACCCGCCGCGGCGGCCAGGTGACCGTGGTCGGCGTCGGCCGCCAGGACGACCAGGTGAGCCTGAACGCGCTGGAGATCTACCACTTCGCCCGCACGATCGCCGTGTCGGTCTACGGCTCCGGCGACGCCGACCGCGACCTGCCGTGGCTGGCCGAGCAGATCACGCTCGGCCACCTCGACCTGGAGCCCCTCGTCTCCCACCGGATCGGGCTGGACGGGATCCCGGAGGCGTTCCGCCGCATGGAAGCCGGCGTCGGCGCCCGCTCGCTACTTGTGTTCGACTAGCTCGGGAAAGGCCGCACTCAGCGCGCTTCGCCAGTCCCGCAACGGGGTAAGTCCGGCAGCCGTCCAGGAGTCGTTGGACAGCACCGAGTACGCCGGCCGCGGTGCGGGGCGAGGAAACTCCTCGGTGGTGCACGGCCGGATCCGATCCGGGTCGGCGCCCAGCTCCTCGAACACCGCCCTTGCCAGGCCGCACCAGGTGGTCTCGCCGGCACCGGTGCAGTGCAACACCCTGGCGGCCGGCGGCGCGTCGCCGGCCGCCCTGGCGGCCAGCTCGAGCAGCCCGGCGGCCAGGTCCCCGGTCCAGGTCGGCGATCCACGCTGATCGTCCACAACGGACACCGTGTCCCGCTCGCCGGCAAGCCGGATCATGGTCCGCACGAAGTTGACGCCGTGCGCGCCGTACACCCACGCGGTGCGCACCACCCAGGCCCGCGCCCCGGAGCCGAGCACCGCGTCCTCGCCGGCCAGCTTGGTCAGCCCGTACACCGAGCGCGGCCCGACCGGATCGTCCGTCGCATAAGGACGATCGCCGTCGCCGGGGAACACGTAGTCGGTGGAGATGTGCAGCAGCGGCACCCGGCGCGACGAGCAGGCGGCCGCCAGCACCCGCGGGCCGTCCGCGTTCACCGCGAACGCCCTTGCCCGGTTCGACTCGGCCTCGTCCACCGCGGTGTACGCGGCCGCGTTGATCACGACCGGGTCCAGCCCGTCGGCCGCGGCCGACTCGGCAAGCGCGGTCACCGCCTCGATCACCGTGCCGGCGTGGGTCAGGTCGAGCTCGGCCGAGCCGGGCGCCCGGACGACCGCATCCTCCGGGGCTCGCGCCACCAGCTCGCGGCCGACCTGGCCCGTTCCGCCCGTGACCAGAAGCGCCAAACCCATGTCAGCTCCCGGGCAGCGCCGCGGACTCCTTCAGCGGCTCCCACCATGACCGGTTCTCCCGGTACCACGCCACGGTGTTCGCCAGCCCCTCGTCGAACGGGACCTCCGGCCGGTAGCCGAGCTCCTCGCTGATCTTGGTGATGTCCACGGAGTACCGCCGGTCGTGCGCCTTGCGGTCGATCACCGGTTGGACCATCGACTCGTCGGCGCCCAGCGCGGCCAGCAGCCGGTTGGTCAGCTCCCGGTTGGTCAGCTCGGTGCCGCCGCCGATGTTGTAGATCTCACCGGGCCGGCCGAGGTCGGCGACCAGCTGGATGGCCCGGCAGTGATCGTCCACATGCAACCAGTCGCGCACGTTGAGCCCGTCGCCGTAGAGCGGAACCTTCAGCCCGTCCATCAGGTTCGTCACGAACAGCGGGATGACCTTCTCCGGGAACTGGTACGGCCCATAGTTGTTGGAGCACCGGGTGACGCACACCGGAAGGCCGTGCGTGCGGTAGAACGAGCGGGCCAGCAGGTCCGACGACGCCTTCGACGCCGAGTACGGGGAGTTCGGCTCCAGCACGTGGGTCTCCGGCCACGAGCCGTGCTCGATGGAGCCGTACACCTCGTCGGTCGACACATGGACGAACTTGCGCACGCCCGCGTCCACGGCCGCCTGCAGCAGCGTGTGCGTGCCGACCACGTTGGTGAGCACGAAGTCGGCCGCCCCAAGGATCGATCGGTCCACATGCGACTCGGCGGCGAAGTGCACCACGAGGTTGACACCGGCGGTGAGCTCGCGGACCACCGCGGCGTCGCAGATGTCGCCGCGCACGAACCGCAGCCGGGGGCTGTCCGCGACCGGCGCCAGGTTGGCCAGGTTGCCCGCGTAGGTCAGCTTGTCCAGCACCACCACCTCGGCGTCGGCCAGCGTGGGGTAGGCGCCGGACAGCGCCCGCCGCACGTAGTTCGATCCGATGAACCCGGCCCCGCCGGTCACCAACACCCGCATGGGCTACACCCGTCCTCGCGTCGCTGAGTCCTGCCGATCATCGCGGTCCGCACGCCGAGTGTTTCATGCGCGGCAAACCTCGGCGGCCGCTGTGACGTATAACGAGACAGGACGCCGCAGCGGGCAAACAGTATCCTGACGGTCCGGGGTGCGGCCGGGGACGGGGAGAGCGCGTGGACGAGCGTGCGCACGAGGATGCGAACGGCCTCGAGCCGACCGCGCCCTCACACCCTGAGACCGGCTCCGACCTGGGGGATCCATCCGATCGGCGCACCCGGCTGCGCGGGGTCGGCCTCGGGCTCGGCCGCACGGTTGCCGCCCTGGTGTCGATCGGGGTGCTCGGCACGATGGGCTACGGCTACTGGGCGTTCGGTGACATCGACGACCACACCGTCACCACCGACGTGATCGAGCCCGGGGTGACCGACACCCGGGTCCCGCTCGACGGCGCCGTGGACATCCTGCTGGTCGGAGTGGACAGCCGCACCGACGCCACCGGCAAGCCGCTGCCCCGCGAGGTGCTCGACATGCTGCACGCCGGGCGGTACGAGGGCGAGCGCAACACCGACACCATGATCCTGGTGCACATCCCGGTGGACGGCACCCGGGCGGTGGCCATCTCGTTTCCGCGCGACACCTGGGTGGAGCTCGCCGGCGGGTTCGGCAAGCACAAGCTGAACTCGGCGTTCGCCTACGCCTGGAACGACGCCCGCAAGGAGCTGTCCAGGACGCTGCGGGACCCGGAGCTCGAGGCGCAGGCGTCGGCGATCGGGCGCAAGAACCTGATCGCCACGATCGAGCAGCTCATCGGCAGGGCGGTCACCATCGACCGGTACGCCGAGGTCAACCTGGCCAGCTTCTACGAGATCACCAAGGCCATCGGCGGCGTCGAGGTGTGCCTGAACGAGGCGGTCGACGAGCCGAAGTCCGGGGCCAGCTTCCCCAAGGGCCGCCAGATCATCGAGGGCGCCGGCGCGCTGGCGTTCGTGCGCCAGCGCTACGAGCTGCCCAACGGCGACCTGGATCGGATCGTGCGGCAGCAGGCGTTCCTCGGCGCGCTGGCCGACAAGGTGCTGTCCGCGGAGATGCTGACCAGCCCGACGAAGGTGCGCGAGCTGATCGGCGCGGTGCAGCGGTCGGTCGTGCTCAGCAAGGGCTGGGAGCTGTCCCGCTTCGCCGCCCAGATGCAGGGCCTGACCAGCGGGAACATCGACTTCTACACGATCCCGACGCAGGGCGGCGCCAAGATCGGCGGCGCGGACGTGATCAAGGTGGATCCGGCCGAGGTGCACCGGTTCGTGGCGGCGCTGACCAGCGACGGCTCGGCCCGCACCGCGCGGGACGACACCGAGGAAGAGCCGCGGCTCGACACTCCGGCGCCCACCACGACCACGACCACCACCCGGCCGGTCCCGACCACCAACCGCGACGCCGGGGTGCCCACCCCGCAGGCCCCGAGCGCGATCACGGTCAGCGTGCGCAACGGGTCGGAGACCACGGGCCTGGCCGCGTCGGTGCTGGACCGGTTGGCGCAGCAGGGATTCCGCCGCGGCGACACCGGTGACGCGCCGGTGCAGGCGGTGTCGGTGGTCCGGTACGCCGCAGGCGAGCAGCTCAACGCGCAGGTGGTCGCGAGCGCGCTCGGCTTCGAGTTCGCGCTCGAGCCCGACCTGACCCTGCGTCCCGGCCAGGTACGCGTGGTGCTCGGCACCGACTATCCGGCCGGGGCGAACCAGGGCCTCGCCCGCGGCCGGGCCGTCGAGCTGGCGCCGACCTCGCCGAGCACACCGACCTCGCCGAGCACACCGGGTACGCCGCCCGGGTCCGGCGCCGCCCTCCCGCAGCCACTCGTTGCCGGACACCTCACCTGCGTGAACTAACGCGTCTCCGCTGGTCGGCGCAAGACCTGTGCGGCAATTTTGGTTAGCCTGGCTTACGGGAACGGGGGAGGGAGCAGCGTGGAGGACAACCCGGCCGCACGGTCGCCGGACGACGAGCCGACCGAGTTCACCCCCGCCGTCGGGTCGGTGGTCGACGACGAGTTGCCGGGTGACCGCCGGCCGTCCGCCTTCCTTGTTGCCGGCCGGATCCTGCTCGCCCTGCTGTCGGTGGCCGCGCTGGTGGCCATGACCGTGCTCCGGACCCGGGTGGACATGCTGCAGGACAGCGTCAACACCACCGACGCGCTGGCCGTCGCGCAGGAGCAGGCGGGGGCGCAGGCGCCGGCCGCCGACGACGGGGCCAACGACATCCTGCTCGTGGGCAGCGACACCCGCACCGACCTCAAGGGCAACCCGCTTTCGGCCCGCCTGCTCAGGGAGCTGCGCACCGAGGCCACCGACACGCTCAACACCGACACGCTGATCCTGCTGCGCTTTCCCCGCAACGGCGGGAAGAGCTACGCGATCTCGATCCCGCGCGACACCTACGTGCCGGTGCCGAACTGGCGCGAGGAGAAGATCAACGGTGCGTTCGGCGTGACCAAGGCGCGGGTGGCGCAGGACATGGTCAACGCGGGCGAGAAGGACCGGGCCAAGATCGAGCGCGAGTCGGACGGCGCCGGGCGCAGCGCGCTGATCCAGACCGTGCAGGGCCTGACCGGCGTGCGCGTCGACCACTACGCCGAGGTCACCCTGTACGGCTTCTACCTGCTCACCCAGGTCATCGACGGTGTCGAGGTCTGCCTCAACCGCTCGACGAGCGACCCGGACTCCGGCGCCAACTTCCGCCGCGGCCGACAGGTGGTCCGCGGCGCCGACGCGGTTTCCTTCGTGCGCCAACGAAAGAACCTCCCGCGCGGCGACCTCGACCGGATCGTCCGCCAGCAGACCTTCCTGTCCTCGGCCATGAACAAGGTGCTCTCCGGCGGCATGCTCACCGACACCGACAAGCTCAACGCGCTCGCCGACGCCGTGTCCAAGACCGTCGTCATGGATCCCGGCCTGCACTTCCTCGACCTGGTCAACCAGGCGCAGGCCCTGGCCTCCGGCACGGTCGAGTTCGTCACCATCCCCGTCACCGGCGTCGGCGCCCGCAACGACCGCGGCCAGAGCATCGTCACCGTCGACATTCCCGCCGTGCACGGCTACGTCGCCCAGCTCATCACCGCCACACCCCCACCCCCGCCCACGCCCCCGGTCGAGGAGCAGCCCGGCCTCGCCGGACCTCGCCTGCTCGACCTCAACGGCGCCGCGAGATACTCCGTTCCCTGCGTCGACTAACCGGAGCGCGTGTTGAGCATCACCGAGGCACTGCTGCGCCCACTGCTGACCATGGCGGCGGGCCGGCCGCTGATCACCCACTACGACGACGCGGCGGGCACCCGGGTCGAGCTTTCCGTTGCCACGATGGCAAACTGGGCCGCCAAGACGGCCAACTGGCTGGCCGACGACCTCGACGTCCAGCCCGGCTCCCCGGTCGCCGTCCTGCTCCCGGCCCACTGGCAGACCGCCGCCGTCCTGCTCGGCGCCTGGTGGTGCGGCGCCCACGTCACGTCCGATCCCGCCGGCGCCACGCTCGCCGTCGTGCCCCCGTCCGGCTCGGCCCCCGGCGCGCACGCCGTCGCGGTCGCCTCGCTCGACCCGATGGGCCGCGACCTCGGCCCGGCCACCGACACCCTCGACTACATCGCCGAGTCCCGCCTGCACGCCGACGATTTCCTCGCCCTCACACCGGTTCCCGGCACCACGCCGGCCCTGTGCGGCACGCCGGTCGACGACGTCGTCGCCACCGCCCGGATCCGCGCCGCCGCACTCGGCCTCACCCCGGGTTCCCGCGTACTGTCCACACGCGACTGGACACTTCCCGACGGTCTCACCGACTCCTTCCTGGCCGTCCTCGCCGGCGCCGCCTCCCTCGTCCTGGTCACCAATCCCGACCCGGCCAAGCTACCCACCCATCGCTCGACCGAACGCACCACAATCGAGTTGACATAATCTCCGCCTTGCGCCCCCATTGCCGCCGCAGTACCCTCATCGAGTCTCGATTCGCATCTGTTGCGAACACCTGGGGGTGATACCGAGCGACTGTATTGTGCGCTGACAACGCACATCCCGGCATGCGAGCCCGGGTGGGGATATCGCACAATCCCCGCCCGGGTCGGAAACCGGGAATCATCGTCGAAACCGATGGTGCCTCCACACTCCACAGTGGACAGGATCGACCTTAGGGCCGAAAGACCCTATGAATGGGGCCCAAAGCCCCCTCCTTCGAGGACTTTGGAACCGTCTTCGGCGAGCCCTGCTAACTGTCCATCATCGCGACCAGATGGAGCGAGTGGCCCCTGCGGGCCAATGAGGCCCGCGGGGCTCGACGATGAGCTGGAGGAGTACAAAATGTCACAGCCGCACCTCGGGCAACACGACACTCAAAGGCCTGTGTTCAGGGCGGAGAATGGGCTCGGCACGGCGGGGTTCGTGCTCGGGCTGGTCGGGTTGGTCTTCTCGCCGGTGCCGCTCATCGGCGTCGTCGCGTGGCCGCTGGTGATCCTCGGTTTGATCCTCTCCCTGGTCGGGCTCGGCCGGGCAAACAAGGGTCGGGCGACCAACAAGGGCCTCGCGGTCGCCGGCGTCGTGCTGTCCGCGCTCGGCCTGGCGATCTGCATTCTGTGGGCCGCGGTCTTCACCAAGGCCGTCGACGACGTCCGCGAGGAATCGAACCGGGTCGCCACCGTGGTGTACGAGGTTACCGGCGACGCCGAGGAGGTCACGATCACCTACACCACCTTCGGCGACGGGGTGAACTCCAGCCAGGAAACGGCCGCGACGCTCCCGTGGACCAAGCGGGTCGAGACGACCGGGCTCGGCAAGGGTGGCTCGCTCGTCGTCACGGCCGGGACCGGCGGCGGCACGGTCACCTGCAAGGTCGTGATCGACGGGAACGAGGCCAAGACCAGCACCGCATCGGGCCCGCTGGCCACGGCGAGCTGCGCCGACTTCTGAGCAACCGGACGCGGGCGTCAGCGCAGGAGATGGCGGGCCATGACGAGGCGCTGGATTTGGTTGGTGCCTTCGTAGATCTGGGTGTTCTCAGAGCCACGAATCTCCTACCAGCGCGAACCCTGCCGATCACCTATCTGAACTGGCACTTTCCCGTTTGTCAGCGTTGGCCGATGACGGCCGTGACTGGACGTCTGACGGAACAGAGACGGAACAACCGACCGACCAGGCGCGCCTACCGGGAGCGTGCCCGGTGAGGCGCAACGTGCACATGGCTACGTGCGATGCAGGAGGCATGCGCAGGACTATGCGGGTTGTCGCAGCGTTGGCATGCTTGGCGATCGTGCTATCGGCAGCCCCGGCCGACTCGGCGTCGACTAAGACAGGGATGGCTGGATTCCTCGAGGCCGAGCACCCGTTCGACGAGTTCTGGGGCGGCCCGGCCACCGACCGGCAACTGACGAACATCGGATTCACCATCTGCGAATTCCACGCACGCGGCCTGTCCGATTTTGAGGTGTACCAGGAGATGGTGGGCGGGCCGAGCATGGTGAGCCCGCCGGGCACAAAGGCGTACGAGCTCGGGCTGCAGCGGGTGCGCAACGCGATCAGGTTCATCTGCCCCTGACTAGCCACTTTTAGCGGGGATCCCGTAAGTGGCTGGTTTTCCTTATGCAGCAACGAATGCGCGGCGCCGTTCGGCCCACTCGGAAGTGCGCCACTGCTCGGGTAGTTCGGCCAGCGACTCGGCCATGATCCGTTTCGCCACGGCGTGCTCGCCGAGCTTGTCCAGCACGAACGCGCGGTTGCCCAGGAAGAACGCCGGGGTGTACCAGTAGCCGGCGTCCGGCAGTTCGGCCGGGTCCGGCAGGTGGTCGACCATCGCATCGGCCTGGCCGAGCAGCCGGTAGGCGTCGGTCGGTTCGCCGTTGAGTGCGAGCACCTCGGCCCGCTGGTAGGTCACGTACGTGCGCAGGCCGACGTCCACTCGGGTGTCCCGCGCGGCCGCCTCGCTGAGCGCGTCGGCTCGGCGGAAGTCACCGCGGCGCATCGCGGTGTAGCCGGCAAACGACAGCGCGGTGGCGGTCCGCTGCGGGTCGTCGGCCTCCATGCCCAGCACGGTCGCCCGGTCCATGAGCCGCTCGGCGACCTGCCAGCGGCGCAGCGGCACATGCAGCCACCCGGCGTACTGGTGCAACTCCGACGCCAGCCCCACCGCGGCCGGGCGCACCGACGAACCAGCCTCGGCGGCGAACCGCTCCACCATGGTCAGGTACTCGCGCACCGTTGGCAGCACCGTGGCGGCCGAGGTGACGTCCTCCAACCGGCGCGTGGCACCCAGCAGCGCGGCCACGCTGTCCAGCACGGCCCCGTCCACACGGTGCGGGCACTCCTCGGCCAGGGCCAGCCGCTCATCGGCCAGGGCGACCAGAGAGCCATCCGCGCCAAGCTCGGCGTCGAGCCGCGCAGCCAGCTCGGCGCCGGCCGCCTTGTGGCCGTTGAGCACGCGCGACAGGTGCGCCTTGTCGTAGAACGTGCGCCGGGCCAACTCGCGCAAGCTGATGTCCCGCGCAGCCATCAGCTCGCGCGCACGGTCACCGAACGTGGTCATGCTGCCCGTTGCCCTGTCTCCGCCGTTGACCCTGCTCGCTGATCAACGGTCAACGTCTGTATCTACCCCAGGTTACTGCCGACCCTTCCCATGACGGGAGGTGACGAACAGGTGGCGCACACGCCAGGACCGCCCCCGGCGCCGCGGCCCGAGCCGATGCAGTGGACCGTGCCCGTGTCGGTGGGTGCAGGACAGCAGCGGGAACTCGTGGTGACCATCGCCGGGGGCGAGGTCGTGCTGGTGCCTCCGCCGAGCGGACGGTGCATGCTGCCCGAGGATTCGGACGCGCAGCTGCTTGAGGCGGTGCGGGAGGCCCGGCGGGTTGCCCGGGAGATGCGCGGGTGGTCGTCGTGAGCTGGCGGCAGAAGCCTGTCGGTGCCGATCTGTTGCGGCTGTTCGGCCCGTGGCTGGACGGTGTGCGGCTGGCCGCTGGGGAGTGCCTGCTGTCGCCCGAGCCGGCACCGACGCGGTTGCTCGGCCAGGGGTGCGGTGAGCCGGGGTGCCGGTCGCTGATCTGCGGTGCCACGCAGGAGGATCTCGCCGAGCACGTGGCCGCGCACCGACGGCGTTGCCATGCCTGACCCGTCCATGCCTGACCCGTCCACTCCATCGGCGCCGCCGTCTACCGCGGTGCCGCAGGAGCAGGTGGTACTTGGTCGTGCGCTGATGGCGCTGCACGGCTTCATCCCACCGTTCGTTGCGCGGATCGTGCCCGGCCACATCCGGCCGGGCCAGTGGACGCACATGGCCGAGATGCTCGAAGCGGTGGCTGAGCAGTGCCGGCAGCAGGATGTTGTGATCGAAACCGAAGAGCCATCCGGGAAACTCGACGGGGCGTGAACACATCCCGAGGCCGGCGCGGGCCGATGTACGTGCTGGACATGGGGGGCGCGGAGTACCTATGGCACCAGGTCGCTGATCACGTCGCCGAGCGGGCCGCGGCCGGCGAGTTCGGCCGGCGCCTGCCGCGGCGGGAGGTGCTCGCCGCACAGTACGGGGTCAGCTTGGGCACCGTGGCGCGGGCGATCCGGGACCTGGCCGAGCGCGGAGTGGTGGTCGTCGCGCCCGGCCGGGGCACCTTCCTCGCGTAGCGACTCAGCCGTCAGAGCGGTAGGAGACGCTCGGTCCGTAGATCAGCGGGCGCATCTGGGCGTCGCGCGGGTCCGCCAGTGGCGTGACCACCGGCTCGGCTTGGCGCACGATGCCGAATGCGACCAGCACCGATGTGACGAGCGTGACCAGGCCGGGGATCGCGCCGAGCAGCCCGACGATGGCGTCCTGCTGCGCCACGGTGAGGATGCCGAACCCGGCCAGCGCGGCGACCAGCGAGCCGAGCACGCCGACCACTCGGGTCAGCTGTGAGGCCGCATCGCGGAGTGGCTGCGGCCGGTCGTTGTCCATCATGCGGTGCTCCCTTCAGGCTGCGCCGGCGCCAGCCGGACGCCGGACAGGATGTCGATCAGCTCGGCCGCGGTGATCCCGGTGATGCCACGGGCGGCCAGCTCGTCGGCCAGCAGCGCGATCTGCTGGGCGGTGAGCTGAACCGGCGGTCGAGCCTTGAGCTCGGCCACGTCGGCGACGAGGGCCTCGAGCACCTTGGCCACGCCGCCGGCCTCGGTCACCGAGTCGGTCTCGGCCGGCAGGTACCGGCCGAGCGTCGCGAGCAGATTGCCGAGCCACTGGTGATCGTTCTGCACGTACGGCTGGGACAGTGCCTCGTAGATCTGCCGCAGCCACTCGTGCTCTTCGCCGGTCATGTCAACCTCCTGTCCGCCGCCGAGCAGCGCGGCGAGTTGTTCCCTGGTGCCTCGGTAGGCGTTGGCGTCGATGGGTTGGTGGCCGGCGATCGCGGCCGACGACGTGAACTGCAGGACGGCCACGTCGAGGCCGCCGTAGCCGTTCCAGTAGTGCGCGGGCACGTCGGCCCATTCGTCCTGAATGGACCCGACAACGGTGTCCGGGTAGCGGGAGCTCCACAGCGGCGGCAGCCCGGCCAGGCCGGGCGAGCCGATCTGCTGCCAGTACCAGCGCGGCAGATACAGCAGCGGCACCCGGTAGCCGGCGGCGCGCAACCGGTCGACCAGCTCGCGAGTCAGCGCCACGGATCCACTGCGCGCCTCGACGTCCAGGATCACCGGCACGTCCAGAGGCACCGAGTCGCGGACGTTGGCCACCTGCGGCGCGGCCGGTCCGGACAGCTGATAGTGGTACGCGGCGACGAGCAACCCGGCGGCGCGCGCCTCGGCGAGGTTGCCGGCGAACTCCGCGTCGTTGAACCCGACGCCCTCGGTCGCCTTGATGAACACGAATTCGATGCCTTCCCGCTTCGCGCGGGCCAGGTCCAGCCGCTCGTCCTGGTGGTGGGAGATGTCCAAGCCGAAGATCGTCACGTCAGCCTCCGGTCCACACGCTGATCAACTTGCCGAGCCCGCCGCCGAGCACCGTCGCCGCGCCGGCCATGACCCACATGCGCTTCTCCAGCGCGCGGATCCGGGTTTCGTGATCGGGCACCATTGGCAGCACGGCCTTGAGGTCGGCCCGGATGTCGTCCACTTTGGAGTCGATGCCCTGCATCTCCTTGTACAGCTCGGTTGGTGTGATCACGACCGAGCCGGGCGGGACTTCGACCATCTAGGTTTCACCTCCTGTGGCAAACGAGCGGGGGATTAGGGCTGGGGCTGCACGATCAGGTGCTTCTCCGAGACGTTCAGGGTTCCCGCGTTGGTGCGGAACATCTGCCGCACGTTGTACGTGCTGCCCGCGGTCAGGCCGGTCACCAGGTGGGCCACGGTGTAGCGGATGAAGTTGTCTTCGGCCACCCGCAGCGAGCGCGTGTCGTCCGCGGCCAGGAATACCGTGCCGCTGCCGACGACGCCCCCGGTGCGCACCTCGAACCCGGTGAACGTGTACGTGGCCTCAGAGTTGGCCATGCCGGCGGTGTTGAATACGATCACCTGACCGCTGGGCGGGGCGACGAACGCCACGCCGCACGTGGTTCCGCCGGTCAGCGTCGCAGTGAACGAGGTTGACGTGGTGGTCCCCACGGTCGTCTGGGTGTCCGAGACGGTGGCCGTGGCCACCACCTTGTCGCCAGTCAGCGCCACCGGGCGCACCTCCTCAGCAGTAGTAGACGGGGTCAGCCAGGTACACCCGGGTACCGGCGGGGTGCGTCTTGCTGACGCCGTTCTGGGCGCGGGCCGAGATCGTCATCACCTGGGCGGCGCCCGTTCCGGTGATTCCTGAGACGGTGCAGCGCTCCCCGCCAATCACCACGGCGAGCGGGAACGCCCCGGCCGCCGTGGTCCAAACCGGACCCGATGTCGTGGTGACGTTGCGGGCACCGGTGGTCCCGGCGGTGAGCTGGGCGTCCAATGTGGTCACCGCGCCGTCGTAGCGGCTGGCCGAGTCGCCGTAGACGGCAGCCCGGTACTTCTCATAGGGCCCGGCGTTGAGCTCCACCTTGTGGCCGAACGCGTCGCGGTAGGTCTCCTTGCCCCCGCGGACGAGCTGGTCCAGGTCGCGATACACGTCCGCGGCCTGCATGCCGGTGACGAGCAGCCGGTCCCCCGGGCGCAGGGCCAGTAGGGCTCGCTGGGCCGTCAGGCCGGCGACGTCGTTGAGCGCGGGGGCCCGCAGGTTCACCGACACCCGCGGGAACCGGACCTCGGGGACGGTCCCCAGGGCCCGCACCCAGCCGCCCACGTCGCCGAGTTGGGCGTCGGACTGCGCGTTGACCGTGGTTTGGGCCGGGGATGTGCCGGCCGCGTCCGGTCCGGTGCCCGGGTCGTCGGTGTTCATGGGTCCGGTGGCTTGCTCGACGAACACGTGTCCGCCATTGGTCCGCTCGGCCTTGACCAGGTTGGCCGTGGGCCGATCATCGGCGCTCGGGGCGAACGTGGGCGCGACCATGTTGGCCGAGTAGGACAGCGTGCAGTCGGCCGCCCGAGCCGCCATGGCGCGCCGGCCGCGGAACGCGACGCCCGTGGTGTAGCGCGGCGCGTAGAGCAGCGCACCGTCCACTTCGGCGCACTCGACGAGCTGGTCCAGCAGCGGCAAGGGACGCTGTGGCCCCATGGCCCTGGTCTGGCCGAGGTCGCCCCAGTAGTCAAATGGCACGCCTTCCTCGGCCGTCAGCCGGAACGCGCGCAGCCCCGACTTCTCCCCGGGCCAGCCCATGATGATGTTGGAGACCTTCTCGCCGAGGAACTCCGAGCCCAGGAAGGTATCGAACCGCTGCGGCGTGACGAACAGGGTGGAAAAGTAGGAGTCGCCCTGGCCGCCCGTGGTCGGCTGGGGGACGTGCACCAGGATCTCCCGGAGCCCGGCGTAGCCGGCGTCCGCGGCCACGAACCCGCCGCCCACGTTGACGCCGTTGATGAAGACCCGGATGTCCATCTCCGCGCCGGTCGGGAACGCGCACACACCCAGCGTCACCCATTGGTCGGCCCAGCCGACGTCGCCGGTGATCGTCCCTGAGGACACCACGCCGGCGCTGGGGTTGCTGAACAGCTCGTAGGTGCCGTCGGTGTAGAGGAAGAACACATGGCGATTGGTGACCGTGGTCGTGGACAGGAAGATCTGGGCCCCGGCGTCGGGGGACAGCCGCATGGACCACATAGCCGAGAAGGCCGAGCCCAGCCCGGACGAGTCGACGGGGAAGATCAGCCGGCCGCCGTTGTTGAGGCCGACGAACCCGGGCACCGCCGTGTGCACCGCGTCCGTCGCGCCCCAGGTGACGGCCCCGCGGTTCGGCGACACGCCGGTCTCCTGCTGGAACGTCGCCGGGGCCTTGCCGAGCGCGCTCACTCCCCGGGCCGGCGCGGTCGGTGCCTCGTCCAGCGCCCAGAAGTCCGACGCGGTCATCTCAGAGTGCGACGTCGTGAGGTATCGACGCGGAGCCGAGGACAGACTCGCCCGCTGAGAGCGGCCGAGCCGCTGGGTCACGTCGGCCATCTTCACTGCGGCCGTCTTGACTTTGTGCGACACGTCCCAGGACGGCTGCAGCTTGGTCAACTCGCCGGAGTGGCGGCGCAGGATCAGCTCCCAGTCGTCGTAGCGGGCCGTCACAGGGAGGTTGGTGTTACCCGCGGCGATCCCGGTGCGGATCCCAGGGAACCCGCCGGACAGCCGATCGTGGTGCGCGCTGATCTGCCACCCCAGGGGCTCGGGGTTGGCCGCGTCCCAGATCTTCCCTCGGAGGGTCTGCCCCTCGGCGTAGAACGCGGCCCGGAACCATCGGTCGGAAGCCTGAACCAGCCCCGTGCTGATCGTCCCGCCGCTGATGTTTCCCAGCGTGCTGTGGTGGATCGACAGATTGATGGCTTCGGCCGTGGTCATCTCCACTCGGAGCAGGTAGTGCTCCCCGGCGAACGCGCCGGACGGCTGGTAGCGCTGCACCAGGTTCAGCGGCTCGATGGAGCCCCCGGTGATGTTGGCGATCTGGACGTTGCACGAGCACCGCGCCTCGCAGTCCCCGTAGCTATCCCCCAGGAAGGTGATCACGTAGGCGTTGGCGTTGGGCTGGGTGTGCGTGCCCACGCCGGACCCGACCGCCGTGCTGCCCGTGCCGCTGGTGGACACGTTCCACCCGTCGCCGGTGTCGCTGAAGTCCCAGCCGCTGGCCACCGTCCGGCCGAACGCGTCTCGGCTCACCCGCAGGCCCAGCCGCGTGGGCACGTTGCGCCCCTGCAGGTAGTCGTAGTAGTCGCTCATCGGGTTGCCGGGCGTCCAGTGCCCCCCGGTGTTGTGCAGCACGCCCTCGGCCGTGCTGGGCGGGGCCAGGGCCTTGGACTGCTCGGACGAGCTGCCCCAGCTCACCGTCACCGGCTCGACCTGGCGCAGTCGACGGGACTCCGGCAGGGTGGCGACGTCCACCCAGCGGCCCAGGTACATCTCCAGGACGAGGTCCCGCGGGAACGTCAGGCTCACCGGAACCTCGCCTCGATCGCGCCGTCGGCGATGGCCGCGTTGAGCATGTCGGCGAACCAGCCGGATCCCGTGGCCACCAGCTCGACTCGGCCGCCGCCTCCGCTGCCACGCTTGTGCACCGTCTCGCCGGCCTCGAGGATGGCGATCTTCTCCTGGCCCGGTAACCCGGGTACCTCGCTGATTCCACTGTGGAGTCGGGCGATCTGGGGAATGTCCGGTATGGCCGGGATCCCGACCGCGCCGCTGATGAAGTTGATGCCGTGGATCAGGTCGTTGACCCGGCGGATACCCCAGTTGATCGCATCAATCCCCATGTTGAGCGCGCCCTTGAAGACGCCGGAGATGATGTCGCCGAGCCGGCCGAGCGCCTGCCCGATCCGCTCGGGAAGCGTGGCGAAGTAGTCGACCAGCCCGCTCCACAATCCCTTGACGAAGCCGACCACGCCGGAGATCACGTCACCGACCGTGCGGAACACTCCGGTCACGATGTTGCGGAAGGTCTCACTCTGGGTCCACAGCACCACCAGCGCGGCCACCAGCCCGGCGATCAGGCTGACAATCAGGATGATGGGGTTGGCCTTGAGCGCGGCGTTGAGCAGCCACACCGCCGCGGTGACCACGCCGATCGCGATCGCCGCTTCCTGGTTGCGGGACACCCAGTCGGCCACCGCCGCCAGGACGGAGACGAGCTTCTCGAACACCGGTGTCACGACCGTGGCGAGTCGCTCGGCCTGCTCGGCGAAGGTGGAACTGGCCGCGTTCTGCGCCTCCGCCGCCGCGCGGCCGCCGTTGGCCCATGCGGTCTGGGCGTCGGTGGACTTCTCCAGGATCAGCTGCTGGGTGGCCAACGCGCGGGCCTGGTCGGAGATCTCCGACGTGCCGCCGGCCATGGCCTCCTCAACACTGCGCTGCGCCTTCTCCAGCGCCAGCGCGGCGTTGCGGGCCTCCAGCGACCCGGAGCCATGCTTGGCGGTCGCGTCGGACAGCGCCCGCTGCGCCTTCTCCACCTTGAGCGTGGCGTCCTGGACCTTGAGCATGTCCACAGTGGTCTGACCGAGCCCCATGGACAGGGCCTTGGCGTCCACCTCGGCCGCGGAGATGGAGATGCCCAGGGCCTTGAGCCCGTCGGTCTCGCCGAGCATGGCGTCGGCGAGGATCTCCGACACCTCGGCCGCGGTCTTGGTCCCGCCGGTCCAGCGGGACAGGGCCCCGGACAGGTCGAGGATCTTCTTGGACATGTCCGCGGCCTGCGCCGTGGTGAACCCCATCGGCTTCAGCAGGTCGGCCAGGTTCGCGGCCATCGCGACGACGTTGCGGGTGGACTCGCCGAACGCCTTGCGGTTGGCCTCGGCCCACTGCTGGATGGCCGGCAGTTCGCCCTGGAACACGGTCTGCGCCTTGATGTCCAGGGCTTCCATGCTCTTTGACAAGTTGAACAGGTGCGCCACGCCGGCCGCGGCACCAGCCGCCATGGCCGTGCCGCCAGCGGCCACGGCGGTGCTGAGCCGGCCGGACGCGCGCTCGGTGCGGCTGGCCACGTCCTCCGACTCGCGCTTGACCTTGTCGCCCATCTCGGTCACCGACTGCTGGGCGCGCTTGGTGGCCCGGTCGAGCTTGTCGGCGTCGCCGGCGTAGGTCAGGGTGACCGTGGGCTTGCTAGCCATTCTCCACCGCCAGCCCGGCCTGTTCGACCACCGCGACGAGCTGGCCGAGCAGCTCGTCCTCGATCTGGTCGACGTTGGCCGCGTAGCCTGGGTAGATGTAGCGTCCACTCGGGATGAACTCGCGGCGCACCGACCGCTTCTTGCCCACCCGGCCACCGAAATCAAGCCACGGTCCGTACGGAACCCGGGCGCCGTAGCCGCTGACCTTGCCGTGCTGCGGGGTGCTCGTCGCCCGGATCGACCGTGCCGCCCGGCCGGACTTGCGCGCCACCCGCGGTTGCGCCCAACTGACGATGATCTTCCCGGTTTCGTTGAACGCCAGCCGCATCGCCTTGGGGTGGGTGCCCTCGATGCGCTTGAGCGCGCGGACGAACTCGGTCAGCCCGTCGACCTTGATCGGGTCATTGGCGATCGCCACGCGCTCACCTCCTCATCGCGGCTAGCTGCTCCCGTTGGGCCTTGCGGTTGTAGAAGACCTTCCAGCCGATGAACTCGTCCTGGCCCACCCGGCGGAGCATCTCCGCTCTGGTCATACCCAGCTTCTGCGCCAGGAAGAACTCGAACTCCAGCTCAGGCGTCGTCTCCATCTCCAAGTAGGTCGCTTTTGGACGCGCCGTCCTTGAGCTTGGACAGGTCGAGGATGGCGTCGACCACCCCCGACAGCTCTCCGGCGTCGGAGCCGCGCTGCCACTCCAGGGCCTGGTTGACGTCGAGCTCGGGCTGGACCACGCAGGCCACGACAACGAGCCGTTCGTAGCGGGCGTTGTCGATCTCGTCGCTGTCCTTCTTGATCCGCGCCTTCTTGCGCAGTTCGTACATCTCCTCGCGGCTCATGGCCCGGATCCGGATGGTGCCCTTGCCGTCGATGGTGTGGTCGTCCTCGGTCAGGCTGGGCTTGACCAGGACGTCTGCTGTGAGGTACCCGACCCCTACCTCGCTCACCGTTGGCTCCCTTCTGCGCTACGCCTGGTTGGTGCTGACCACGTCGTCGCTGAACGTCAGCTCGACCGTCCACATGCGCATGTCGTCGACCGGCGCGGTTTCCTTGTAGGACTTGACGACAACGTTGACGGTGTCCTGCGGCTTGCCGGTGCCGGTGCCCTCGGGGCGGTGGATCAGCTGGACCACCGACCCGAGCAAGGGCTTGATCACGTCGCGCGGGCCGGTGGCGGTGTCGTCATACACCCCGCCGATGGAGGTCTTGCCGCCCTTGAGGCCGCCCTCGAACACGTGGGAGGTCTTGCCGTAGGTGGTGACGTCGTGCTCGTCGGCGGTCTCCTCGTAGTCGGTGGTCTTGGAGTACGGGGAGATGTTGTTGCCAGCAAGGCTCACGAACGTGTGCCGGCCGTGGGTGAAAGCCATGTCGCTACCTCACTTGTTCCGCTCTGCCTGCAGCACCGCGACAGTCACGCCGGTGGTCGCGCTGTAGTCCCACCAGACCCGGCCGTCGCTGGGCTGGACGTACTCGCGGGGGAACGGGCCGATCGTCACGTCGCCCGTGTTCGCCGGCACGGTGTGCTGCCGGCCACCGTTGGCGTATCCCAGACCGATTGCCGCGTCAGTGGGGACCAGCACGGTGACGGTCTTGGACGCCGCGTCGGTGTTCTTCACCCGCAAGTAGATGTCCGGCGCCCACGGGGTCATGTGTCCATCCGCGAACGCCGCGGTGAACGTCGGCGTGCGCGTGGTCTGGCTGTTGGTCACCTCGGCCGCGACATTGGTCCGTGCCATCGCTCACTCTCCCTGTCCCACAACTTGAACGGTGAACTGACCGCCCAAGTAGGTCTGTCCGGCCACGCTGATCCCGGCCGTCCTGGCCCGGGAGACGTGCACCTCATCCATGGCGGTGTAGTTGCCGGTCTCCAACACCTGCTTGATCGAGCGCGGCCCTGAGCCGCTCAGGTAGGCCATCAGTCGGCGGGCCGACGCGGCGTCACCGATCTTCCCGACGAGCACGTTGACGGTCAGTTCGACCGAGTCCATCCCGCGGCCATAGGTGCCGTCGAAGTCGATCTCTTCGGGCAGCTCGATCTCCAACGCGTCGGGCACGATCGCGTCGGCCGGGTGCGGGAAGGTGTTCAGCTGGCCCAGCGTCTTGGCTCGGTCGGCCAACTGCTGCGCCACGTCGACCAGGTTCATCCGGCCCACCTCCGACGGCGGTAGCCCTCCAGCATCACGGCGACGTCGGGGTCCACTTTGGCCAGCAGCCGCAGTTCAGTTCCCGACTCCGGCGAGCCGGCGATGCCGAACGGCGCCGTGCGCCGGGCGGTGAGCCGGCTCGCCTGCAGCTTGTTGGCCTCCGTCGCCGTCACCGGGATCGCCGACCAGCCCCATTGGACGGTGACCCGCACCTCACCCGTGGCCCCGGTGGGCCGGGTCGCCGAGGTGCCGCGCAGCAGCAGCGACTCCCACGGCTTGTCTTCCTGCGCGGCGTTGTGCGGCAGCTTGACCACATCGGCCAAGTCCACCGTGGTCGCGTAGCTGCCGTCGCCGGCCAGGTCCAGCGCCACCGCCAGGCCGGCGACAGTCTGGAAATCGTCGACCCAGATCCGCCACCCGCACTTGGACTTCGACCACCGGGCCGTGTAGTACCGGGCTTCGGGTGCGGCGACCTTGCCGAACTGGCGGTTGCAGTGTCGGTCGATGGCGCGCGCTGCGGCAGTGATGTTTCCGGGCAGCACGGTGTCGTCCTCGACGGCGATCTCCTGCACCCGCAGGTACTCGAGATAGTCGTCGAGGTTGACGTAGTCCGGTGCCCAGGGCATGGCTCACTCGTCCGTGGTCTGCTGCTGCTTGGCGCGCTCGGCCTCGACCGCCTCGGCGTAGGTGCGCGGGTAGGCGATCGGCTCAGGCAGCGGCTCCTGGCGCGCCAGAGCGGCCTGCTCGTCGGCCTCGCCGGCCAGCACGTCCGGATCCACCACCAGGGTCGTCTTCTTGCGGGGCGGCATGATCAGTACCCGCGGCCGAGCCGGACGGCGGCGACGTCGAGGTTGGTCACCGCCGAGTAGCTGATCGCCACCGACGCGTCGCCGATTCCCTCGTCGGGCACCGGGATCACCGACACGCCCGTGGTGGCCGCGATGGTGACCGGCGCCAGGCTGCCGACGGTGATGTCCCGGGTGGCCGCGTTGGTGTTGCGGAAGATCAGGTACACGCCCTCGATGTCCCACCCGCCGGCGCGCTTGACCTTGCCGGCCACGGTGTCCCCGCCACCGTTGCACGCGGCGAACGTGACGGTGGCCAGCCCACCCTCGGGCACGTCCTGAACAGTGATCGCAGCCATGATCTATCCCTCTCGTTGTGGGGTCTGGGAAACCCAGCCGCGCTGGGTGAGCACGTAGCCGCCGGCCCGCTCGGCCGGCTCGTGGCGGATGCGGACCCGGCGCAGCGGCACCGCCGGCGGCGAGGGCTGCGCGGTGGCCGCATCCCCGCCGTCCGTGCGTGCCTTCCTCTGGCCGGGCATGATCAGGCCGCCGTGTGCCGGATCGAGGACAGGCCGACCGGGCGCAGCAGCCGGGTGGCGAAGTAGCCGAACAGCGCCAGGTCGATCCGGGCCGGCCCGCCGCGCTCCTCGAACCGGAACGTCAGCAGTCCGGACTCCCACGCCCAGATGTCGTTGCTGTTGAAGATGAGCACGTCGCCGTCGCCGGCGGCGTTGCCGGTCAGGGACCAGGTCGGCTGCAGCGCCAGCCCGTCGACGAACCAGCCCTGCTCGACGGCGTTGCCCAGCCCGGCGGCGTTCTGGGCGCCCACGCTCGGCAGCAGCGGCCGGCCGTCGGTGCCCACCGCGGTGGCCAGCGCCGAGGTGGCCTCCTGGGACAGGTGGCCCCGGTTCGGCGCGGCGAACCGGCGGAACGGGTACAGCGCCAGCGCCGAGCGGATCCCGAGCACCAGCTCGTCACCCTGCCCGGTGGTGGTCGCCGCCTGCGCCCCGGAGGGAACGAACCCGGAGGTGATCGTCCCGCCCTGCCCGTTGGTACCGTTGAGCTCGGCGTAGACCTTGGCCTCGGTCTGCTGCGAGTAGGCCTCCTGCATGGCCTGCATGGCGATGGCGTCGATCGCCGGGTTGGCCGAGTCGACGATCTCGCGGGTCAGCTCGAACAGACCGGACACGCCCTGCGGCGTCACGGTGATCGGGTCGATGTCCAGCGACCCCGCCGTGGGGTTGACACCCTCGACGTGGTCCGCCGCCGCGTTGCTCGAGCTGGTGAAGCTGGGCAGGGTGAACGGGGTGGCGTCGGTCAGCGTGCCCCGCGACACGGAGTTGACCAGCGGCCGGCCACGCATCAGCTGGGTGACGTACAGCTCGGGCCGGTAGCCGGGCGGCACGACGGCCGAGGCGTTGCCGGTGTTCACCGCGAACTGGGCGAACTGCAGCTCGGCCTCCCGGGCGGTCTCCTCGGTCTGCGCCTTGAACTTCGCCAGCCGCTCGCGCGCCTCGACGTCGCCCTCGGTGCGCACCCGCCAGGCGTCGCGGACCATCGACGGACCGTTGCCATTCATCGTGTACACCGGCGCCTCGCGGGTCACCTGCACCCGGCCGGCCGGGATCACCTTGCGCTCCTGCGGCATGGGCAGCTTGTCGAGCACCTCGCCGAGACCCTTGACGATGGCATCGGACAGGCCGGCGGTGAACGTGGCAACGTCGAACGGGGGCACCGGCGAGGCCGCGGGAGCGGCCGGAGCGGGCGCAGCAGGCGGCGTAGCGGCCGGTGCGGTCATGGCGGGGTTTCCTTCCCTCGTAGCGGCGACAGACGCGACTCTCGCGTCGTCGAAGGCGGGCATCGCGGTGATCGCCACCTTGCGCAAAGTGGCCGAGTGGACCAGGCGGATCGAGTCGTCGTCGGGGTGCGCGGTCCACCCGTCGCCCTCGGCGGTGAAGTCGGCCTGAATGGACAGTCCGTCGTAGACGCCATCCTCGGCCAGCTCGAGGATCCGGTCCCCCTCCGCACCCCGGGCGATCTTGAACCTGGAGTCCAGGCCGCGGCTGTTGTTCTGCAGCCGCACCGCCCGGCCGATCTCGGTGCCGTACTCGTGGTCGCGGTCCATCTTCACCCGGCCGGCGTCGGCCCAGTGCAGGCTGCCCGGCGCGAACATCCACTTGGAGCCCTGTGATCGGGCCACAACGTTCCATGGCACGGCCAAGCCCGAGATGGTGCGCTTCTCCGGGTTCACCCGGAACTCCGCATCCATATCGGTCAGGGCGAACCCGATCGTCAGCGGCTCGCCGGATGCCGAGAACGTGAGAGCCGGCGAATGCGCGGTGGACTGGGTCACGGGGCTCTCCTCCGGTTGGGTCGTCCGCCCGGCCGGGGTCGGGGTCGACGGCGGGGCGGGAGTCATGGGCGGGCCGGGGATCGTCAAGCCGGCACCGGCGCGGTTGAGCAGCTGTCGGGCCTCGTCGACCGTGAGCACCTTCCCGACGCCCAGGTAGACCTTCTGCACCATTTCGACCAGCGCCCGCGGGTCCATGCCATCGCTCATGCCGGCACCGTCCGAAGTGGCCGGCTTGGCGCTGGGGATGTCCTCCAGCTCGGCGATGCGCTCGTCGTTGTAGACCCCGACCTCGCGGCCGATCTTGTAGTTCTGCAGCCGCGTGGTCGTGTCCGAGCGCAGGAATCCGGCGTACTGGTAGCGGCAGTAGTGACCGGGCATCGTGACGTCCGACATGGACAGTCGGGTCTCGATCGCGGTCACATAGGCCAGCAGGGTGAAGTCCAGCAGGTCCAGGCGCCGTTGCTCGGCGTTGGCGTAGGTGCGCGAGGTTGTGGAGACGCCGAGTTCCTCGGGGTCAACGCCGCCGAGTCGGGCGATCTCCAGGATGGCCGCGTCGCGGGCCTGGCCCAGCTGCAGTTGCTCGGGGTTCCACGCCAGGGTGTTGGCCTTCAGCGAGCCGTTCAGGTAGGGCCACGCCCGGCGAGCAACCGCGTCCTCCCAGTCGTCGAGGATCTCCTCGATCTCCTTGTCGTCGCCGGGGTCCACATCGGTGGCTGGGGAGAAGTAGCCCAGCGGCACCGGGTTGTCCACATTGCGGGTCACCGCGCGGGCCAGCGCCATGCAATCGCGGATCGCGCGGGCCCCGGCCACCAGTAACGGGTCGTTCGGCGAGTCGATGCGGATCAGCTCGGCGTCGGGCACGAACCGCCACACCTGGCCCTGCGCTGCGCCGTGGGTCGAGGACGTGTAGACGCGGCCTTCCTCGCGGACGGTCACCGACCGCGGCTCCAACCGGACCACCTTGGACGGGAAGCCGTTGCCGTTGAACTCGGTGATGCGCCACCAGCTGCGGCCCTCGAACAGCATGTCCTCGACCGTGCGGGTCATCGTCACCGACCGGGCGACGTCCTCCTCAGGCTGGTCGAGCAGCTCGTTCGGGACGGTGCGCCGGCGCATGTCGTACTCGCGGATGGGCAACGTGCCCAACGTCCCGGCGATCAGGTCCCGCACCCGCTTCACCGCCGGCACGCTCACCGCCTGATCGCGGGACACCCGCGGGACCGGCGCGCCCTCGCCGACCAGACCGAGCATTTCCGGCGGCACGTTGATCGAGGAGAACGTCAGCGACGACGCCACCGGCCGCGTCCACTTCGGCGCCCGCTCCCGGGCGGGGACGGCAGGGGGCACCGGCGCGGCGCGCCAGTTCCGCACATCCCGCCACCACTGCCACACGCCCCGCAGTATGACACGAGTGTCCGATAATCGGACGGATGCGCCCGCTAATCGGACCTGTGACGTTTCGAGGTGATCAGCCTCGGCTTCGGCGGGGGCGGCGGCAGGGTGCGCGCCAAGTGCGTCGCGCCGGCCGCGGCGTACGTGGCATCGACGTGTCCCGCGCCGCGCCGGGTGAAACGCCACGCGTCGCCCTGGTGCAGCTTCTCGGCGGCCAGCGCGTGCGCGTTGAACAGCGGATCGTCGGAGTGCGCGATCTGCCTGGCGGTCACCTGCTCGGCGAACCCCATGCAGACCGCGGTGGTCTCCTGGCGGATCTCCTCGATCGCCACCCCGGCCGGCGGCCATGCCACCCCGGCGCCGCGCTTCTTGCGGTCGGCCAGATCCGCGGCCACCGCGGCGGCCGGCCCGGCCGGGAACCAGCCGAGCTTGCGCGGTCGAACCCGCGCGAGGTGTCCGGGCAGATCCCGGCGCAGCTCCCGGGTGCAGCCCGGACCCGACCAGGCGGCGACTACCTCGATGCGCACCCGGCCGTCCGGCAACTGCGCCGCGGCGGCCAGCGTGGCGTGCTGGCCGTCGAGCGCCAGGTCCACGCACAGCGCCACCCCAGGGCGCAGCCCGGTCAGGTCGCCGGTGTCGAGGCATTCCGTCCAGGCCTCGGGGTCGATGGCCGGGTCGAGCATGGGCACGTCCATGCACATGACCTCGGTCTTGAACCCGGCCAGCTCCTCGCCGCCGGCCTCCTTGGCGCGGTGCGCGGCACCGAGCAGGTTGTCCGGGTCGATGCGCCGGCGGAGGTTCGGGTTGGCCGCGGCGAGCGCGCGCAGGTCGGTCGGGTCCGAGCCGTCGGGCGCCGACCACTCGAACAGTCCCAGCCGGGGATCGCCCTTGCCGGTCTCGATGTAGGTCAGCGCGGCCTTGCGCAGCGACTTGAGCACCACCGACCGTTCGTCGCCCTGATTGGAGATCAGGAAGGCCTGCGCGTCCGGGACGGCGTTCATCGCCGGCACCGCGGCGTTGTAGGCCGACCAGTCGTGATGCTCGCGCAGCTCGTCACCGATGAGCCGGTGCACGGTCAGCGACCGGCCGCCGCGCCGGTTGCTCGCGGCGATCTTGTATCGGCATCGGTCCACTGTGGTCAGCGTCTGCTCGCCGTTCGTGCGCCGGATGCCCCGCGGGGCGATCTCGTCGGCCAGGTCGTCGGTCTCCTCGGCGAGCGCCAGCGCCTTCTCCCACGACTCCTTGGCGTAGTCCAGGTTCGTGCTGGTGCCGAGGATGAGCTTGCGGAACTCGACGAACAGCCAGTACAGCGACAGCACGACCAACACCTCGGTCTTGCCGTTTTGCCGGGCCACCAGCACCAGCACGATCCGGAACCGCGGCCGCCCGTCCGGCAGCAGCTCCCCAGCATGGATGACCAGCCACTCCTGCCACGGGTCGAACGGCCGCTCCACCACGTCGCAGGCGAAGTCGCACGCGGCGAACCCGTACGACGTGGCCGGGGTCAGCTCACGAAGCGGCGGTGTCCACAGCCGCGGCTCCGTCGACCCGAGCACGGTGGTCGTCCCGCAGCTCATCAAGCCGTGACCGCTTCCCGTCACGTGGCGCACCTCCCTTCCCGACCACCGCCGCCCGGGCCCGCGGCGTCATCCCGAGCTCGACCAACACCGCCAGCAGCAGCGGCCCCACCTTCGGCAGCGCCTCGCCGTCCGCGTCAATCTGCCCGGCGTACTGCCGGGCCAGCGCCACCGCCGCGCCGTCCTCCGGCCGCGTCTGCACCGACTCGAACGCCACATCCAGCGCCTCGGACATCGACGTCTCGTCCCCGGCCATGGCCACCCCCTCCCGAGCCCCGGTTCGTTCGATTATCGGACGCCAGTGTCCGGGGAGAGAGAGAACACTGGCAAGCGGGTGTCCGGGTCGGGGGGCCATGGGAAAACCGGTGATCACCATCGGGTCCTCGGCGCAGGCTGCGGATCCCGGCGTGCCGGGTCGCCCACACCGCGGTTGCACGGACCGCACGCGGCGACCAGGTAGCGCTCGTCATCGCCGGTCACCGCGCGGCCGAGGGTGTGGTGGACCTGGTCGGCCCGGCCGGCGCAGTCCGGCCGGCGGAGCTGGCAGCGGTAGCGGTCACGGGCCAGCACGCGGGCGCGGATCTTCCGCCAGCGTCGGGTGCTTCCCTTCGCCCACGCCTTGCTCACCGGTCACCACCTCGTCCGCGGGACCGGCTCCGGGTCACCCCGGGACCGATGGGTGTAGATGTCCGGGGCGTCCGGGGCCCGGGCCGGCGGCCGGTCGAACTGGCCGGGAGGGGGGAGGGTTTCCGGCGCCGAACTCTCACTCCCAGCGGGGCGCCCGACCCGACCCGAGCCGGACCTCATCGACCGCACCGACGAGGGGTGATCGTGTCCGTCACCAGGGGATTCAGGGCGCACGACACCGTCATCGGACACAGCTCCGGACACTGTTGGCGACACTGCCCGTTCAGTGTCCGATTCAGTGTCTGGGTGAGTGTCCAAGGGGGTGTCTGGGTCGGTGTCCGCGGCAGTGTCCGGCTCGGCATCGGCCCACGAGTACGGCAGCTCATCGGCCGGGCTCAACTCACCCGCCTCAGGCCGGTCGAACAGCTGCTCGCCGCGCTCGGCCCACCACGCCTTCAACTCCTCGGTGGGCTCGGGCAGCAGCACCATGCCCGCCTCATCCGGAGTCCGGGCGATGTCGTTGGCCGACTTCTCCCGGTTGCACCGAGCACACGCCAGCACGTAGTTGTCGCCGTCCTCGGCGTGGCGGTCAGGGTCCGGGTGATCCCACTGCGGGACGCGACGCTTGTCCGTCGCGTTGAACATCCCCAGCCGCTTCAACGGCCCCGACCGGCAGTACCGGCAGCACCCACCGTCCCGCTTGTACACCATGGTGCGCAGCCGCGGATCCTTGCTGTCGCGCTTCTTCGCGTCCTGCAGCCGCTTCTCGGCCCGGGACGGGTTGCGCTTCAAGTAGGCGCAGATCCGGTAGCCGAACCCATCCACCCAGGGCGGCGACGCGTCGATGCAGTTGCGCTCGGCGCACTTCTGGCCCGGCTGGTGCAGCCATGGCGGCTTACCCAGCACGGGCCTCGTCAGCAGTTCGAGCTTCCACGCCTCGCCCAGACAGCAGTCCAGGGCCTGCTGCCGAGTCACGTAGCCGTCGTTCAACCCAGCTGCGGTCTCGCACATCATCCCGTGCAGCGCGTCGCGCAGCAGCGCCGCGTCGCGCCGGCGCGCGGCCTCGGTGCGGCCCCCGCGGATCTCAGCCAGCGCCATCCAGCGCGCGTCCCGCCACCAACCGTCCGGTGTCAATGAGTACGTCACGGGCCACCGCCCAGCACGGCACGGCGCGGAAGCAAGATCGCTCCCGCGCCAGCCATCTGCCGCTCGCTACAGGCCGTCGTCGGCATCCCCGCCGGCCTCGTCGCCCCAATCCATCGCGGCCAGCGCGGCGAACCGGTCGATCGGCCGCACACCGTCCTGGTCAGCCTCACCCAGCCACGCCGCGTACTCGTCGGTCATACCGGTGAAGTCGACCAACTCCAACGGATCGATCACCCGCACGCACTCCGGGCCACCGGCCAACTCCAGCAACTCCGCCCACGTGTCAACGTCACCGGCCGTCCCGTCTGGACGGTGCAGGTACTTCTCGCCTGCATGCGGACCACTCAGGATCTCCACCGTCCAGCCCAGCGGCGGCTCCGGCATGGTCATGCTGGAGTCTCCCCTCGGGCGATGGCGGCCATGGCCACCTGCAGGTCGGTTCCGTAGACCCGGCACACCTCGAACGTCGGCGCGAGGATGTGCTCGGCCATCACGCCCAGCGCGCTCGCGGCCACGTAGCCGAAGGTGGCCGAGCCGACCCGGGCGAGCGTCTCCCGCTGGACGTGCTGCATGGCGGCGGGGTCATCGCACACGGCCGCGAGGTCGAACGCGAACCGTGTGCCCTCGGTGGTGATCAGGTCGGGGTCGAACGTGCCAAGCGGCTCGCCGTGCTCGTCGGTGACCAGGTACACCGGGTTGTCGGGATTGGTCACGATGCGCCGCCCTGCAGCTCGACCAGCTTGGACACCGCGCGGAACACCGCGACGGCGTGCTCGGCACAGATCCCCGCGGGCAGGCCGGCCTCGCCGGGCTTGCCACACGGCTCGCCCTGCCGGGTGAGCATCACGCACTCGGTGACCTCGGCATCGATGTGGTTCTTCGTCAGCCTGGTCATTGGCGGCCTCCATGGGCACCGTCGCGGAACGCCGCGTCGATCTCCCGCTCGATCTCCCGTTCGGCCTCCATGGTCATCAGCCGGACACGCAGCTGCTGCATCTCGGCGCGCAGCTTCTCCAGCTCTCGCCACCAGCGCGACATGATCCTGATCTCGAGCTTCATCAGGCACCGCCCTGGATCACCCGCAGCGTGGGCCGGGGTGCCGGCAGATCGTCCCGCTGGGCCGTCCGGAGGTCGAGCACCAGCATCAGCATCTGGGTGTGCTCGGCGAGCTGCTTCTCGGCCCAACGCCGGGAGACCGGCAACCGGTCCCGGGCTGCGACGACGAGCCGCGACGTGAGCACCAGTCGGCGAACACCTTCAAGGGCGTACGCCAGGGATGTGGGCACGGTTCTCTTGGGCGGCACATACTCGGCCAGCGCGGGGTCGCTGGGCGGATCCGGGTGTATCTTCGGCATGGACATCGGGTCACCTCGTTGTTCAACCGGGGTCGTCCGGATCGCGTGCAAGCAGCCGGTCGGCCCCTTCTTCATGGGGGAGTTAGCGGTCATGGCGACCTAGGCCTTCTCGGCGACGCCGAGCTGGTCCGCCAGCCAGGCGTCGAGGTCCTCCTCGCGGATACGAAGCCGTCTGCCGATCCGCTGGAACGTGGGTCCTTGCCCCAGGTGCCTCCAGTACCGCCATGTCCCCTCAGGGATGCCGGTCAGGTGCGCGACCTCGGCCAGGGTGAGCAGCCTGCTCATACAACCTCCTGATGTAACCACCTACAGGATGTTGTCTACCATTCCACACCCCCGCCGTGCAATCACCACGTTGGCCAACGTCTACAAACCGTTGTAAAGTCTGGTTTCGTGCCTCCTGACATGCATGGGCGAGCTGTTCGGCACCGCGCCGCCGAAGCTGATGATGTGACTGACTCGCCACCCTCCGTAGTCTGGGAGCGGAATTTCGTGGCCGATATGCAGCGGCTGCGCGAGGCGCGTCGGATGACGCAGACCGACCTGGCGAAGGCGCTGCAGCGACATGGCCTGCGATTCCATCAGCAGACGATCCAGCGGATCGAGAGTGGCGAACGGCCGATACGCCTAGACGAGGCCTTCCTAATTGCGGAAGAACTCGGGTCTTCTATCGCTGCCATGACCGCCGATAAGCCAAGCCTGGATCAGAAGATAGCTGAGGCGGAGAGTCGTCTGAAGGAAGCTGTGGGGATGCGCGATATGGCGGATGCCACTATCGCCAAGATCACCGGCGAGCTGATGAGACTGCAGTCGATGGCTAGAGTTGTTACACAGCGCGAGATCCTTGAGGTTGAGTCTGAGAACTTGACGGCGAGACGGAACGCCGCCGTGAGCGAGATAGACATGCTTGACGCAATGATTAAGGACGAGCGGGATGAAGCTAAGCGCGATGAGCTTCGCGATCTGCGAAACGCCAGGAGAGAAGACGTTCTGAGCATTGAAAGCCAGATCGAGAAAATGCGTGTAGACCTCGACAATTTGCGTCGGATTGGCATTTAGGCATGGGTTATACCAAGGATCTTTGGACGCGGCCGGAGGAGCAGCCGGACGGCAAGGTGAAGCGCGTCCCGAACTCCCGATGGGGCAAGGGCAAGCGGTACCTGGCGTGCTGGTTGGACCCGGACGGGCGCGAGCGGTCGCAGGCCTTCACCACCAAGAGGCCGGCGGACAAGCACTGGCAGAAGATGGAGACCGACCGGGACCGCGGCGAGTACCACGACCCGAAGGCCGGACGGGCGGACTTCGACGGGATCGCGCAGCGGTGGCTGAAGTCGCGTGTGGTCGATCCGTCCAGCAAGATCCGGTACGAGTCGGTGTACCGGCTGCACGTCAAGCCGGTGTTCGGCGGCGCGGTGAAGCGGATCCGGGCGAGCGACGTGCAGATGTTCCAGGCCGAGCTCGGCGAGCGACTCGGGCCGTCGACGGTCGCCGCGGCGCGGCTGGTGCTGCTCGGGATCCTGGACCTGGCGGTCGAGGACCAGCTGATCAAGAAGAACCCGGCCCGGTCGAGAGTGGTCGACACGGTCAGCGTGGACGACGGCGAGAAGATCCAGGCGTGGAGCTCGGAGCGGGTGTTCAAGCTGATTGACGGCCACCCGGAGTCGCTGCGGCTGCTGCCGACGATCGGCGCGACGGCAGGCCTGCGCGAGGGCGAGCTGTTCGGGCTCGCGTGGGAGGACATCGACTTTGACGAGCAGGTGATCCACGTCCGCCGCCAGCTGAAGAAGCTCGGCCGGCACACCGTGTACGCGCTGCCGAAGAACGACCGGGAGCGGGTCGTGCCCCTGCCCGCCTGGACCGCGGAGAGCATCCGGGTATACGTCGCCAAGTACAAGCCGGTCCCGCTGACGTTGCCGTGGGAGAAGCCGGACGGCAAGCCGCGCACCCACAACGTCCTGTTCCGCTGGATCGATGGTGGGCACATGAAGCCGCGCGCGTACAGCGAGACGGTGTGGAAGCCAGCCCTGGTCGCCGCGAAGATCATCCCCGAGCCCACCAAGGACAAGCGCGGCCGGCGCCGGTACGTCACAACCCGGCGCGAGGGCACGCACCAGCTGCGCCACCACTACGCGAGCGTGATGCTCGCCGGCGGGGTGAACATCAAGGAGCTGTCCGAGTACCTCGGACACGCCGACCCCGGGTTCACCCTGCGGATCTACGCCCACATGCTCCCGGACTCGCACGAACGGGCCCGGAAGGTCATCGACGAACGCATGTTCCGGCCGCGCGCCGTGGCCGACGGAACATAGACGGAACAGGAGCCCAAACCATGATCACCGGAGAAGGTATCTGGCCAGCACAACCCGCTGAATCTGGTTCGTCCCCTCATAGATCTGGGTGATTTTCGCGTCGCGCATCATGCGTTCGACGGGGAAGTCGGAGGTGTAGCCGGCGCCGCCGAAGAGTTGGACGGCGTCGGTGGTGACGGACATGGCGGTGTCGGAGGCGAAGGTCTTGGCGGCGCTGGACAGGAAGGACGCGTCGGGGGTGCCGCGTTCGACCGCGGAGGCGGCGGTGTAAACGAGGTGGCGGGCGGCCTCGATCGTCATCGCCATGTCGGCGAGCATGAACTGGATGCCTTGGAACTCCGCGATGGCGCGGCCGAACTGCTTGCGGTCCTTGACGTAGGCGACGGCGGCGTCCAGCGCGCCCTGGGCGATGCCGAGGGCCTGGGCGCCGATGGTGTGGCGGGTGTGGTCGAGGGTGGCGAACGCCAGGCGCAGGCCGCGGCCGGGCTCGCCGATGATCCGGTCGGCGGGGATGGCGCAGTTCTCGAAGTAGATCTCGCGGGTCGGGGAGCCCTTGATGCCGAGCTTGCGTTCCTTGGGGCCGACGGTGAAACCCGGGTCGGCGGCGTGCACCATGAACGCCGAGATGCCGTCGGCCGGTTTGGCCGCCCCGGGGTCGGTCACCGCCATCACGGTGTACCACGTGGACTCTCCGGCATTGGTGATCCAGCACTTGGCGCCGTCGAGCACCCAGTGGTCACCGTCCAACCGGGCACGGGTGCGCATGGCGGCCGGGTCGGAGCCGGCCTCCCGTTCGGACAGTGCGTACGAGGCCAGCTCGCCGCGCGCGATGCCGGGGAGCACGTCCTTCTTCAGTGACTCCGAGCCGCCCAGGATGAGGTTCATCGTGCCGAGCTTGTTGGCCGCGGGGATCAGCGACGACGACGCACAGACCCTTGCCACCTCCTCGACCACAATGTTCGCGGCCACGGCGTCGGCGCCCTGGCCGTCGTACTCCTCCGGGATGTGCGGTGCGCTGAACCCGGCCCGGGACAGCGCGTTCCGCGCCTCGATCGGGAACCGGGCCCGCTCGTCGACGTCGGCCGCGTACGGCGCGATCTCCTTGTCGGCGAGCGCCCGCACGGTCTCGCGGAGCGCCTCGTGTTCCTCGCTGAGCCGGTACATGCACCCGATGTTAGCGACCGTTTACTTCGGCATCCTCGGGTCCGGCTGTGTTCTCGCGCACCTACGGCTCGAGCTCGGCTCGCAGCGCGGCGTCCTTGTCGAGCACCAACCGCTCGAGCCCGGCCTGGAACTCGCCCATCCTGGCGCGCAGCCCGGCGTCCGACGCGGCAAGGATGCGCACGGCCAGCAGGCCGGCGTTGCGCGCGCCGCCGACCGAGACCGTCGCCACCGGGACACCGGCCGGCATCTGCACGATCGACAGCAGGGAGTCGAGGCCGTCGAGGTACTTCAGCGGCACCGGCACACCGATCACCGGCAGCACGGTCGCCGAGGCCACCATCCCGGGCAGGTGGGCGGCGCCCCCCGCGCCCGCGATGATCGCCCGCAGCCCGCGGTCGGCGGCGGACCGGGCGTAGTCGAGCATCCGCCCCGGGGTGCGGTGCGCGGACACCACGCTCACCTCGTACGGCACCTCGAACTCCGCCAGCGCCTCGGCCGCGAGCCGCATGACCGGCCAGTCCGAGTCGCTGCCCATGATCACGCCGACCAGGGCCCCGTCAGTGGATGTCATATCCGTCCAGCCATTCGCCGTGGGAGAGCCAGTGGGCGGCCAGCCGCGCCCGGGAGCGCACGTCGGCCATGGCCGCGCCGAGCATCGTCACGTGGCCGATCTTGCGACCCGGCCGCTCCTGCTTGCCGTAGTAGTGCACGTGCGCGTCGCGGAACCGGGCGAACAGGTGGTGCAGCCGCTCGTCGGCCCCGAGCGTCGGAGAGCCGCCGAGCACGTTGGCCATGACCACCGCCGGAGCGAGCGCGTCGGTCGCGCCGAGCGGGTAGTCCAGCACCGCCCGCAGGTGCTGCTCGAACTGCGAGGTGCGGGCGCCCTCGATGGTCCAGTGGCCCGAGTTGTGCGGCCGCATGGCCAGCTCGTTGACCAGGAAACCCGTTGGCGTGTCGAACAACTCGACGGCGAGCACGCCGACCACGCCCAGCTCCGCGGCCACCCGCAGGGCCATCTCCTGCGCCGCCTCGGCGACCTCGGGCGGCAGGTCCGGCGCCGGCGCGAGCACCTCGACGCAGATCCCGTTGTCCTGCACGGTTTCCACCAGCGGCCAGCTCGCCCCCTGTCCCCACGGCGACCGGGCCACCAGCGCGGCCAGCTCGCGGCGCATCGCCACCCGGCGCTCGACCAGCAGCGGGGTGCCGGCCTCGAGCAGCGCCGGCACGCGCTGCCGGGCCGCGTCCGCGTCCGCCAGCATCCACACGCCACGCCCGTCGTAGCCGCCCCGGCAGGCCTTGAGCACGCACGGCCAGCCGTGCTCGTCGCCGAACTTCACCGCATCGGCCACATCGGACACCGCGGCGAACTCCGGCACCGGCACGCCGAGCGCGGCCAGCCTGGTGCGCATCACCAGCTTGTCCTGGGCATGCACCAGCGCGTCCGGTCCGGGGTGGACGGTCACGCCCTCGGCGACCAGGGTGCGCAGGTGCTCGGTCGGCACGTGCTCGTGGTCGAACGTCAGCACGTCGCACCGCGCCGCGAAGTCGCGCAGCGCGGCGAGATCCGTGTGGTGCCCGATGGTCACCGACGGGGCGACCAGCGCCGCCGGATCGGCCGGCGACACCGCAAGGACGTGCAGCGACTGGCCGAGCGCGATGGCGGCCTGGTGCGTCATCCGGGCCAGCTGCCCGCCGCCGACCATGCCCACCACGGGAAAACCGGTCCTCGAGTCCACGATCAGCGCAGCTTACCCATACGTACCAGGACAAACCCCGCCGCCACGGCGGGCACGAGCAGGTAGGCGCTCCCGATGACGAACTCCACCGGCGTCCAGCGCAGCTCGAGCCCCTTGCCGTTGCGCATGATCAACAGGATGCAGCTGGCGAACACCGCGACCACGGCGCCGAGCCCGGCCAGGGCGCGCAGCCTGGCGGCGCCCTCGGGCAGTGGCTCCGGCAGCCGGGAAAGCAGGTAGACGATCAGCGGCACCACCCACACCCAGTGGTGCGACCAGGACACCGGGCTGATCAGCAGCCCGTAGAACGCCGTGACCAGCAGCGCGGCCACCGCGTCGCCACGCAGGTGGAACCGCCGCACCACCAGCGCGACCGGAACCGCCAGCAGCGCGCCGATCGCCAGCGCCACGGTCAGCGACCACGGCGCCAGGTCGGTCAGCCGCAGCACCAGCCCGTTCAGCGACTGGTTGCCGGCCCAGTAGATCGGCCCGGTGCGCGCCGGGTCGGTCACCGCATGGCCCCAGAAGCGGGTGAAGTCGTGTGGGATCAGGAGAAAGACCAGGCCCTGCAGGACGAGGAAGGTGCCGAGCGCCCGGACCGCGTCGGCGCGCCGGCCGGTCAGCCACAGGTGCGGGATGAAGATCAACGGGGTGAGCTTCACGGCGGCCGCGACCCCGGTCAGCACGCCGGAGTACCGGGAACCCCGCAGCATCAGCACGTCGACCACGACCAGCGCCAGCAGGATCAGGTTGATCTGCCCGAGGAACAGCGTGCGCCACACCGGCTCGATCCCCAGCAGCAGCACGGAGAGCACCAGCGTGGCCTTGCCAGGCGTCAACCACGACGGGCGCCGCGGCAGCGCCCGGACGCAGATCCAGATCACCAGAGCCATCCCCAGCACCGAGGCCGCGCCGAGCAGCCCCCAGGACACCTGGGTGGGGAACAGCGTCAGCGGCACGAACAGCAGCGCCGCGGTCGGCGGGTAGGTGAACGGCAGCCGGGCCCACGGCGGCTCCGCGGACAGCGACATGGCGTCGTAGAGCGGCTCGCCGTGCAGCAGCGCCAACGCGCCGGACCGGTACACCGCGCTGTCCACGCCCAGCCGCCAGTCGATCAGCCAGCTCACGATCCCGGCCAGCAGCACTCCCGCCGGCACGGCGAACAGCCACGGGTCGACGCGGGTGCGCAGGGCCGGAAGGGTCACGGGAACAGGAAACCATGTGCCATGAGGCACGCCATCGGGGCATTGACCGCCGAAGTGTGAGCGGCGGTCAGGCCCGGCCGAGGTGCCTGACGACCTTGACCGCGACGTCCGCGGAGTCGGGCAGGCTGATGACCCGCAGCTCGGGGCGGGGCGCCGAGCGCAGGTCCGGGTCGACGTGCAGGCGTTCGTTCATCACCCAGGCGGCGGTGAGGGCGCGCTCGTTGAAGGCGGGCTCCCGCTCGGCCAGCACGGCGGCGACCGAGGGGCCGAGCACCGCCGTGCTTTCCCCGCCGTTGAACACCTCCCGGAGCATGTCGCCCACCACGAGCATGGCCATCATCCGGGACCAGCCGACGACGTCGGACAGGTCGAGCGTGACGACCAGCAGCACGTGGGTGTCACGGACGCGGGTGCCGTGCCGGGCGGCCCTGCGGTAGATCTCGCCGAGCCGGGCGCACAGGTAGGCCTCGGTGCCGAGGCCGGTCAGCCCGTTGGTGGCGCGCGCCTGGATCAGCTCCGCGCAGGACTCGTCCGCCCAGGCCGTCGCCATGATGCGGAGGAGCCGGCTCGGCGTGGCGTCGGGATCGGCGCACAGCAGGCCGTCGTGGCTGTCCGGGTTGGTGAGCACGGCGTGCAGGGCGGCGAGGTCGACGAGGGTCTCCTCGAGGCCGGCGCCGGCCTGGGCGCGGGCCCTGGCGAGGCTGGCCAGGGCGTCGCAGACGTCGACGCGGCCGAGCACGGACGCGCACACGAGATCGACCTCGGGGAGCGGCCAGTCGCTCGGGAACCGCCAGCCGCTGGCCAGGCTCGCCGTGCGCCACCGGGCCCGCAGGATCCGCAGGGCGCCCTCGGCATCGGCGTCGCCACGGGGCGAAAGCGGCCCAGCGTCACGTACTGCCACTACCGATCATCCCTCCGCCCAGGCCACTCCCGCGGTTGGAACGTCCCGAGCGCCGGTGCGTGACGCAACTCGGTCCAACTCGTTGGGCAGGTGCAAACGATACGGCTCGCCGGTCGCGCGCGGCACCGCTGGGCCGTTCCGGTGACGAGTGGTGCGGTCACGCTACGCATCGGCCAGACTGTGCCCCGGGAGGGCGCCGATCCGGTGGTCCGGGGGGCCGGCTACCGGGCAGGCGCTGCGAGTTTGAGGAGGACCGTGGCTGCAGTTCCGGCTGAGGTGCAGGGGCCCAGCGACGCCGAACTGATCAATGCGGTGCGTAACGGCGACGTGTCCGCGTACGGCCAGCTGTACGAGCGGCACTCCGCCTCCGCCTACAACCTCGCCCGCCAGCTGGCCCGGTCCCAGGCCGAGCAGGACGACCTGGTCTCCGAGGCGTTCGAGAAGGTGCTGGCGACGCTGCGCGCCGGGCGGGGGCCGGACTCGGCGTTCCGCGCCTACCTGCTGACCGCGCTGCGGCACACCGCATACGACAAGACCCGCCGGGACCGCAGGATCGAGCTGCACGGCGACGTCGGCGAGATCAGCACCGGCAGCGGGGTCGGCGCCGAGGAGATCAGCGTGCCGTTCGTCGACCCGGCGGTGGCCGGGCTGGAGCGCTCGCTGGCCGCCAGGGCGTTCGCCCGGCTGCCGGAGCGGTGGCAGGCCGTGCTGTGGCACACCGAGATCGAGGGCCAGTCGCCGGCCGAGGTGGCGCCGATCCTCGGCCTGACCCCCAACGGCGTGTCCGCGCTGGCCTACCGCGCCCGCGAGGGCCTCAAGCAGGCCTACCTGCAGGTCTACCTGGCCGACACCACCGACCGGCGGTGCCGGGCCACCACCGACCGGCTGGGTGCGTGGACGAGGCACGGGCTGGCCAAGCGGGAGAAGGCCCAGGTCGAGGCGCATCTGGACGAGTGCGCACGGTGCCGGGCGCTGGCCAAGGAGCTGGCCGACGTCAGCGGCGCCATGCGTGTGATCGCTCCGCTGGTGCTCGGCTCCGGCACCGCGGGCTACCTCGCCGCGGCCGGCGCCGGCGCGAAGGTGGCGATCGCGGGCGGGGCGGCGC
>NZ_DASZCQ010000362.1:0-10783 GCF_035942955.1 Actinophytocola sp. | reverse complement strand
CGTCCTGCTTGAGCCCACCCACGTCCTGCTTGAGCCCACCGACGTCCTGCTTGAGCCCACCGACGTCCTGCTTGAGCCCACCGACGTCCTGCTTCAACTCCGTGACGTCCATCCGCAACACCTTGACGTCATCGCGGGTCTCAATGACGGTGTCACTGAGCGCTTTCATGTCCTCGTCGGCGCGCTGCTGCCGGGCTTCGAGCCTGTCGACCCGGGTCTCGAGACTCGCGGGAGATGTCGTCATGGCGCAGATCCTCCCACCTCGAGCCCGGTCGGGTCGCTCCCCACATCGGGGCCTGTGGATAACTCACGCACGCGGGAGGTCGAAGAGGCTCAGGTCGTGGGCGCGGTCCGGGGTGGTGGTGCACATGCCGTGGGCGATGACCGTCTCGTGGCGGTCGTAGCCGCCGGCTCCGGAGCCGGGCGGCCGAGGACGTTCTTGAGTTGGTCGGAGCAGGCGCGGCCGATGAGCCTCACGAAGGTGGGGCCGCCCGGGTGACCAGGTCGACGCGGCGCCGGCCAACCGGTCGACCTGTTCCAGGAGCGACACGAGGTCCCGACGGCGTTGTTCCGGGGATCGATGGCGCGGGCGATAGCATCCAGGTCGATCTGCTCGAGACGATCCGAGGCCGGGTCCAGCCGCTCGAGGAGCTCGACCAGTTGGCCGGGGCTCAACTTGCCGATCGCATCGTCGGACAAGGTCGACCTCGGCCGAGGGCACCCCCTCCTGCCTACTGACGAGTAAGGCTACGTTCGAGTAGGTACGCTGGGCAAGAGTGTGATCATGCAGGAGGTGCGGTGGACGTAGAGCAGCGGCAGCGGCATGGGCGCGTCAGGCGGCTGCCGCGCGACGTTCGGGAGCGGCAGATCCTGGACGCGGCCGTGCGGGTGTTCTCCGCGCACGGCTACCACAACGCCTCGATGGACGAGATCTCCGAGGTGGCCGGCGTGTCCAAGCCGATGATCTACGCCTACCTCGGCTCTAAGGAGGACCTGTTCGGCGCCTGCATCCGCCGCGAGGCCACCCGGCTGCTGGAGGCGGTCACCGCCGGGATCCGGGTCGAGCTCGGTCCGGACATGCAACTGTGGCACGGCCTGCGGGCGTTCTTCCGGTTCGTCGGCGAGCATCGGGAGAGCTGGCGGGTGCTGCACCGCCAGGCCACCTCGCAGGGCGGCCCGTTCAGCGACGAGGTGGTCGCCATGCGCGCCAGGGCGATCGCTCTGGTCGACGCCCTGCTGGTGCGCACCGCGACCAAGCGCGGCCTCGACGAGCAGGCCACCCGCGCCACCGAGGCGCTGGCCGCGGCCCTCGTCGGCTCCGCCGAGTCGCTGGCCGACTGGTGGCTCGACCACCCCGACATCACCGACAAGATGCTGGCGTCCTGGCTAATGAACCTCGTCTGGATGGGGTTCGGCGACCTGGTGGAGGGGACGCAGTGGATCCCGTCGGCCGAGTGACGGCCCGGCCACAGTGGGAAGCCGCGCGTCGAGCGCCTTGAAGATCAGCGCGAGCACGCCCGCGACCAGGACGACAAGAGCGGTGTTTCGCAGCGCGACCGGATATCCGTGGATCCCGACGTCGAGGAACGGGTACGGATACCAGCCGCTGATCGCGCCGTGCACGAACGTGTAGATGATCCAGGCCAGCGGCCAGATGAACGCGTAACCAATAGTGCGCCAATCGATGCGCTGCCGCGGACCGAACAGCAGCCAGGCGGCGAGCGTCAGCCACGGTGAGACGTAATGAAAACCGATTGTCACCCAGAGCGCGGCACCGGTCAGCCGCACAATGGGCGCGAGCACGATGTCGAAGACCAGGCCGGTGATCACGATTCCGAGCAGGGCGTCGAGCCACACGACGCGCCAGATGACGCCGTTCCGAGCCGGATTCAGCACCAGGCAGATCGCCACGCCCAGCACGATCAGGTTGCTGTCGACCGTGAAGTAACTGAACAGCCGAACCAGACGTTCGCCAACACCGATATGCGCGTCGACGCGACCGGAATTGGCGTCGGCCCCGCCGGTCACGGTCAGCACGACCTGGGTCACGAACGACACGAGAACCACCAGGGCTATCGCCGCGTGCGACAGCCGTGTCCCGGCCCGCTCCCATTCGTCCGGTCTCATGTGGACATCCTGGGCGAGCGGCGGCCCAGTCGGCATGGTCGGAGTTCATACCGTCGCCGGCGTCGGTGACGACCAGGCGAACGAACGAGGCGCCGGTGAGGTCGGCGGTGAGCGTCCTGGCCGGGTCCTGCCAGGTGAGGACGCCGCTGTCGGCGACCTTGCGGCCGTCGGCCCAGATCTCGAAGGTGACCGAGCCGGCCCGGTTGCCGCGCTTCTCGTCGTCCACACCCACGTCGGTGACCAGCGAGGCGCACCGGCCGGCGGTGAAGTACATGATCGCGGCCGGCGAGTGCGTGCCGAGGCCCTTGGCGTACTGCACCCCGGCGATCGTGATCACCCGCCCGTCCCCGGCCGGCCGCTCGCCGACTGACCGGTCGAGCTCCACCGGACCCCAGCCGTTGGCCGCCTCCAGCCAGCGCGCGTCGCTGACGAAACCCGTCGCCGGCGGGGGAACCCCGGGCACCACCAGCCGGATCACCGCGCTCTTGGAGAAGATCTCGCTGCCCTCCCGGTAGGCCGTGGTCACGGTCAGCTCGTGCGCCCCCGGCGGGGCGTTCGGCGCCGGGGTCACGGTCCAGCCGCCGGCCAGCCGCTCCTCGGTGTTGAGCACCCAGTCCTCAAGCGGTCCGGTCGGGGTCGCGGTCCAGCCGTCCGGCAGCGTGATCGCGTGCCGGGGCAGCAGCACCGGCTTGCGGCCGTGGTTGATCAGCGTGGCGCTGACCGGAACCGGCTTGCCCGGCACGATGTACCGGCCGGCCGTGCCCTCCGCCGGGGTGGTCGCGCTGCCGGCGAAGCTGGTCGCCGCGGGCAGCTTGCCCCACCGCGGGTCGGCCGACACCCGGAACATCGCGGTGCCGTGCGACGGGACGCCGGCCGCGATCACGCCCGCGGTCTCGGCCGCGGTGTGCGACCACAGGTCGCGCATGATGTAGCCGGGACTCGCCGGCAGGCCGATCGCCGACGCCGTGGTGCTGATCGTGGCCGGGGCCGAGGTCTCGTTGAACAGCGCCACCGCGACGTCGCCGTTGGCCAGCGGCTTGGCGAACGTCCACAGACCGTCCTGATTGGACAGCATGCGTCCCTGCCGGCCGAGCGGATCCTGGTCGACCGCGATCACCTCGCGGTTGAGCAGGATGTCGTACGTCGCCGGGCTCACCCGGCGCAGGTCCGAGCCGATCAGCAGCGGCGCCGCCATGATCGCCCACAGGCTGAAGTGCGAGCGGTACTCGGTGTCGGTCATCCCGCCGTTGCCGACCTCCAGCATGTCCGGGTCGTTCCAGTGGCCCGGCCCGGCGAACTCGGCCAGCGGCGCGTTCAACTTCATAATGGACAGCATCGAGCCGAAGTTGTCGCTGATGTCGCCGGTGGTCCGCCACAGGTGGCCGACGTCGGCGCCCCACTCCCACGGCCGGTTCTGGCCCCACTCTGTGATGCTGTACACGATCGGCCGGCCGGTGGCCTTGAGCGCGTCGCGCATCTTCGGGTACCGCTCCAGTGCCGGCACGCCCTGGTTGTTGCAGTTGTCGTACTTGAGGTAGTCGACGCCCCACTCGGCGAAGGTCCGCGCGTCGAGCTCCTCGAACCCGAGCCCGCCGGGGAAGCCGAGGCTGTTGCAGGTCTTCGTGCCGGCGCTGGTGTAGATGCCGAACTTCAACCCCTTGCCGTGCACGTAGTCGGCTAGCCACTTGATCCCGCGCGGGAACCTGGCCGGGTCGGGGACCAGCCGCTGGCTGACCGGGTCGCGGGCCGGCAGCGCCCAGCAGTCGTCGATGTTGACGAACTCGTAGCCGGCCTCCTTGAGTCCCTTCTCCACGAACAGGTCGGCGATCCCGACGATCATTTGCTCGTTGAACGTGCCGCTGCAATGGGTGGTGTTCCAGTTGTTGAACCCCATGGGCGGCGTCAGCGCCAGCCCATCGGGCAGTGCGTAGGCCGGGGCAGGCATGGCGACCTGGGTGGCCACTGTGGACACCGCGGTCATTCCGACTACCATGCTTGCGGCGGCGAGACCGGCGAGGATTCTTCGCATGTGTGCCCTCCGATCGGCTTCGTTGCCGTTGTACGCGGTCGGCCTATTGCCCGTAGGCCGGCCGCGCTAACCCTTCGTCGCGCCGAGCGCCAGCCCGCGGATGAACTGCTTCTGCAGCAACACGAACACCACCAGGGTGGGAATCGCGGCGATCAGCGCGGCCGCGGCGATCATGTTCTGGTTGGCCACGAACTGGCCCTGGAGGTTGGCCAGCGCCGAGGTGATCGGGCGCCGGTTGCCCGTGGAGATCAGCGTGATGGCCCAGAAGAAGTCGTTGTAGATCCAGGTGGTCAGCAGCGTGGCCAGGGCGGCCAGCGCCGGTCGGCACAGCGGCAGCGTGAGCCGCCGGTACCTGGTCCACAGCGAGGCGCCGTCGACGATGGCCGCCTCGTCGATCTCGGGCGGGATGGTCTTCATGTAGTTGCTCAGCACGAACACGCAGAAGCCCAGCTGGAACGAGACGTTGATGACGATCAGGCCGAAGATGGAGTTGTAGAGCAGCCCGCTCTCGCTCAGGAAGCCCGGCAGCGGGATCGCCAGGTACAGCCGGTACAGCGGAGTGATGATCACCTGCTGCGGCAGCAGGTTTCCCGCGGTGAACAGGATCAGCATGGCGATGTTGAACTTGAAGTTCAGCCGGGCCACGACGAAGGCCACCATGGACGCCAGCAGCAGCGTGAGGATGACCGCGGGCACGGTGATGTACACCGAGTTGAGGAAGAACGTCCACATCTCCGACTGCCGCCAGGCGTTGGTGAAGTTCGCCAGCGTCAGGCGGTCGGCGAGCGAGACGTAGCCGTCCCGGTTGGTCTCCTCGATCGGCCGCAGCGCCACGTAGAGCGCGAACAGGATCGGTGTGATCCAGGCCAGGGTGATCACGATCATGAACACCTGGGTGAGGACCCGGCCGACGTCGGATCGCCGCCGCGGCTCGGATCCCCGCCGCACGACGGGCTCGATGACCTTCTCGGTAGCCGTCACGGTGGTCATGTCCGGGCCTCCTTCCGGAAGACCTGGTACAGGAAGATCGAGATCGGCACCAGGGAGATCACCAGCAGCACGACGCCGAGGGTGGAGCCGAAGCCGATGCGTTGCGTCTCACCGACGATGTTCTGGGTCACCAGGACCGACAGCAGCTCCAGCCCGTTGAGCACGTTTCCCTTGCTGCTGATGTACACCAGGTCGAACGCGCGCAGCGACTCGATCACCGTCACCACCAGGATGACGATGTTGATCGGTTTGAGCACCGGGAAGGTGACCCGCCAGAACGACTGCCAGGCGTTCGCCCCGTCGACCAGCGCCGCCTCGCGCAGCGCGGGATCCAGCGCCTTGAGCCCGGCCAGGTAGAGCACCATCACGTAGCCGGCCTGGCGCCAGGTCGCCTCGACCAGGATCGCCCACAGGTTGAGGTTCGGATCGCCGAGCCAGTCGATGAGGTTCTCGTTGCTGGTCCGCCCGATGATCGAGTTGAGCAACCCGTAGTTCGGCGAGTAGATCAGCTCCCAGATGATGCCGATCAGCGCGAGCGAGAGCATGACCGGCAGGAACAGCACGCTCTGGTAGATCCGGCTGCCCCGGATGCCGCGGTCGATGATCACCGCGAGCAGCATGCCCAGCGGGGTCGCCAGCACGATGAAGACCAGCAGCCAGATCGCGTTGTGCAGCACCGCGGGCCAGAAGTCCGGGTAGACGGTGAACGCCTGGTTGTAGTTCTGCACGCCGTAGACGCACCCGGGCTCCGGGATGCCGGGCAGGGTCGGCCGGCTCCCGCACGGTTGCAGGCTGATGCTGCCCACACCGGTCCACTTGGTGAACGACAGCAGCACGGAGCCGAGCGCCGGGATCCAGACGAAGGCCAGGTCCAGCAGCAGCGGGATGCCGAGCAGCCCGGCAAGGACCCATTTGTCCCGTGTGGACAGCGTGCGGGCACCCCGCCAGCGGCGGCGCCGCGGCGCCGCCGGCGGGCCGGTCACGCGATCGGTGGTAGCGACCATCAGGTGGTGAAGATCGTCTTCGCCTGGTCCTCCGCGCTCTTCTGCAGTGCCTCGACCGTAGCCGGGGCCGGGTTGTCGATGAAGCCCTGGATCAGCTTGATCATCGCGGTGGCCATGTCCGGCACGGTGTCCCGGTCCATGAACTGGGCGACCGCCTTGCAGTCGCTGATCGCCTGGACCGACTTCTTCTGGATCTCGTTGTACGTCGGCGCGACCAGCCCGTTGGCCACCCCCACGTCCCAGTGGTCGGTCTTGAGGAAGGTCGACTCGGCGTCCGCGGTGCCGAGGTACTCCAGGATCTTCTTGGCCGCGTCCTTGTTCTTGGCCTTCTTCGGCAGCATGAAGCCGTCGGTGGGGGCGTCCATGTAGTCCTGGCCGTGCTCGCTGTTGATCACCGGGTACGGGAAGAAGTCGAGGTCGGCGAGGTTGGCCTCGGCGTAGTTGGCGGCAACCTGGTTGGAGCCCTGGAACATCATGCCGGCCTGCTTGTTCTCCAGCGCCTTGGCGGCGTCCTGCCAGATCCGGCCGTTGGCGCCGTTCTGCAGGTACGGCATCAGCTCACGCCATTTGTCGAACACCGCGGTGACGCCCTTGTCGGTCCACGGCACCTCGTGCTTCATCAGCTTGATGTGGTACTCGTAGCCGTTGATCCGCAGGTTGAGGATGTCGAAGGTGCCCAACGCGGGCCAGCCGTCCTTCTCGGCGAACGCCAGCGGGATCAGGCCGTCGGTCTGCATCTGCTTGCACAGCGCGATGAACGCGTCCCAGTCCTTGGGGACGGTGTAGCCCCGCTGCTGGAACACGCTCTTGTTGTAGAAGACCACCCACGGGTAGTTGTAGATCGGCACCAGGTAGTACTTGCCGTCGATGCCCTTGGACAGGCTCTTGGTGGCGTCGTTGAAGTTGCCGCCGATCTTCTCCCAGACGTCGTCGATCGGTTCGAGCAGGTTCTGCGCGGCGAAGAACTGCAGCCGGTAGCCGGCGAACCAGGTGGCCAGGTCGTCCGGCGTGCCCTGCAGGTAGCTGCTGATGTTGTTCTGGAACGTGTTGTGGTCGACCGTGTTGATCGTGACCTGGACCCCGGTCTTGGTGGACGCGGCCTGGGTCAGCGCGGCGAACGCGTCCTTCGGCGCCGCGTCGGAGTAGTTCGAGCCGAACGTGATGGGCCCTGTCGGGTTGCCGCCGCCGGAGCCGGAGCCGCTCGGCGCGCCGCCACCCTGGTCACCGCTGCTGCACGCGGCGAGCAGGGCACCCGGCGTGACGGCCAGCACGGCGGCACCGCCAAGGCGCCGGAGGGCCGATCGGCGGGAGAAGGAGTCCGACATGCTGCATCTCCTTTGACGTTCGAACAGATTCGAACAATATCGACCACTACCAGACGCTCGTCAAGTAACGATTGGACAGTCGCCGACACCCCGTTGGGCCGGGTAGGTTGGACTCTGTTGGATAGTGTTGACATTTGGGTCGACGGGAAACATGCTCCGGATGGTGAAGCGCACCCATGTCCGGCTTGCCGACGGTCGTGAGCTGATCTACTTCGACCGCCGGGAGGACGTCGACCGCACGGCGCCGGACACCAGGCACCTGGCCGACCCGCCCCCGGCCAGCGAGCTGCGCTACGACCCGCTGCTCGACGAGTGGGTGGTCGTCGCCGGGCACCGGCAGGACCGGACCCACCTCCCGCCCACCGACGAGTGCCCGCTGTGCCCGTCGCAGCCCGGCCGGGCCACCGAGATCCCGGCCGCGGACTACGAGGTCGCGGTGTTCGAGAACCGCTTCCCGTCGCTTCGCCACCCGCGCGGGCGGTGCGAGGTCGTCTGCTTCACCTCCGACCACCACGCCTCGTTCGCCACGCTGCCCGTCGAGCAGGCCGAGACCGTCATGGAGGCCTGGGCCGACCGCACCGCCGAGCTCTCCTCGCTGCCCAACGTCGAGCAGGTGTACTGCTTCGAGAACTTCGGCGAGGAGATCGGCGTGACCCTGCACCACCCGCACGGGCAGATCTACGCCTACCCGTACGTCACGCCGCGCACCCGGCAGATGCTCGACGCCGCGCGCCGGCACACCGGCGGCGACCTGTTCGCCGACGTGCTGGCCGCCGAGCGCGCGGCCGGGACCAGGGTGGTCGCGGCCAACGAGCTGTGGACGGCGTTCGTGCCCGCCGCCGCGCGCTGGCCGTTCGAGGTCCACCTCTTCCCGCACCGCAAGGTTCCCGACATCGCGGCGCTGGACACCGAGCAGCGCGCCGCGTTCTGCCCGCTCTACATCGACGTGCTCAACCGGTTCCGGCACGTGTTCGACACTCCCCTGCCGTACGTGTCCGCCTGGCACCAGGCCCCGGTCCGGGCCGGCCGCGACCTCGGCTACCTGCACCTGCAGCTGTTCAGCATCCGCAGGGCGCCCGGCAAGCTGAAGTACCTGGCCGGCTCCGAGGCCGGCATGGGCGCCTTCCTCAACGACGTGGTCCCCGAGCAGGCGGCCAGGATGCTCCGGGACGCCGGGGACTGAGCCACCCGGGCTCGGCGGGCGGGTCCGCCCGTGGGCGATCGTCCGCTGCACCCAGGCGACGGCTATCGTGGCGCTGGTCAGGCGCCAGGCGTGACCGTCCCCGCCAGGTGCGGCCTCCCGGTGCGGGCGTCGAACAGCTCGAACCCCCAACCTTGGTCCACTGTGGACGCCGCGAACCCGGTCCTTGCCGGCAGCAGCACGGGCAGCTTGAACCGGACGTCGACCGTGTACGCCTCCGGCAGCCGGCCCTCGAACGCGGCGAGGCAGCGCGCCTTGGTCCACATCCCGTGCGCGATCGCCCTCGGGAAGCCGAACAGCCGGGCGGCCAGCGGGTGCAGGTGGATCGGGTTGCGGTCGCCGGACACCTCCGCATAGCGCCGGCCGATGTTCCCCGGCACCCGCCAGACCGCGGTCGGCTCGGGCGGCTCGACCCGCTCCCTCGCCTTCTCCGCGCCGGATCCGCCGCCGCGGCGCAGATACGTGCTCACGCCGGTCCACACCGGCTCGCCGGCGACGAGCACCTCGCTGATCATGTCGAACTGCCTGCCCCTGGCGTGGTCGCGCAGGTTCTCCACGTGCACCCGCAGCGTGAGCCGCTCGTCGACCCGCAGCGGCCGGATCCGGATGATCCGGTTGGCCAGGTGCACCGAGCCGATCAGCGGGAACGGGAACCCGGGGTCGGTCATCAGCTTGACCTGCAAGGGAAAGGCCAGGACGTGCGGGTAGGTGACCGGCAGCTCGTCGGTGAGCCGGAACTCGCAGACCCGGTCGTAGCGGGCCAGGTGCGTCCGGTCGACGGAGACGTTCGGCTGCTCGTACACGGTGTCCGGCAGCCGCGTGCCCCTGCGGGTGAAGCCGGTCAGCACCGCCTTGCCGAACAGGGCGGTGAGGTTCGGGGTGGCGGTCAGCTCGGGCATCTCAGGCTCCCAGCAGGCTCTGGCCGCAGACCCGGACCACGTTGCCGTTGACCGCGCCGGACGCCGGATTGGCGTACCAGGCGATGGTTTCCGCCACGTCGACCGGCAGCCCGCCCTGGGCGAGGCTGTTCATCCGCCGGCCGACCTCGCGGATCACCAGCGGCACGGCCGCGGTCATCCGCGTCTCGATGAAGCCGGGCGCCACCGCGTTGATCGTCGAGCCCCGCTCGGCCAGCACCGGCGCGTAGGCGTGCACCATGCCGATCACGCCGGCCTTGGTGGTGCCGTAGTTGGTCTGCCCGGTGTTGCCGGCGATTCCGGCGATCGACGACACCCCGATGATCCTTCCGTTGCGCTGCAGCAGATCCGACTCGATCAGCGCGTCGTTGACAACCGGCTGGCAGATCAGGTTCACCGCGAGCACCGCGTCCCAGGCGGACTCCTTCATGTTGGCCAGCTTCTTGTCCCTGGTGATTCCCGCGTTGTGCACAACGATGTCCACGCCGCCGTGTCGCGACCCGAGGTAGTCGGTCAGCCGCGCGGGCGCGTCCGGCGCGGTGATGTCCATCTGCAGCGCCGAACCCCGCACCCGGTTGGCCACAGTGGACAGTTCGGCGCCCTGTGCGGGCACGTCCAGCGCGACCACGTGCGCGCCGTCACGGGCCAGCACGTCGGCGATCGCCGCGCCGATCCCCCGTGCCGCGCCGGTCACCAGGGCGACCTTGCCGGACAGGGGTTTCTCCCAGTCGTCCGGCTCCGTCGCCTCGGTGCCGTAGCTGCCGATCCTGATCACCTGGGCGGACACGTAGGCCGACCTGGCGGACAGCAGGAAGCGCAGCGTCGACTCGATGGCGCCCTCCGCCCCCGGCGCCACGTACACCAGCTGCGCGGTCGACCCGCGGACGAGCTCCTTGCCGACCGAGCGGGTGAAGCCCTCCAGCGCCCGCTGCGCGGTGTGCTCCGCCGGGTTTTCGGTGGCCTCCGGCGGCGTGCCGAGCACCACCACGCGCCCGCAGGCGTGCAGCGACCGGATCGTGGGCCGGAAGAAGTCGTACAGCTGGCGCAGCCGGGCCGGGTTCCGGATCCCGGTCGCGTCGAACACGAGGGCCCCGTGCCGGTCCACCGGCTCGGTGACCACCTCGATCCCGGCCGACTTGGCCGCCGCGGCCACCGCGTCGGGCAGCCGGCCACCCGGCGCGGCGCCGAGC
>NZ_DASZCQ010000361.1:0-13158 GCF_035942955.1 Actinophytocola sp. | reverse complement strand
CGTCCCGGTGGCCGCGACCGCCTGGCCGGCAGCGGCGGACTGGAGCGGGTCGAACACGTTCGGGCCGCCGCCGGGCACGGTGCCGCCGCCACCGCCGAAGCCGGGCGTTCCCCCGATCCCCGGGGTGGACGGCACGGATCCGCGGCCGCCGCGCGGGCCGCTGCCGGTGCGGTTGGCGCCCTGGTTGCCGCCGGACGACCCGAGCGGGGTGGCCCCGATGATCGGCTCGTTGACGGGTGCCGCGACGGTGAACGAGCCCCGCTCGAGCACCGGCCTGCGGTACGGCTCCACCTCGGCCACGGCGCCCCAGGTGCCGCCGCCACCGAACCCGCCGGGCTGCCGCGTCGGGCCGCGGTCGGGCTCGTGATCACGTTGCGGTGGCGGCAGGACCGGGGCGCCGGCCACGCTCGGCGTGGTGACCTGGACGCCCGACCGCTGGTTGCGCTGCACGTCGCTGACTCCGGCGAGCTCGGCCGGCGCGGAGAACGACGCCATCGCCGAGGTGTTCGCCGTGGTGTCGCGCTCGTAGGCGGCCATCACCTCGGACGCCAGCTGCGCGCCGGCCGCGCGGGCGGCCTCGACCGGCTCCTTGTCCTGCTGGCTGGCGATCACCTGGGCGGCCGGCGCCAGGGTGGGATCGGCGGCGGCCGGCGTCGCGCCGTCCGGTGCCGCGCCGTCCGGCACCGGCATCTCGGCCCGCGCCCTGGCCAGGAACTCGGCCTGCTCCTCGACCAGCCTGCGCATCTCGCTGGCCTGGGCGCCGGTCTGGCCGGCCCAGTCCACCAGACCGGACAGGCTGTCGTACGCCCGGCCGGCGGCGCGCCCGGTCCAGCCGGAGCCGGTCTGCCCGATGGCCGCCCGCAGGTCCTGCCCGACCTCGGAGAGCGTGGCGGCGATCGCGGCCCAGCGCCGGGACGGTCCGGCCGATGCGGCCGGGCCCGCGCCCTCGTGCAGGAGCTTGTACAGCTCCTCGTGGCTGAACCCCTGCCACCTGATGGTGTCCGCGTGCTCGGGCATCAGTCCCCCGTTCCCTCCTGCTTGCCGACCGTGACGCTGTTGTCCTCGTCCGACGCCTGGTACTGGTCGGCGGTGCGGTCGAGGGTCTCCACGGCGGTGCTCAGCTGCTGGCGGTAGGCGCGCAGCATGCCGAGCGCGGACTCGGCGGCGTCGACGGCGCGTTCGTTGAAGGCGGTGGTGGCCACGGTGCTCACCGGGTCGTTGGCCCACCTGGCGACGCGGAGATCGGCGTCCGCGAGCGTGATCTGCTCGTCCACCTTGGCCAGGGCGTCGGCGAACGCGTCGCGCAGCGCCGGCACGGCTCCGGGTTCGACGACCAGAACGTTCGAGGAGTTGCCGTTCCCCTGGCCCTGTCCTTGACCCGAGCCCTGGTTACTGCCTGCTCCCACGCCGTCCTCCGATCTGGGTACTCGCGGATACCGATGGTGTGCCAACTGTATCCGGCAGTGATGCTCGGATTCGACGATTCGGCCAGATTTCCGTAAACCGCAATGTTTCCGCTCAGTCCCGGGTGAGCAGCCGAACCACCACTCGCTCTTCGGTGCCGTCCCCCAGCTCGGCTTGCTCGACCTGGTCGGTCACCAGGAAGCCGCACTTCTCGGCCACCCGCGCGGACGCCAGGTTGCTCGAGAAGTGCCGGTACACCACGCACTTCAGCCCGACCGCACCGAAACCGAATCGCAAGGCGGCGGCCAGCGCGCGCGACGCCATGCCGCGCCCGCGCCCGGCCGGATGGGTCCAGCACGCCGCCTCGGCCGTGCCCGCGGTCAGGTCGAGCTCCTTGAGGCCGACCTCGCCGAGCAGCTCGCCGGTGAACGGATCGGCGACCGCCCAGGAGTAGCGGACGTCCCGCGCCCATTCCCGCGTCCGGCGGGCGATGTACGCGCCGGCGTCGGCGAGATCGTCGATCTGGTAGCCGGGAACCCAGCGCCGGGTGTCCGGGTCGGCGAACCCCTCGAGCACCGCGGGCCGGTCGTCGATGTGCTCGTCGGCGCGCAACGCCCGCAGATAGTAGAGGCCCAAGTTGATCTCGACCGGTTCCACGGCCCAACGTTAGTCCCGGGGACCGACATTTCCGTACGGGCCGGCTACTCGCCCCGGCCCAGCTCACGGCGCCGGCGGTGGTCCCAGCGGTGCTGGTCGTGGCGCCAGTCCTCACCCCAGATGGCGCCGCCGACCACCGCCACCGCCGCGGGCAGCAGGAAGACGAACCAGACCTTGAAGAGCGTGAAGAACAGGATGACCGCGACGATCGCCGACAGCGGCACCGCCGCGGCCCACAGCCGCTGCGCCAGCGGCCGCTCGTCCCAGCTCGCCGGCTTGCCGCCGGCCAGGCTCGAGGACGCGGCGAGCGTCTGGCCGAAGCTCGGGCGCGGGTCCGGCAGGTCCCTGAACAGGGCGAGCAGCTCCCCGCGGGTCCTGGCGGCGGCCACCTGCGCGGTGCGCTCGCCGTACTCGTCGACGCCCAGCCGCCCGACGCTCAGGTGCTCGCCGAGCTTGCTGATCGCATCCTCCCGCTCGACGTCACTGATCCGGAGGTCCGACGGCTCAATCTCCACACCAGAAATCGTACGGGCTGCGTGGGATTGCCCTTGCTCGTTCGTCGCTCGGGCGGCTCGCGGCCTTGATCCGGTGTCTTCCCTCGTGCGCTGCTCGGTCGCTCGCTCCCTGCGCTGCTCCTCAGTCCAGACACCGGCGGCCGACTCGCGAGGGTGGGCGTATCAGTCCTTGATCTCGCAAAGCACCGTGCCCTGCGTGACGGATTCGCCTTGGCCGACGGCCAGGCCGGTGATCGTGCCGGACTTGTGCGCGGTGACCGGGTTCTCCATCTTCATGGCCTCGAGGACGACGATCAGCTCGCCGGTCTCGACCTGCTGGCCGTCCTCCACGCCGATCTTGACGATGGTGCCCTGCATGGGGGCGGTCACCGCGTCACCGGAGGCGCCGACGGTCTTGCCGCCGCTTCGCTTGCGGGGAGCGGCCTTCGCGGTCGCCTGCTCGCCTGCGGTGGCGGCGGCGAGGTTGGCCGGCAGCGAGACCTCGAGGCGGCGGCCGCCGACCTCCACCACGACGCTCTGCCGCGGCTCCTGCTCGGTCACCTCGGCGGCCCCGGCGAACGGGGGGATCGTGTTGTCGAACTCGGTCTCGATCCACCGGGTGTGCACGGAGAACCCGGTGTCGTCGCCGATGAACGCCGGGTCGCGGACGACCGCGCGGTGGAACGGGAGCACGGTGGCCATGCCCTCGACGACCATCTCGTCGAGCGCGCGGCGGGCCCTGGCCAGCGCCGCCGCGCGGTCCTCGCCGGTGACGATCACCTTGGCCAGCAACGAGTCGAACTGGCCGCCGATGACCGTGCCGGACTCGACGCCGGCGTCCACCCGCACGCCGGGGCCGTCCGGCGCGACGAACCGGGTGACCGTTCCGGGCGCCGGCAGGAAGTTGCGGCCGGCGTCCTCGCCGTTGATCCGGAACTCGATCGAGTGGCCGCGCGGCGTGGGATCCTCGGTGTGCCGCAACGGTTCCCCGGCCGCGATCCGGAACTGCTCGAGCACCAGGTCGATCCCGGTGGTCTCCTCGGACACCGGGTGCTCCACCTGCAGCCGGGTGTTGACCTCGAGGAACGAGATCGTGCCGTCCTTGCCGACCAGGTACTCCACCGTGCCGGCGCCCGAGTAGCCGGCCTCGCGGCAGATCTCCTTGGCCGAGCTGTGGATCGACGCGCGCTGCTCGTCGGTCAGGTACGGCGCGGGCGCCTCCTCGACCAGCTTCTGGTGCCGCCGCTGCAGCGAGCAGTCCCGGGTGCCCACCACGATCACGTTGCCGTGCTTGTCGGCCAGCACCTGCGCCTCGACGTGCCGCGGCTGGTCGAGGTAGCGCTCGACGAAGCACTCGCCGCGGCCGAACGCGGCCACCGCCTCGCGCACCGCCGAGTCGTACAGCTCGGGAATCTCCTCCAGCGTCCTGGCCACCTTCAGGCCGCGCCCGCCACCCCCGAAAGCGGCCTTGATCGCGACCGGCAGGCCGTACTCCCGGGCGAACGCGACCACCTGGTGCGACCCGGCCACCGGCTCGCGGGTGCCGGGCACCAGCGGCGCGCCGGCCTTCATCGCGATGTGCCGGGCGGTCACCTTGTCGCCGAGGTCGCGGATCGCCTGCGGGTCGGGCCCGATCCAGGTGAGCCCGGCGTCGATCACCGCCTGGGCGAAGTCCGCATTCTCGGAGAGGAACCCGTAGCCGGGGTGGACGGCGTCGGCGCCGGAGCGCTTTGCGACGCCGAGCAGTTTGTCGATGGACAGGTAGCTGTCCGCTGCGGTGGAGCCGCCGAGGGCGAACGCCTCGTCGGCCAGGCGGACGAACACGGCGTCCCGGTCGGGATCGGCGTACACCGCGACACTGGCCAGACCGGCATCCCGGCAGGCCCGGATCACCCGGACGGCGATCTCTCCCCGGTTGGCGACGAGGACCTTGCGCACGCCTTCCTCCTTGCTCATGGCTGAAAACCACGCTCCGGTGGAGTTTACGGACTCCCGGTTGATGCACTATCACGGCAAACTCGGGCGACACTTGCGCATCGCGTGTTGCCGGCACGGGGAGGGGTCGAGATGGCGGGTGGCGTTCCGCGCTCGTTGATCGTGGCCGCGGTGGTCGCCGCGGTGGTCGCCGCCGGCGCGCTCGGCGGCGCCGCGGTGCTCCGCCTGCGCGCCACCCAGTCCGCCACCACGACCGTGACCAGCGCAAAGCCGGGCGCGACGGGCGCCGTCGGGCCGTCCGGCTGCCGGGTCGGGCGTCAGTGCCAGGTGCTGGCCACGACCACGCTCGGCGGCACCGCCATCGATCTGGTGGTCGACGACGGGGGAGGGTCCGGCCGGCTGCGCGTCGGCGGTCCGAACTCGGGCCAGGTGATCGAGGCCACCATCACCGACATGGGCGTGACGCTCACCACGGACTCGCTGCAGTGCCTGGCCGGCGGCCCCTCGGCGTGCCTGATCAAGGGCCGGCACGGCGCCGGGCTGGCCGGCCAGGTCGTGGTCGGGCGCTCGGACGCGTGGCGCGCGCTGGAGCGGCCGTACGTGTCCGACGCCGGCTACCTCGCGCTGGCCAACGCCGACGGCGACGGCGAGCCGGAGGTGCTCGCGGCGCAGCACGACTGCGGTTCGGCGCCGGGAAGCTGCGACGACGCCTTCGTGCAGGTGTTCGCGCTGACCGGGACCGTCCTGGGGTGCACGAGGACCTACTCCGGCGTTGAGCGGCTGCCGGGCTATCCGGCCGTTCGCGTCACCGCGTCCCAGCTCACGCCGTGCCGGGGCCGTCCCGGCTGACCCAGACGTCGACCACGCTCACCCCGACCCTGGCGAGCAGCCGCCGGGTCAGCGGCAGGCTGATGCCGATCACGCTGGACGGGTCGCCGTCGATCCCGTCGACGAACCAGCCGCCGAGGCCGTCCAGGGTGAACGCCCCGGCCACCCCGAGCGGCTCCCCGGTGGCCAGGTACGCCTCCAGCTCCCGCTCGCTCGGCTGTCCAAATCGGACGGTCGTGCGCTCGGTGCCGGTCGCGGTCCCGGCCGGGCGGCCGCCGTTCACCCGCACCACCGCGTGCCCGGTCAGCAGCACCCCGGCCCCACCCGACATGGCCGCCCAGCGCTTGCGGGCCCGCTCAACCGTGCCCGGCTTGCCGACCACCTCGCCGTCGATGGCCAGCATCGAGTCGCACCCGACGATCACGCAGTCCGGATGGTCGGCCGCCACCTCCGGCAGCACCGCCCGCGCCTTCGCCTCGGCCAGCCCGGCGACCAACTCCTCCGGCCGGACCTCCCCGAGCGACTCGGCGAGCGCGTCTTCGTCCACTCCGGACACTCGAACGACCGGCTCCACCCCGGCCGCCCGCAACACGGCCAGCCGCGCGGGCGACGCGGAGGCGAGGATCAGGCGCACGGGTGGCGAGCCTAGCCGCTCGCCGGGTGCAACTCGGGCCCGGCTGAACCCGCCGATCGCCGACCGTGAAGTGATGACCGCGCCGCGCGCGCAGCGCGGCTATCTCTTCAGATTGCCGGCACAATCCTCACCCGCAAGCCCCCCGCGCAGCCGTGAAGGCGGAGGTGAGGATCAGGCGGGCGTAGGTCTCTCGGTTCTGCTCAGCCCAACCACGCGGGCGACGCGGAGGCGAGGATCAGGCGCACGGGTGGCGAGCCTAGCCGCTCGCCGGGTGCAACTCGGGCTGGACGTGTGTTGGGGTCGGCTCGCGCAGGCCGGCGGCGGCGATCATGCCGAGGATGAGCACGACGACGGGGAGCACCAGGGTGGCCTTGGCGGCGTTGGTGAAGCCGAGGTGGAACGCGTCGGTGGCCACGGTGCGGAGGAACTCGACGACGTTGGGTGGGAGGTCGGGCGGCGCGGCGGGGCCGGTGCCGGAGAACTGGCTCGCGGTGTTGGCCGCCTTGGTGATCTCGTCGACGAACTGGTCGCGGAACTGCAGCGGCAGGCGTTCGGCGTGCTCGCGGGCGGCGTCGGGGACCGCAACGGCGATGCCGACCTGGAGCAGCAGCCCGCTGGCCGCGCTGCCGAGAACGCCGCCGACCTGGCGCGAGGTGTTGAAGACGCCCGACGCGGCGCCGACCAGCTCACCCGGCACGGCCGACATCGCCGCGTTGGTCAGCGGGGAGTAGACGCAGCCGATGCCGATCCCGGCCACGACGAGCCCGGGGACGAGGGCGAGCGGGGCGGTGGTGGGCTCGGCCTGCCAGGCAAGCGCGATCGTGGCCGCGGCGAGCGTGCCCAGCCCGAACATCACGAAGTGCATCGCGCCGAGCCGGTCCCAGCGCCGCCCGGCCAGCGCCGCGGCCAGCCCGGCCGCCACCGCCATCGGCGCGGTGAGCAGGCTGGACTGCAGCGCGGTCAGGCCGAGCACGGTCTGCAGGTAGATGACCAGCGGCAGGAACATGCCGGTGGTGGCGAAGCCGAGCGCGGCGTGGGTCAGGTTGGCGTTGCCGAACACGCCGGCGAAAAGGCGCAGCGGTAGCAGCGGCTCGGTCGCCGCGCGCTGCCGGCGCCGCTGCAGCCAGACGAACAGCGCGAGCAGCAGCAGGCCGAACCCGATCACGTGCCACACCGCGATCGGGCCGAGCACCGGGCCCCAGTGGTAGTGCTGCCCGTTCTGCACGCCGAAGACCAGCGCGAACAGGCCGGCCGAGGCGAGCAGCGCGCCGGCCACGTCGAACCGCGGGCGCTGGCGCGGCAGCCGGTTCGGCAGGAACGCCAGCGCGATCGCCAGGCCGGCCAGCCCGATCGGAACGTTGATCAGGAAGATCCACCGCCAGCTCAGCCGCTGCACCAGCAACCCGCCGAGGACCGGGCCGGTGATGATCGCGACGCCGGCCACCGCGCCCCAGATCGTGATCGGCCCGCGGCGCCGGTCCGCCGGGAACAGCCGGCTGATGAACGCCAGCGTCTGCGGGGTCATGGCCGCCGCGCCCAGCCCCTGCACCGCGCGCGCCGCGATCAGCGTCCCGGGCGACCCGGCCAGCCCGCACCACAGCGAGGCGCCGGTGAAGATCAGCAGGCCGGCCAGCAGCACCCGCCGAGGGCCGAACCGGTCCCCGAGCCGGCCGGTCAGCAGCAGCGGAACGGTGTTGGCCAGCAGGTAGACGCTGTTCACCCAGATGATCTCGTTGAGGTTGGCGCGCAGCCCGGTCAGCATCGACGGGATCGTCACGGTGACGATCGTCGAGTCGAGCATGATCATGAAGAAGCACGCGCACAGCGCGGCGAACGCCACCCACGGGTTCCGGTCGGAGCGCACCACGAGGGCTCCTCAGCAGGTCGGTCAGCCAGGGAGACCGGATGCCCTCCACGCGCCCGGCCCGTGACTGATCGGACGGCGCAGCGTAGCCCGCGGATCCGACCAGGGCGACCGGCGCTGCTCCGGAGCCGATCCGCCACCCGCCGCGGCGATCGCGCTGACCACCGCGGTCAGCGCGGCCAGCTCGTAGTCGTCCGGCGTGCCGCGCACCACGCGCAGCAGCGGCCGCTGCTCGGTTGCCATGCGCACAGTGTCCTACAGCGGGATGTTGCCGTGCTTCTTCGGCGGTAGCGTCTCCCTCTTGTCCCGCAGCAGCCGCAGCGACCGCGCCACGTAGCCCCGGGTGTAGGACGGCGGGATCACCGAGTCGACGTAGCCCCGCTCGGCGGCCACGTACGGGTTGCACAGCGCGTCCTCGTACTCCTGCTGCAGCCTTGCCCGCAGCGCGTCGACGTCCTCGCCGGCCTCCGCGGCCTTGGCCAGCTTCTTGCGGTGCACGATGTTGGCCGCGCCCTGCGCCCCCATGACCGCGATCTGCGCGGTCGGCCAGGCCACGTTCATGTCCGCGCCGAGATGCTTGGAGCCCATCACGTCGTACGCGCCGCCGTACGCCTTGCGGGTGATCACGGTGACCTTCGGGACGGTCGCCTCGGCGTAGGCGTAGATCAGCTTGGCGCCGCGCCGGATGATCCCGTTCCATTCCTGATCGGTGCCCGGCAGGAAGCCCGGCACGTCGACGAAGGTCAGCACCGGCACGTTGAACGCGTCGCAGGTGCGCACGAACCGGGCCGCCTTCTCGCTGGCGTTGATGTCGAGGCAGCCGGCGAACTGGGTCGGCTGGTTGGCCACGACGCCGACGCTGTGGCCCTCCACCCGGCCGAAGCCGACCACGATGTTCGGCGCGTACAGCTCGTGCACCTCGAGGAACTCGCCGTCGTCGAGCACCCGGGTGATGACCTCGTGCATGTCGTACGGCTGGTTCGGCGAGTCCGGGATCAGCGTGTCCAGCTCGAGGTCGGTGTCGGTGAGCGTGTCGGCCACCGCGCCGGTCTCCTCGAAGCCCTCGAACACCGGCGGGTCGGACATGTTGTTGGACGGCAGGAAGGACATCAGCTCCTTGACGTAGGAGATCGCGTCCTCCTCGTCGGCGGCGAGGTAGTGCGCGTTGCCGGACCTGGTGTTGTGCGTGCGCGCGCCGCCCAGCTCCTCGAACCCGACGTCCTCCCCGGTCACCGTCTTGATCACGTCGGGCCCGGTGATGAACATCTGCGAGGTCTGGTCGACCATCACCACGAAGTCGGTCAGCGCGGGCGAGTACACGTGCCCGCCGGCGTTCGCGCCCATGATCAAAGAGATCTGCGGTACGACACCGGAGCTGCGGACGTTGCGCATGAAGATCTCGCCGTAGAGGCCGAGCGAGACCACGCCCTCCTGGATCCGGGCGCCGCCGCCCTCGTTGATGCCGATGATCGGCCGGCCGGTCTTCATCGCCAGGTCCATCACCTTGACGATCTTCTCGCCGTACACCTCGCCGAGGCTGCCGCCGAACACGGTGACGTCCTGGCTGAACACGCACACCGGGCGGCCGTCGATGGTGCCGTACCCGGTGACCACCCCGTCGCCGTACGGACGGTTCTTCTCCTGCCCGAAGTTGGTCGAGCGGTGCCGGGCCAGCTCGTCCAGCTCGATGAACGAGCCGGGGTCGAGCAGCATGTCGATCCGCTCGCGCGCGGTCTTCTTCCCCCTGGCGTGCTGGCGCTCCACCGCGCGGGCGGAGCCGGCGTGCACGGCGTGGTGGTTGCGGTGGTACAGGTCGGCGAGCTTGCCCGCCGTGGTGTGAATGTCCGGGAACTCCTCGGGCACTTCCCCCACCGGTTGCGTGGCGCTGCTCATGGGCAGGCAGCCTAATCGCGCGGCGATCCTGGTCGGGCCCCGGAGTGTTCACCATCTCTCGGAGATCCCACTACGGTGATTTCCTGTGTCCCATGACGTGCGAACCGATGAGCTGAAGCGCGCCCTGGTGGCGCCGTTCGGGCCCTACGCGGCGCTGGAGGTGGTGCCAAGCACGGGTTCCACGAACGCCGACCTGATCGCGGCCGCGGCGCGGGACGCCCCCGACCGCAGCGTGCTGATCGCCGGGGAGCAGACGGCCGGCCGGGGTCGCCGGTCCCGGGAGTGGGTCTCCCCGCCGTCGTCCGGCGTGTACCTCAGCGTGCTGCTGCGCCCGGCCGAGGTGCCCGCGGCCCGGCTGGGCGGGCTGGCCCTCGTCGCCGGGGTCGCCCTGGTCCGCGCGGCCCGGGACGCCGCGGGCGTGGACGCCGTGCTGAAGTGGCCCAACGACCTGCTTGCCGGCCCGGACCGGGCCAAGTGCGCCGGCGTGCTGTCCGAGGCGGTCCCTGGCGGAGCGGGTGTCGTGGTCGGCATCGGGCTGAACGTGGAGCGGTCGCCGGTGGAGATACCGCCCGGACCCGGCGGTCTGCCGGCGACCTCGCTTGCCGAGTGCGGCGCCGTGACGACCGACCGGACGACGATCGCGGGCGCGGTGCTGGCGGCGTTCGCCCAGCTTGAGGCGGCCTGGCGGGAGGCGGGCGGGGACCTGGAGGCGTCCGGGGTGCTTGCCGGCTACCGGGACGCCTGCGGCACGCTTGGCCAGCGGGTCCGGGTCGAGTTGCCGGATGGCACCGACCGGACGGGGGTGGCCGCGGACGTCGACGCGGGCGGCGCGCTCGTGATCAAGGCCGAGGACGGGACGGAGTCCGTGGTGTCCGCCGGGGACGTCGTCCACCTGCGTGCGCGGTGAGAGCTGTACGGTTACCGCGTCAACGGCGGTGTCGCTAGTCGGGAGGAACACCGTGGCCTACCCCGAGGATCTGCTCAGCGAAGGCGAGCAGGTCGTCATCCACAAGCATCCGCATTGGAAGATGCTGCTGCTGCCGTACCTCGTCCTGATCGTCACGGTGGCGGCCGGCGTCTGGCTCGCCATCCTCGCCCGGGACGCGGCGTCGCCCTGGAACACCATCTGGCTCATCGTGATCGGCGCGGTCGGGCTCATCCTGATCGTCTGGCTGTTCCTCGTGCCGTTCGTCCGCTGGCGCACGACGCACTTCATCGTCACGACCGACCGGGTCATGGCCCGCGAGGGCGTGATCAAGCGCACCGGCATCGACATCCCGATGTCCCGGATCAGCAGCGTGCGGTTCGAGCACGGGCTGATCGACCGGATCGTCGGCTGCGGCACGCTGATCATCGAGTCGTCCTCGCAGGAGCCGCTGGAGTTCGACGACATCCCGAACGTGGAGAAGGTGCACTCGCACATCTACCGCGAGGTCAACGACAACCCGCTCGACGACTACCGGTCGGTGCAGGGCGGTCCGCAGCCCACCGAGCCGTACACCCAGCCGGGCCCGCCGCAGGGTGACCGCCGCCGCAGGTAGGTCCGTGCCCGCTCGCGATCTCGGCCTGCCGGTCCGGGCGCCCCTCCCGGCGCCCGGCGAGTTGCCGGCACGCGTGACGATCTGGGAGGTCGGTGCGCGCGACGGGCTGCAGAACGAATCGGCGATCGTCCCGGTCGCGGTGAAGCTGGAGTTCCTCGACCGGCTGGCCGACGCCGGGCTCGGCGTGCTGGAGGCGACCAGCTTCGTGCACCCCAAGTGGCTTCCGCAGCTGGCCGACGCCGAGGAGCTGCTCGCCGGGCTGAAGCGGCGCTCGGGCGTCCGCTACCCCGTGCTCGTGCCCAACGAGCGCGGGTTGGACCGCGCGCTGGCCGCCGGGGTCCGGCACATCGCGATCTTCGCCAGCGCCACCGAGACGTTCGCCAGCCGCAACCTCAACCGCACCCTCGACGAGCAGTTCGCGATGTTCGACCCGGTGGTGTCCCGTGCCCGCGCCGAGGGCCTCGACGTCCGCGGCTACGTGTCGATGTGCTTCGGCGACCCGTGGGAGGGCCCGGTCGACCCGGAGCAGGTGGCCGAGGTGGGCCGGCGGCTGCTCGACATGGGCTGCTCGCAGCTGTCCCTCGGCGACACGATCGGCGTCGCCACACCGGGACAGGTCGAGCGGGTGCTCGACCTGCTGCCGGTGCACCTGGTCGCCGTGCACTTCCACGACACCTACGGCCAGGCGCTGGCCAACACGCTCACCGCGCTCCGGCTCGGCGTGTCCACTGTGGACTCCTCGGCGGGCGGTCTCGGCGGCTGCCCGTACGCCGAGTCGGCCACCGGCAACCTGGCCACCGAGGACCTGGTCTGGATGCTCGACGGGCTCGGCGTGGAGACCGGGGTCGACCTCGACTCGCTGGCCGACACCAGCGCGTGGATGGCCGAGCGGCTCGGGCGGCCCAGCCCGTCCCGCGTCGTGCGGGCGCTGCGCGGGTGACGCCGGTGCACGTGCTCGAGTTGACCGAGAAGACCTGGCCGGCGCTGGAGAAGCTGTTCGGGCCCAAGGGAGCCGACGCCGGCTGCTGGTGCATGTTCTTCCGGTTGCCCGGTCCGGAGTTTCGCACCGGCCTGTACGAGCCCAACCGCGCCGCGCTGCGCGAGCTGGCCGGCAGCGGCGAGCCGGTCGGCCTGCTGGCGATGGACGGCGAGGACGCGGTCGGCTGGGTGGCCGTCGCGCCCCGGCCGGTGTACCGCCGGCTGGAACGGTCCACTGTGGCCAAACCGGTCGATCCCGACGAGGACCTGTCCGGCGTCTGGTCGGTCACCTGCTTCTACATCCACCGCGGCGCGCGCAGGTCCGGGGTGAGCCGCCTGCTGCTCGACGAGGCGGTCCGGTACGCCGCCGAGCACGGCGCCCGGGTCGTGGAGGGCTACCCGGTCGACACCGGCGGCCGGAAGAAGGCCTCCGCCGAGCTGTACCACGGCACCCTGTCCACCTTCACGGCCGCCGGCTTCTCCGTGGTCGAGCGCCGGGGCGTGCGCAGAGCGTTGGTGCGCAAAGTCATCGGTTAAGGCGGCTAACATCACCCGGTCCGGTGGGAACCGGCGATGGGTGTGCGGCGTCAAACGACAGCCCGGCGCTCAAGTGCACTGCGGAGGTGGCCGTGACCGTTGACCACCGAGCTCAGGTCGAGGAGCTGCTCGCCGACTACCAGCGAAGCCGCGAGCAACTGGCCGCCGTGCACCGGGCGTTAGCGTCGGTGAGCGCGTCGGCCAGCAGCGAGGACGGTGCGGTCACCGCGACCGTCGGACCGCGGGGCTCACTCACCGGGCTGGTCATCGACGAGTCCGCGTACCGCAGGTACCGCCCGGCCGAGCTGGCCGACCTCATCGTGCGCACCGCCGCGGCGGCCGCCGGCCAGGCGGCCCGGTCGGCCACCGAGCTGGTCGCGCCCGTGCTGCCGC
>NZ_DASZCQ010000360.1:0-4332 GCF_035942955.1 Actinophytocola sp. | reverse complement strand
GGCCCCGGCGCCCGATGCCGCGGGCGTGCGGGCCGCGCTGGCCGGGCCGATCGCCGACCCGGCCCTCGGCACGCTCACCGGGGCCGTGCTCGACCCGCTGTCCGGCGACGTGCTGTGGGAGCAGGACGCGACCACCCCGCTGGTGCCGGCCTCGACCGGCAAGCTGCTCACCGCCGCGGCCGCGCTGCTCAGCCTCGACCACACCGAGCAGCTGACCACGACCGTGGTGGCCGGCGCCAATCCCGGCGAGGTGGTGCTCATCGGCGGCGGCGACCCGACGCTGTCCTCGCTCAGGGTCGGTGTGGAGTCGGTGTATCCCGGCGCCGCGCACCTGTCCGACCTGGTCACCCAGGTCAAGGCGAGCGGCGCGGCGGTGCAGACGGTCTACGTCGACCTGAGCCGGTACGCCGGCGGCGGGATGGAGCCGTCCTGGGATCCGCGGGACGTCGCCGGCGGCCACATCGCGCCGATCGTGCCGGCGATGCTCGACGGCGGCCGGGCCGACGCCACCAAGCCCGTCTCGCCGCGCAGCCCCAACCCGGCCGAGGCGCTGGCCAACGAGTTCGCCACCCGGATCGGCGCGACGGTGCCGGCCAAGGCCGAGGCGACCGCGCCGCAGGGCGCGCGGGTGCTCGGCGAGGTGCGCTCGGCGCCCATGGTGGAGCTGGTGGACACGCTGCTGCAGCGGTCGGACAACGTGCTCGCCGAGACCGTGGCCCGCGAGGTGGCCAGGGCCGCCGGCGAGGAGCCGAGCTTCGCCGGCGCCAGCAAGGCGATCCTGAAAGTGTTGCAGCAGAACGGTTTCGACACCGCCGGCGCGAGCCTGGCCGACGCGAGTGGACTGTCCGGGCAGGACAAGGTGCCGGCCCGCCTGCTCGCCCAGATCCTGGCCGTGGCGGCCGGGCCGGACCAGGATCCGCGCACCGCCAAGCTGCGCCCGCTGCTCGGCGGGCTTCCGGTCGCCGGCGGCAGCGGCACCCTGTCCGACCGCTACGACACGCCGGACGCCGCCGCCGGCCGGGGCTGGGTGCGGGCCAAGACGGGCACCCTGCAGACCCCGGCGGTCAACTCGCTGGCCGGCGTGGTCCTCGACGCCGACGGCCGGCTGCTGGTCTTCGCGCTGATGACCAACGGCACCCAGTCCGCGGGCGCCCGCCCGGCCCTCGACGCGATCGCGGCGACGTTACGACAGTGCGGCTGTCGGTGACATTCAAGGTGAGGGCAGGCCTGGGAGCCCTAACTTTTGCGTCGGTGGCCTGCGGTTGCGTATGTCCGGCCACTCGGGCGGACCTTCGGCCCACCCTCGCCAGGCCGGAAGCCCCCACCGGGACCGCGAGCAACACCGTGCCGCGAACACAGGTAGCGTCGCTGGTATGTGCGCGGCGACCAGCTCCTCGGCGAGCGGCAACGGGACGGGTCCCGGCCCGTCGCCGGTCGACTGGGGCCTTGCCGTCGCGACCGCGCACCGCCTGATGCGGCCCGGCCCGGTGATCCCGCGCGCGGAGGCCGAGCACACGGTCACCGAGCTGCGCGACGTCACCACGGTGGCCGAGGGCCACGTGCGGGCGCTGACCGGACTGGGGGAGGGCCTGCCGCTGCATCCCGGCGAGGTCGTCGACCGGCACGGCTGGGTGGTCGCGGCGGCCGAGGGCCTGGAGGCGCTCACCGAGGGTGCGCTGCCGGTGCCCTCGAGCCGCTACTTCGGCGGGGTCCTGGCCACCAGCGCGGGGGTGCAGGCCGGGTTGGTGCTTGCCTACCTCGGCGGCCGGGTGCTCGGCCAGTACGACCCGTTCGGCGGCGCCGAGCAGCCCGGCCGGCTGCTCCTGGTCGCCCCGAACGTCGTTGCCGCGCAACAGGCTCTCGACGTTCCGGCCGACGACTTCCGGATGTGGGTGTGCCTGCACGAGTGCACCCACCGGCTGCAGTTCACCGCCGTGCCGTGGCTGCGCGGCTACTTCGCCGGCGAGGTGGGCCGGTTCCTGTCCGGCCTGGACGAGACCGCCAGCAGCGCGCTCAACCGGCTGCCCGAGGTGATCAAGGCGGTGCGCAGGCGGACCACCGAGGGTGGCGAGCCGGGCGGGCTGGGCCTGATGGAGGTGCTGCAGTCGCCCGAGCAGCGCGCCGTCTTCGACCGGCTGATCGCGCTGTCCACCCTCCTCGAGGGGCACGCCGACCACGTGATGGACGCGGTCGGCCCGGCCGTCGTGCCCAGCGTCGCGACGATCCGCCAGCGGTTCACCGCGCGCCGGCGCGGCGGTGGCCTGCTGGACCGGATCCTGCGCGCGCTGCTGGGCGTGGACGCCAAGGTGCGGCAGTATGCCCTCGGCGCGGCGTTCACCAGGGAGGTGATTGACGCGGTCGGCATGACCGGGTTCAACGCGGTGTGGACCTCGCCGGAGACGCTGCCGCTGCGCTCGGAGATCAGCGACGCACCGGCCTGGTTACGGCGCGTCCACGGGTAACACGGACATCTCTGGGGGAGACATGTCGCCACGGACGAAGCGGTGGATCCTGGCCGTCGGTTGCCTGCTCATGGTGGCCCTCGTCGCCCTGGGTGTCGTCCTGGTCCGGCCGACGGATCCCCTTCCCGCCCCGGCCGCCGCCGGCTCGTCGGCCGCGCCCGCCCCGCTGCCGGCGGCCGACGTGGCCGACCGGTTCCTGGCCGCGCTTGCCCGGGGCGCCACCGATTCCGCCGGCGCGCTGACCGATGACCCGGCCGGCGCCGCCCGGCAGCTCGCCGCGGTATGGCGGGGTCTGGCGCCGGCGTCGGTCACCGCGAAGCGGAGCGGACCGGTCGCGCCGGTCGGGTCGACCGCGCGGGCGCCGTTCAGCATCTCCTGGACGTTCGGCCCGCAGCGGGTCTGGGGCTACGACAGCACGCTGCCGCTGGCCGAGGTCGGCCTGCGGGACTGGCGGGTGCACTGGACGCCGGCCCTGGTGCACCCGAAGCTGACCGCCGACCGCGGTCTCGCGGTCAAGGCCGGGGAGACCGGGCAGCCCGCCGTGCTCGACCGGGACGGCGCCCCGCTGCTGGTCTGGCAGCAGGGCGGGGCCGGGCCGGTGGACCCGGGAGTCGCCCCACTGCTGATCGGGCCGATGACACGAGTCGCCGGGACCGGCGGCGGTGGCGCGGGCGGCTGGCAGGTCGTGCTGGTCGACGCGGCGGGCGCCGAGCTGGAGACCGTCGGCGGGAACGCGGGCGGCGAGGCGAGCAGGCCGGTCACCGCGACGCTGAGCGTGCCGATCCAACGCGCCGCGCAGGCCGCGGTCGAATCGGCGGCGCTACCGGCCCGGCTGGTCGCCATCCAACCGTCCACAGGGGACATTCTGGCGGTGGCGCAGAACACCGCCGCCGGCGCGGAACCCCAGGCGCTCAACGGGCTCTACCCGCCCGGCTCGATGTTCAAGATCGCCACCGCGGTTGCGGCACTGGAGGCCGGTGCGGCGACCATCGACACCGTGCTGCCCTGCCCCGGCACGGCCGCGATCGGCCCGCGGACGATTCCCAACGACAACCGGTTCGAGCTCGGCGACGTCCCGCTGCGCACCGCGTTCGCCAGGTCGTGCAACACCACGTTCGCCAGGCTGGCCGCCGACCTGCCGGACGACGCGCTGAGCAACGCCGCCACCCAGCTCGGGCTCAACGCCGACTTCGTGGTGCCGGGCATCACCACCGAGGCCGGCAGCGTCAAGCCGGCCGGTAGCGTGGCACAGCGGGTGGAGAACGGCATCGGCCAGGGCACCGTGCAGGCCAGCCCGTTCGGCGTCGCGCTGATGACGGCCACCGTGGCCAGCGGCCGGGCGCTCACCCCGCGCCTGTGGCGGGACGTGGAGACCACCGTCAGCGCCGGCTACCGGGCGCCGCCGCGGGCCGTGCTCGACGGAGTCCGCACGATGATGCGGGCGGTGGTCACCGGCGGCACCGCGCGGGCGCTGGCCGGTCGCGGTGCCGTGTTCGGCAAGACCGGCACGGCCCAGGTCGGCGACGGAAGCACCACGCACGGCTGGTTCACCGGCTACCGCGGCGACCTCGCCTTCGCCGTCCTGGTCGAGGGCGCGGAGTCGTCCGGCGCGGCGGTGACCGTGTCCGGGGCGTTCCTCGACGCCGCCCGCTGACGGCGTGCGATCCTCCCGCATGTGCACTCTGCTGTGGCGGACACCCGCCGCGCCGTCCGGAGCCTGCTGGCCGAGGCCGGCGTCGAGGCCGGCGACCTGGCCGTCGCGGTGTCGGGCGGCGCCGACTCGCTGGCGCTCGCGGCCGCCGCCGAGCACGTCGGCCACCGGCTGGGCCTCGGCGTGCACGGGCTGATCGTCGACCACGGCCTGCAGCCC
>NZ_DASZCQ010000359.1:0-11121 GCF_035942955.1 Actinophytocola sp. | reverse complement strand
GGCCCCTACCTCTCCCCCCGCCGATGCGCCCTCGCCAGGCGCAGGACTGCGCGCTCAAGGGCGTAGTCGGGGTCGGCGGCGACGCCTTTCACGTCGGCGTTGACGTCGGCGACGATTTGCATGGCGTCGGCGAGGCCGGCGGGGTGCCAGCCGCGGGATTGGGAGAGGGCTTTGCGGACTTTCCAGGTGGGCATGCCGAGCTCGGCGGCGAGGCGGGACGGGTCGGCGCGGCCGGCGCCGGCGACCTTGGCGACGGTGCGGACGGCGTCGGCGAGGGCGTCGGCGACCAGGACGTGCGGGACGCCGAGTTGCATGGCCCAGCGGAGGGACTCGAGGGCGGCGGCCACGTCGCCGGTGATGGCCTTCTCGGCGACGGCGAAGCCGGTCACGTCGGCTCGGCCGCGGTGGTAGCGGCGGACGGCCTCCTCGGTGATCTTGCCGTCGGCGTCGGCGACGAGTTGGGCGGCGGCGGAGGCCAGCTCGCGCAGGTCGGAGCCGACGGCGTCGATCAGTGCGGCGACCGCGTTGGCGTCGCTTTTGCCGCCGGCGCGGCGGATCTCGTTGCGTACGAAGGCTTCGCGGTCGGCGGGGCGGGTGATTTTGGCGCATTCGGTGAGGGTGGCGCCGGCCGATTTGAACGCGGTGATCAGGTCCTTGGCGGGTTTGCGGCCGCTGCCGTTGTGGAGCAGGACGAGGGTGACGCCGTCGGCGGGGGCCTTGGCGTAGGAGGCGATGGCGGCGGCGATTTCCTGGCCGGCTTCATGGCCGCCGTCGAGGACGACCACCCGGCCCTCGGCGAACAGGGAGGGGCTGACCAGCTCGGCCAGCTCGGGGGGTGTGAGGTCGGCCACGCGGACCCTGGTCAGCTCGGCGGCGGGGTCGGCGAGGCGGGCCGCGTCGAGTGCTGCTCGCACCGCGCGCTCGACGAGCAGTTCCTCTTCGCCGAGCACGAGCTGAAGTGGTGGGGGTGTGATGGCGGGGGCGGTCACGGCGGCCACTGTGCCAGACCGGGCCGACGGGGTTGAACGGCCCTTCCATCGTGCGGTCCTGGCTGACGACGCTCTCGAATCCTGGACACCGGGTTGGCCGCGCGGAGGCGTTGTGCCGTAGCGTAGTTGTCAGCCCCGGCTCGCCGGCGGCCCACAACTGAATACCGCTCATCCAGAGGGGCAGAGGGATCGGCCCAAAGAAGCCCCGGCAACCGGCGTCGACACATCGCATCTCGCGAGGACGGCGACGACCACGGTGCCAATTCCGACCCGCACAGCGGGACAGATGAGGAGAGACCTCGCGATGACATCTGTCGGTGTATACGACGACACGACCACCTCGTACAACCTTGGCCCGGCCCGCGCGCTGTCCTGTCGCGAATGCGGGCACCAGATCCCGTTGGCCGCCGAGTTCGCCTGTGCCGAGTGTTTCGGCCCGCTCGAGGTCGCCTACGAGTTCGGCACCGTGACTCGGGCGGACATCGAAGCGGGACCCAAGTCGATCTGGCGGTACCGCAGGCTGCTGCCCGTACCGTCCAATGTGGAGGAGCACCCGAACACCGAGCCCGGCCTGACCCGCCTGGTGAAGGCCGACCGGCTGGCCGCGGCGCTCGGCATCCGGTCGCTGTGGGTCAAGGACGACACCGGCAACCCGACCCATTCGTTCAAGGACCGGGTGGTTGCGGTCGCTCTGGCGGCCGCCCGCCAGCTCGGCTTCACGGTCCTTGCCTGCCCCTCGACCGGCAACCTCGCCAACGCCGTCGCAGCCGCGGCCGCCCGCGCCGGCTGGAACTCCGTCGTGCTGATCCCGGCCTCGCTGGAGCGGGCCAAGGTCCTGACCACCGCCGTGTACGACGGGACCCTGATCGCCGTCGACGGCAACTACGACGACGTGAACCGGCTGGCCACCGAACTCGCCGCGGAGCACGAGGACTGGGCGTTCGTGAACGTCAACGTGCGGCCGTACTACGCCGAGGGCTCCAAGACGCTCGGCTACGAGGTCGCCGAGCAGCTGGGCTGGCGGCTGCCCGAGCAGGTGGTCGTGCCGGTCGCCTCCGGAGCCCAACTGACCAAGGTGGACAAGGGATTCCGGGAGCTGGGCAACCTCGGCCTCGTCGAGCCGACGCCGTACCGGGTGTTCGGGGCCCAGGCAACCGGGTGCTCGCCGGTCGCGGCCGCGTTCAAGGCCGGCCTGGACGTCGTCCGCCCGGTCAAGCCCGACACGATCGCCCGCTCGCTGGCCATCGGGGCGCCCGCGGACGGCCCCTACGTGCTGGACGCCGTGCGCCGCACGTCGGGTGCGGTCGAGGACGTGTCCGACGACGAGGTCGTCGCCGGCATCCGGCTGCTGGCCAAGACCGAGGGCATCTTCGCGGAGACCGCGGGCGGGGTGACCGTGGCCACCGCGAAGAAGCTGGTCGAGACGGGCCAGCTCGACCCCGACGCCGAGACCGTCCTGCTGATCACCGGCGACGGCCTCAAGACGCTCGACGCGGTCCAGGACAAGATCGGCCCGCGCGCCGTGGTGCCCCCGTCGACCGACGCCGTCCGCGAGGTGCTCGCCGGCTGACCCCGGTCAGGGCGGACCCCGGGAGACGGCGCCGGGTCCGGTTCGGGTGGGAATGATCGCGGTGTCTCCGTTCGTGTCGGTGCGCAGCACCTGAGCGCCGCGCCGGACGAGTGCGCCCAGCGTCACCGGGCTCGGGTGCCCGTAGCGGTTGCCCGCGCCGACGCTGACCACGGCGATGCGGGCCCTGGTGGCGTCGAGGAACTCCGGCGCCGAGTACCGGGAACCGTGGTGCGGGACCTTGAGCACGTCGGCGCTCAGGTCCGCCCGCGCGGTGAGCAGATCCGCCTGGGCGGCCAGCTCGATGTCCCCGGTGAGCAGCACCCGGCCGGCCGGCGTCAGCGCCCGGATGACGAGTGAACCGTTGTTGATCTCCGTTCCGTCCGCGCCGGCGCGCGGCACCACCTCCGCCGGCCCTGGGCCGAGCACGTCGATGGCCAGTCCCGGCCAGGCAAGGCGCTGCCCGCGGGCGAGTTGCACGACGGGCACCCCGGCCCGGGAGGCGTCGCCGAACACCTCCCGCCACGCCCAGTCCGGCACCCGCGCCCGGCCGACCGCGACCGCGCCAACGGCCCGGCCGGCGAGCACGGCGGCCAGCCCGCCGATGTGGTCGGCGTGCAGGTGGCTCAGGACCACCAGCGGCACGCTGTCCACGCCGAGCCGGTCGAGGCAGTCGTCGACCGGGCCCGGCTCCGGGCCGGTGTCCACGACGACGGCCCGGCCGGGTTCGGCGGTGGCCAGCACCACCGCGTCACCCTGTCCGACGTCGCACGCCACCATGGCCCAGCCGGGTGGGGGCCAGCCGGGCGCGATCACCCGCACCGGGATGACCACGACCAGCACGGCGGTCAGGCCCAGCTCGATGATCACCCGGGTGCGCCGGCGCCGGAGCGCGACCAGCAGCACCACGATGATCGCGAGCAGCAACAGGCCACCCCACCAGCCCGACGGCCAGTCGATCGCGGCGCCCGGCACCCTTGCGGCGTTGCTGGCCACCAGGAGCAGCCAGCTCACCTCCGGCCCAGCCAGCCGGACGAGCGGCTCGGCGAGCCACGGCGCGACCGGAGCCAGGACCGCGGCGAGCACCCCGAGCACGGTCGCGAGCGGCACCACCGGGGCGGCCAGCAGGTTCGCCAGGACCGCGATCATGCTGACCCGGCCGGACATTCCGGCCACCACCGGCGCGGTGACCAGATGGGCGGCCGCCGGGACCGCGAGCGCCTCGGCGACGCCCCGCGGCACACCGTGCCCCGCGAGCGCGTCCGCCCATCGCGGAGCCAGGAGCACCAGTCCCGCCGTCGCCAGCGTCGACAGGGCGAAACCGAAACTGACCGCCATGTCCGGGTCGTGCAGCACCAGCAGGATCACCGCCGCGGACAGCGCAGGCAGCGCCGCCCGCTCCCGGCCGATCGCCAGCGCGAGCAGCCCGACGCCGCCCATGACGCCGGCCCGCAGCACGCTCGGCTCCGGTCCGGCGAGGACCACGAACCCCACCAGCGCCAGCCCGGCGCCCACGGCGGAGCCGCGCGGACCGACCCGCACCGCCCGCAGCAGCAACAGCACGGCGACGCAGACGATCGCCAGGTTGGCGCCGCTGACCGCGAGCAGGTGCGCCATGCCGGCCACCCGGAACTGCTCGATCACGTGCCGCGGCACGGTGTCGGTGTCCCCGACGACCAGCGCGGGGAGCAGGCCGGCCGCCTCCAGGTCCAGCACACCGGACGTCTCGCGCAGCCCGGACCGAAGCACCTGGGCGACGCGCTGCCACACGGCCGGCTCGCTGAGCACGTGCGGCGGTCCGCGAACGCGCAGCACGGCGACGGTCAACCCGCCCGGCTTCGCCGGCGCCAGTACGGCCTGGACCTCGACATCCTGGCCGGGCAGCAGCCGCGACCACCCGTCGACCGGCGCGATCAGCAGCACCTCGCCGTCGCTGGGTACGGCCCGGCCATCGACCGGGGCGTGTCGCATCCGCGCGGGCAGCACCACCGCCTGGACGCCGCCCTGCCGCCCGCCGAACCCCGGCGACACCACCGGGCGCGGGCGCTCGGTCAGCTCCACCCGGAACGCGCCCGACGCACCGCGCGCGGCGGGTGACCGCAGCGGATCATGCGCCGCCTCGCGCAGCCGCACCGTGGTGCCCACAGCCGCCGCACATCCGCACGCCAGCAGCGAGACGCCCACCCCGAGGCGCAGCCACCGCCCCGGCGGATCACGCGGACCGCGCCGGCCGCACAGCACCCACAGCCCGATCACGCTCGCGAGAGCGCCGATCGCCGTCGCCAGCCACCACGCGACGAGCAGACCGAGCAGCGTCGCCAGCCAGACCGCGACCGCGGCCGGCGCCAACCGCCAGTCCAGCCGTGTCGCCGGGATGGTTGCGGTGATCATCGGACCACCACCAGATCCTTGAGCTTGGCGAAGCGGGCGGGCCCGATGCCGTCGACCTCGCGAAGCTGCTCGACGCGGGTGAAGCGGCCGTGGGCGAGGCGCCAGTCGACCACCCGCTGGGCGGTGACCGCTCCCACGCCGGGCAGGGTGTCGAGCTGGGCGACGGACGCGGTGTTCAGGTCGATCTTGTCGGAGCCGCCCGCGCTGGGACCGGCCGGTTGGGCGTCGGGTGGGGGTGGGATGCCGACGTAGATCTGTTCGCCGTCGCTGAGCCGGCGGGCGATGTTGAGGCCGCTGACGTCGACTCCGGGCGCCGGGCCGCCGGCCGCCCGCACCGCGTCGGCGACCCTGGCGCCGTCGGGCAGTGTGACCAAGCCGGGCTGGACGACCCGGCCGACGACGCTGACCACGATCGTGCCACCGGCGCCGGGCGCGCCGCTCGGCTCGAACGCGCTCGGGTTCGGCGAGGCGGCGACGGCCGGGAGGTTGGGCGGCGGCTCCGGGCCGCCGTCCGAGGAGAGCGCCACCCCGATGCCGGCCGCCGTGCCGAGCACCAGCGCGGCGAGCAGAAAGACCGGCACGCGGCGCCGGGCGCCGGCCGGGGCGCCACCGGGCACCCAGCGTTCCACCATGCGGCCGGCCCGGCCGCGGCGCCACCAGGGGTCGGCGGCGGGCGCGGGAGCCTGCCGAACGGGGCCGGGCTCGGCCGCGGGTTCGTCGATCCACTGCTGGTCGGGGGGTAGGTCGTCGACCCGGCCCGCCCGGCCGGCGCGCGCGGCTCTGATCAGGCGGTCGAGCCGGTCCCGGGCCGGGGAGTCGGGTCGCGTGGTGTTGTCGGGCACGGCGACGACGCTAGGCCCGCGCGCCCCGGTCGCGGGGCGCCGAGCGGTCCGCTGTGGACAACCGGTTGCGCTGTGGACAACCGGCGCCGAACGTCGGCCGGGCAGCCGAAAATGTCGGACCGGTGTGGGACGATCGCGGATTTCAGCACGGGCAGATGACCACGCCGAGCATTCCCGGCCCGGTGTGCGCGCCGATCACGGCGCCGACCTCGGAGACCACGCAGCCGGATGAGCCGCGGACCCGCTCGTCGAGACGGGTGGCCAGCTCGGCGGCCCGGTCGGGCGCGGCGAGGTGATGCACGGCGAGCTGGACCGGATCGTCGCCGGCCGCCTCGACGACCAGGTCGATCAGCCGGGCCACCGCCCGGCCGGTGGTCCGCACCTTCTCCAGCGGCACGATGCGGCCGTTGTCCACGTGCAGCACCGGCTTCACCGCCAGCGCGGTTCCCAGCCACGCGGCCCCGGCGCCGATCCGGCCGCCGCGGCGCAGGTACTCCAGGGTCTCCAGCACGAAGAACGTCCTGGTCCCCGCCGCCGCCCGGACCGCAGCCTCCGCCACCTCGGCGACCGGCGCGCCGGCCTCGGCGACGTGAGCCGCCCGCAGGACCGCGAACCCGAGCCCCATCACGGCCGTGCGCGAGTCGACCACCCGAACCCGGTCCGGATCCACCTCCTCGGCCGCCAGCCGCGCCGACTCCCATGTCCCGGACAGCTCCCGGGACAGATGCACCGAGACCACGGACGCCCCCTTGGCCAGCAGCTCGCGGTACACCGGGATGAACTCGTCCGGGTTGGGCCTCGACGTGGTCACCGTCTGCCGCCGCCCGAACGCGGCGGCCAGCTCGGTCGGGCCGATGTCGATCCCGTCGAGCACCGCGCGCCCGTCGATTAGCACGCGCAGCGGGACCACCCGCACCCCGTGCCGGTCGGCGAACCCCTCCGGCAGGTGCGCGGTCGAGTCGGTGACGACGGCGACGGGCACGAACGCTGAGCCTACGGGTGAAGATCGGTACAGAGCAGCGCGCGGATCGTGTCCGCAAGCGCCGCCCCGACGACCCGGTGCGCGTCCCAGCCCCAGTGCATGCCGTCCGGGTTGCCGTGCCCGGCAAGCACGTGATCACCGGTCAGGGCGGCGAAGTCGAGCAGCGGGACGCCGACGCGGGCGCCCCAGGCCCGGACCGCTCCGGTGGTGCGCGGGCGCTCGGTGTGCACGAACCCGTAGGACCGCGCGCGGTGCACCGGGGGCAGGACCCCGACGGCGGGCAACGTGGGTCGCAGGGCGCGGATGGCCGTCAGGATCTGGTCGAGGTAGCGCACGGTCAGCGCCGCCGGCAGCGCGGCGGGCCGGCCGCGGGTAATCCGGGCCAGCCACGGCTGCGCGCTCAGATAGGTGCGGCGGACCCAGCGGCGCAGCGGGTCGGGGCGCAGGTAGCGGATCCCCTGCCGCAGGTAGGTGGGCAGCGGCGAGGGCAGGGTGTCCATGCTGCCGACGGCGAGCACGAGCACGTCCGCCTTGGGCAGCAACGTCCACACGCGCGGATCGCCGACCAGCGACCAGTACGCGTCCCGCGCGGTCCAGCCGAAGCCGGCGACGAGCTCGGTGGTGCCGCCCAGCGCGGCCGAGGCGATGTTGGGCCACAGCCGCGGATCGTCGGCCGGATGCGGCCCGTCCGGCCCGTGGAAGCTCAGCGAGTCACCGAACAACAACACCGTCGCCATCTAGCCGGTGATCCCCGCGTTGTAGATGATCAAGCGCCAGGCGAGCCCGCTGGTGAGGCGCCGCTCGAGCACGGTCCAGTGGCAGTTGCCGATGCCGCCGAGCTTGGCCCACGCGGTGACCGGCAGCTCGAGCAGGTGCCCGGTGAGCGCGGCGGTCAGCCCGCCGTGGGCGCACAGCAGCACGGTGGACACGCCGCTGTCCGCGCGGTCGAGGTCGGCGATCAGCTCGTACGCGCGGGCGGCCACCTCCACCCGCGACTCCCCGCCCGGTGGTGACCAGGTCGGATCGGTCTGCCAGGCCTGCCGGCTGCCCGGCCACTGCTCGTCGATCTCGACGCTGGTCATGCCCTGCCAGATCCCCAGGTTGGTCTCCCGTAACCGCTTGTCGATGCGCAGCGGGACGCCGGTGGCGTTGGTGAACACGGTGGCGGTGTCGGTTGCCCGGCGCAGATCGGAGGCGACCACCAGGTCGGGCGAGAACCGGGCCAGCACCGGGACGGCGAACCTGGCCTGGTTCCAGCCGACCTGCGTGAGCACCGAGTCGAGTTGGCCCTGCATCCGTCCGGACGCGTTGAAGTCGGTCTCGCCATGGCGCCAGAGCACCAGCCGCCGTAGGGTCACGAGGCGCCGCCCTCCCCCCGTTCCGGTTCAGCGGCGTCGAAGTCGATCCGCGGGCAGTCCTTCCACAGCCGCTCCAGCGCGTAGAACGCCCGCTCCTCGCTGTGCTGGACGTGCACCACGACGTCCACGAAGTCGAGCAGCACCCACCGACCCTCGCGGGCGCCCTCCCGCCGGACCGGCTTGGTGCCGGCGTCGCGCATCTTCTCCTCGACGTTGTCCACGATGGCGCCGACCTGCCGCTCGTTGGGCGCGGAGGCGATCACGAAGCAGTCGGTGATCACAAGCTGGTCGGACACGTCCAGCACGATCACGTCGCTGGCCTTCTTGTCCGCCGCCGCGTTCGCGGCGACCAGGGCCAGCCGGCGGGCGTCGTGCGTTGCTGCCACGTCACTCCTCTGGTGATGTGCTCGGGTTTCGAGTTCCTCGAGAGTACCGGGGGTTGCCAGTGCGACATGCTCGCGAATTCAGGATGCGCTGTACAGCTTGCGCTTCGAGATGTACTGGACGACCCCGTCGGGCACGAGGTACCAGACCGGCTCGCCGGCCGCCACCCTGGCCCGGCAGTCGGTGGACGAGATCGCCATCGCCGGCACCTCGATCAGGCTGACCGCGCCGGTCGGCAGGTGGTGGTCGCGCAGGTCGTACCCGGGCCTGGTCACGCCGACGAAATGGGCCAGCCCGAACAGCTCGTCGGCCTCCCGCCAGGTGAGGATCTGCTCGAGCGCGTCGGCGCCGGTGATGAAGAACAGCTCTGCGTCGGTGTAGAGGGCGTGCAGATCACGCAGCGTGTCGATGGTGTACGTGACGCCACCGCGGTCGATGTCGACGCGGCTCACCGAGAACCTCGGGTTGGACGCGGTGGCGATCACGGTCATCAGGTACCGGTCCTCGGCCGGGCTGACCGTCTGATGGCTCTTCTGCCACGGCTGCCCGGTCGGCACGAAGATCACTTCGTCGAGGTCGAACTGGGACTGCACCTCGCTGGCCGCCACGAGGTGCCCGTGGTGCACGGGGTCGAAGGTGCCGCCCATGATCCCGATGCGCTTGCCCTGTGCCTGATGGGACATAGTTCGATCAGCGTACGGCCAGCCGGTCGTGCGCCTCTGACCTGGGCCTGCCCGGACCAACCCGAACGAATGGACCATTCGTTCGATCTCCCCCTGGCCCACCGTCGGTCCCATACGTCAGGGTGGACACGTGGACGAGCAAGCCCTGCGCACAGCCGCGGATGAACGACTCCGAGCCCTTGCCGGCGACGGCGCCCGGCTGCGGCCCGACCAGTGGACCGCCATCGAGGCGTTGGTCATGGGCCGCCGGCGGGCGCTGGTCGTGCAGCGCACCGGCTGGGGCAAGTCCGCGGTGTACTTCATCGCCACCGCGCTGCTGCGCATGCTGGGCGAAGGGCCGTCGGTCATCGTGTCCCCGCTGCTTGCGTTGATGCGCAACCAGATCGAGGCGGCGGCCAGGGCCGGGGTGCACGCGGCGACGATCAACTCGGCCAACGTCGAGGAGTGGCAGCAGGTCAACCAGTCCGTATTGGACGGAAAGGTCGACGTGCTGCTGGTCAGCCCGGAACGGCTGAACAACCCCGACTTCCGCGACACGGTGCTGCCGGAGCTGACCGCGTCGGCCGGCCTGCTCGTCGTGGACGAGGCGCACTGCATCTCCGACTGGGGCCACGACTTCCGCCCCGACTACCGCCGGCTCCGCACGCTGCTCGCCGCCCTGCCCGAGGGTGTTCCCGTGCTGGCCACCACCGCCACGGCCAACGACCGGGTGGTGCGCGACGTCGCCGACCAGCTCGACCTCGGCCAGGGTGACACGCTCGTACTGCGCGGCCGGCTGGACCGGGAGAGCCTGCGGCTGGCCGTGGTCACGCTGCCCACCGTGCAGGCCCGGCTCGCCTGGCTTGCCGAGCGGCTCGGGGATCTGCCCGGGTCGGGGATCATCTACACGCTCACCGTCGCCGGGGCGCACGAGGTCGCCGCGTTCCTGCGTGACCGGGGTTTCGCGGTGGCCGCCTACACCGGCAAGACCGACCCGACCGAGCGGGAGCAGGCCGAGCAGGATCTGCTCGCCAACCGGGTCAAGGCGTTGGTGGCCACCTCGGCGTTGGGCATGGGCTTCGACAAACCGGATCTCGGTTTCGTGGTCCACCTCGGCGCCCCGCCCTCCCCCATCGCCTACTACCAGCAGATCGGTCGGGCCGGGCGGGCGGTCGAGCGGGCCGAGGCGCTGCTGCTGCCCGGCATCGAGGATCGCGACATCTGGAACTACTTCACCTCGCTGGCGTTCCCGGCCGAGCGGGTCGTCCGCCAGGTGCTCGCGGCACTGGCCGGCGCCGGCCGGCCGCTGTCGCTCCCCGGGCTCGAGCCTCTGGTCGAGCTGTCCCGCGGCCGGCTGGAGATGGTGCTCAAGGTGCTCGATGTGGACAGTGCCGTGCGGCGTGTGCGCGGCGGGTGGGAGGCCACCGGGCAGCCGTGGGAGTACGACGCCGAGCGCTACCAGGGCATCGCGGCCGCGCGGAAGGCCGAGCAGCGGTCGATCCTGGCGTACCAGAAGACCGACGGCTGCCGGATGGAGTTCCTCCTGCGCGAGCTCGACGATCCGCACGCCGCGCCATGCGGCCGGTGCGACAACTGCACGGGCCGGCGGTGGAGCACCGAGGTGTCCGACACCGGCATGACCGTGGCCGCCGAACGGTTACGCAGGCCGGGCGTGGAGGTGTCGCCCCGCCGGCAGTGGCCCAGCGGCATGGATCGGTTGAACGTCCCGTTGTCGGGCAAGATCGCCGAGGCGGCCGAGCCGGGCCGGGCGCTCGGCCGGCTGACCGACATCGGCTGGGGCAACCGGCTCCGCGAGCTGTTCTCGTCCACTGAGGACGGTCCGGTGTCCGATGACCTGTTCGACGCGTGCGTCACCGTGCTGGCCGGATGGGGCTGGGCGGAGCGGCCGGTCGGCGTGGTCGCCATCGGGTCGACCAGCCGACCGA
>NZ_DASZCQ010000358.1:0-29349 GCF_035942955.1 Actinophytocola sp. | reverse complement strand
GCTTGTACCGCTTGAAGGCGGTGCCCTCCTGGTCGTAGAGGATGATCGCCCCGCCCTTGCGCGCGGTGCCCATCTTGCCGAAGCGGGCGTCCTTGCACCACTTCTCGAAGCTCTGGTCCTCGGTCAGCGGGCGGGTGAGGGTGACCTCGCCGGCCTTGGGCTTGCCGGGCAGCTTCTTGATGACATACTTGCCGTCGGGCGTGTTCTGCTTCAGCTCGATGACGTCCTGCTCCATCTTCAGGCCGGACACCTCGGAGATCTGCTTGATCTGCACGCCGTCGATCTCCAGTCCGAAGGAGTGGCCGACGGCCTTGTCGAGTTCGGGAAGCGCCATGATCTACCGCCTTGTGGTGTGTGGGTTTACTCGTTGACCAGGCTGGTGCCGCCGGACAGCTGGGCCAGCCGGAAGATGACGAACTCGGCAGGTTTGACCGGGGCAATGCCCACCTCGCAGATGACCTGCCCGAGGTCGATGCTCTCCGCGGGGTTGGTCTCCCGGTCGCACTTGACGTAGAACGCCTCGTCCGGGGTGAGCCCGAACAGCGCGCCCTTGCGCCATTCCATGACCAGGAACGCGCTGATCGTGCGGCGGATCCTGGCCCACAGCGCGTCGTCGTTCGGCTCGAACACCACCCACTGGGTCCCGTTGAGAATGGACTCCTCAAGGTAGTTGAACAGCCGTCGCACGTTGAGGTAGCGCCACGCCGGGTCGCTGGACAGCGTGCGCCCGCCCCATACCCGGATACCCCGGTTCGGGAACGAGCGGATGCAGTTGACGCCCAACGGGTTGAGCACCGACTGCTCGGCCTGGGTGAGCTGGGTCTGCAGCGCCACCGCGCCGCGGACGACCTCGTTGGCCGGCGCCTTGTGCACGCCGCGGGTACCGTCGGTGCGTGCCCACACGCCCGCCATGTGGCCGCTCGGCGGAACGAACGTGTTGGTGCCGCTGGTCGGGTCGAAGATCTTGATCCACGGGTAGTAGAGCGTGGCGTACTTCGAGTCGTAGCCGGCCACCTCGGACCGCCATTCCTTGACCTGCTGCGGGGAAAGGCCCGGCGGCGGGTCGAGGATGGCCATCCGGTCACCCATGAGCTCGGCGTGCGCGATCATGCCCAGCTGCACGGCCTTCAGGCCCTCCAGGTCGATCAGCTCGCGCTCGTAGAGGCCCACCAGGTCAGGAACCGCGATCATGGTGACGTCGTCGATCACCTCCAGCCCGCCGAACCCGGTGCGGTCGTTGACGTCGCCGACGAAGACCTCCGGGTTGACCGGCTCGGGCGGCGCCGCCGGCTCCGGCGGCGCCTCGCGCAGCGCCACGGTTCCCTTGGCCGGCTTGGCCACCATGCCGCCGGTGACCTCCTCGATAGTGATCAGGTTCGACTTCTCCCGTACGACCGTGACCAGGTTCTCCTTGCCCCGCTTGGTGGTCACGTTGTGCGTCTCGACCACCTTGCCGTCCTGCTTGACCAGCAGCGTGAACCGGTCGTCGCCGGCGTTCTCGTCCTGCGGATCGGCCACCTCGACGGCCAGGTCGGCGGTCTTGCCGTCCGGCAACGCCTTGGCCGTCAACCGGTACCCGCCGAGCTGTGCCTGCGGCAGGGCGACCCGGCCCGCCGCCGCGGAGCCGTTCCCGTTCCCGTTCCCGCGTCCGATGCGGACGACGTAGCAGGTGGTGCCACCGTTGAGGAAATACCCGAAGACCGACTGGGGCAGGTAGCAGTCCTCGGCGAAGCCGCCGAAGATCTGGGTGTACTGGCCCCAGTTCGTCACCAGGGTGGGCTCGTCGAAGGGACCGTCCGCGGCGAACCCGACGAACGCGGCCGTCGCGGTGCCCACGCCCTCGATCGGCCGTGATCCCGATTCGACCTCCTCGACGTACACTCCCGGCGAGAGATAGGTGGGCATCCGAGCCTCCAAATTCATCGCGTCGCGGTGCTGTATAGCGATATTGGCGGCTAGCGGTGATTCCCCAGTAGTCCGCGCGACGGAGCCCGAGGGAACGGCTGGTTGCCCATGCGGGCAACCGCGGATCTCAGGCCAGCACCGTGTGATCCAGGTACGGCCCGAACTCCCGTTCCAGGCACAGCCGGCCGAGCTTGCGGTACTCGCGGGCGACCGCGCCGACCAGATGGGCCATGCAGATCGGCGCGCCGGCCTCGGCCGCGAGGTAGGCGGCGGTCACCGCGGCCGACCGGATGTGGCCGCCGTTGAGGTCGAACGCGGTGGCCAGGAAGTCCAGGTCGACGTCGGCGGATCGGGGTGGTGCGGCGCCGAGGCAGCGGTCCCACAGCCGGCGGCGGCTGTCCTCGTCCGGCGGCGGGAAGTCGACGATGACGTCGAGCCGGCGGGTGAACGCCTCGTCGAGGTTGGCCCGCAGGTTGGTGGCCAGCAGCGCGAAGCCGTCGAAGGTTTCCATGCGCTGCAACAGGTACGCGCTCTCGATGTTGGCGTAGCGGTCGTGCGCGTCACGCACCTCGGAGCGCTTCCCGAAGATCGCGTCGGCCTCGTCGAACAGCAGCACGCCGTTGACTCCGGCCGCCTCGCTGAAGATCCGTTCGAGGTTCTTCTCGGTCTCCCCCACGTACTTGTCGACCACGGTGGCCAGGTTGACCGTGTACAGGTCCATGCCGAGCGAGCCGGCGATCACCTCGGCCGACATCGTCTTGCCGGTGCCGGAGTCGCCGGCGAACAGTCCGGTCACCCCGCGCCCGCGCCCACCGCCGGGCCGCATCCGCCACTCGTCGAGCACCCGGTCGCGGTAGCGGGCGCGGGTGGCCAGCTCCCGAAGCTGCGCCAGCACCTTTCCCGGCAGCACCAGGTCGTCCCAGTCCACCGCGGGCTCGATGCGGCGCGCCAGCCGTTGCAGCCCTGCGGCGTTCTGGCTGCGCGCCCCGGCCCGCACGTGTGCCGTGCCGACCGCGTCGCCGTCGGCGAACGCCGACATGGCGGCCGCCTCGGCGGCGCGCCGGATCTGGTCGGGGGCAAGGACGAAGTGCGCGGTGACACCGGCCGGGTCCACCCCGTCCGCCAGCTTGCCGTCCAGGCTGGACCGCCACATGGCGGCCCTGGCGGCCGCCGGCAGCGGCGAGACGTCGTACTGCAGCGGCGGTTCGGTGCTCCACTGTGGATCCCACACCGGCGCGCCGTACGCGATCACCGGAACCTCCGGATGGGCGAGCGCCGCCAGCGGCGGCGCGGTGTCCACCGGGCCGATCACGATGCCCGCGCCGCGCAGCAGCGCCTCCCGGAGCAGGGCGCGCGTCCGGCCCGCGGGATCAAGTCCCCCGGCCAGGCCCGCGGCGTCGACCAGCAGCGCGTCGAACCCGGCCGCCGACAGCGCCGCGCCGGCAAGCTCCCTGGCGCCGCGGCCGGGCCGCTCCCGCAGGTAGATCAGGCGCACCCGCCCGCCGAGCGCCCGTGCCAGCAGGTCCCGCCCCGGCAGGTCCACAGTGGACGCCTCCAACCGGGCGACGTCGACCAGCGCGGGATCGGGGCGGGTGTCCCCGAGCAGGTGGTTGACCACCCGGTCCGGAACCCGCAGCGCCCGGGACAGGAACGGGCGATCCGGATCCTCCACGGTCAGCAGCCCCGAGGTGATCAGCGGCGCGTCCGCGTCCAGCCGGGCCCGCCCCGCGGCCGAGGCCTCCGGGACGCCGCACAGCCGCAGCGCCAACCCGACGCTCGCCCGCCGCCGGGTCACGTCATCGTTGAGGTAGCCGTAGAACTGCTCGAACCGGCTGTCCACATCGGGCGCCACGGCGATCAGCAGCAGCTCGACGTCCAGGTCGCTCAACGGCACCGTTGCGGCCAGCCGGGCGAGGATGCCCTCCGGAACGGCCTCGGCGAACGGGGCGAACGGCGCCCGGCGGTCGTCGAACAGCGCGGTGATCGCGTCGTCAGACAGGTAAAGGCCGCGGAACGGGTCGTCGGGGTTGGGATCCACGCTGCGGCGCATGGCCACCGCGTCGCGAATCCGCCGCTCCAGCCCGGCGAGCCGGTCGAACAGGTGCACCGGCCCGGCGCTCGTCACGAGGAGTCCCCGCGGTGCGCCCGGACCATCGCGACGCGCCGCTCGCCGGTCCCGTCCGCGGCCGAGACGCGGTGCCGCACGCGCTCGTCGCCGCCGACGTCCAGCGCGACGCCCTCCTCCACGGGCGGTCCCGCGGGGAACGTCCGCCCGCTCTCCACCGGGGCGGACACCACCAGGTCCAGCGACGGCTTCAGCTCGCCGCCGAGCGCCGTCCACACGTCGGCGAACGCCCGGTCCTCCGGCGGCGGTAGCGCGACCGTCATCGGCACTGGAAGCCCGAGCTCGGCAAGGGATCCGCTGAGCAGGTCCGGTGGGACCGCCTCGTAGCGCAGGAATCCGATCAGCAGCGACGACAGCAGCCGGTGCTCGTCCTCCGGCCGCTGGGTCCACGCCGTGACCAGGTAGGACAGCTTGTAGTGGCGCGGCGGCAGGTACCTGGCGGTGACCGCGCCGTCGGTGTACTCGTTGAGCAGCCCGCGCTGCCGGCGCCGCAGATCCTCCCGGACGTCGTACAGGTACACGTTGACCGTCGGCGCGTTCCGCCTCGCCGCCCACTCCTTCGTCGGCGCCTCGAACGCGACCTCCACGTCCGAACCGCTCAGCGCCTCGTCCCGCACCAACCGTCGCAACGCCTGGTCAACCTCGTGAATCACCGCGGACTCCTCGACCGTAGGCACACCAACCCGACTATCTGCGATGGCGCCCCCGCCCGAAAGCCTTGCGCCGCCCATCGTTCGGGAACATCCTCTTGCCCATCCGGGCAACCGCGCTACGAAGGATCCACTGTGGACTCACTGGCGGACTGGCCGCGCACCGAGCCGGAGCTGATCTCCGTCCAGGACCGGCTGGCCGCCGAGGATCCGCCGCCCTGGCATCCGGACGCGGACGTCGGCGTCGCCGGATGCTTCGCCGCACCGCGGCGCGGGCTGACCGGCGCCGGTGCGGCCGGCGATCCGTTGTGGGCCGGCGCCGCGGTGTTCCGGCACGGGCGGGTGCGTCGGCCACGCCACCGTCCTCGGCGCGGCGGGCGCTGCCTACCGGCCGGGCCTGCTCGCCATGCGGCTCGGCCCGGTGCTGGCCGATGCCGTGCGCGCACTGCCGGCGCCGCCGGACGTCCTGCTGGTCGACGCCACCGGGCGCGATCACCCACGGCGCGCCGGCCTGGCCACCCACCTCGGTGCGGCGCTTGGCATCCCCACCGTCGGTGTCACGCACCGGCCGCTGCTGGCCAGCGGCGACTGGCCGGCCGACCGGCGCGGCGCCCGCGGCCCGCTCATCCTGGACGGCTCACCGGTGGGCTACTGGCTGCGCACCCGGACCGGGCGGCGGCCGCTTGCCGTGCACGCGGCCTGGCGGACCGACCCGGACACCGCCGCGGAGATCGTGCTCGCCGTCAGTAGCCACCGAACGCCGGCGCCCCTGCGCGAGGCACGCCGGCTCGCCCGCCACGCCCGCGCGCATGCGGGATGAACGGCGCCGGTCGCACCAGGTTGTCAAGGGCCGCGCGGCCGGGCTGGCCGGTGAGGTCCCAGTCGACGGCGCCGATCATGAAGGCGATCACCGCGTCGGCGAAGATGCTCGCGCCGGCCCAGCGGGAGGTGGGGTAGTCGTGGGGATTGAGGCGATAGCGCAGGACGAAACCGTCCAGCATGGCCTGGAGCACGAGGGCCACGCGTTTGGTGGTCCACTCCGGCCGCATGGTCAGGTCGAGCCGGGTGACGAGTCGCTGGTAGGCGTCGATCCAGGTTCGGGTGGCGGCGCAGGCCCCTGGCAGCAGCGCGCTCCACAGCCCGGGATGCCTGGGCAGCAGGGGTCCCAGGTGCAGCATGAGGTAGCTGCGGGGATGCCGGACCAGGGCGGCGAGCAGGCCGTCGGCGGCGGCGATCACTCCGCGGGACACCGGACCGGTGGTGTCGGGAATGCTCGGCAGCTGGCGGACGTGCTGCCGGGGATCGTCCCCGTCGTAGTCGCGCAGCAGCGCGTAGACGACGGCGTCGGGCAGGAACTCGTCGCGCGTCGCCCAGCGCCGGAAGAACTCCTGCCGCCGCGCTCCCGCCTTGGTGGCCACCGCGATCACATCGTCGGTACGCAACCAGTCCAAGGCGGACGGGAACCGGATATGGCTCAACCGGGCCGACCGACGCGCATCGTTCGGTCCGGCCTCAAGATAGGTGTCGATCAGCTCGGCCGCTGCCGCGAGAAATTGCTGCGCCGTAGCGTCGTGTCTGGTCGGATGTGGTTGGGAGCGCACCTTTTCACTCCAATGGAGCAGATCGGCGACCGGGATATGACCGAGCATAGGAAGAAGAATGACAAGAAAAAAGGGCCCGATCGGGCTAAAAAAGACGCTCGCCGAGCCGGCACAATAGGCCGCCGTGTTCAGTTGATTCAGTGCGGCGGCCCCAAAATTTCCTGAACAGTCCTGACGCGGCTCCTCGTGCGTCTTTTCCGGGGCTATAGCACCACAAAAGACGCACGGCACCTTCAGCCGGCGGTCCAGGACAGGGCGAGTCGCGTGTGGACCTTGTCGATGAGCACGCCGTCGAGTCGGTCGGCCGCGGTGGCTCTGGGGTAGGCGCGGACGTGCAGGGTGGCCGATCCGGGACGGCCGGCGGCATCCCAGTCGCGGGTGCGGGCGACCAGCTCGGCGGCGAGCCGGCCGCCGTCCGGACCGTAGCCGAACACGGCGAGCTCGCCGGCCCGGCTGGCGAGCAGGGCGAGGCTGCCGGCGTCGAGGATCCCCGCCGTGGCGTTGAATCCCTGGGCCTGGACCGGCGCCGCCGGGATCGGGGCGACGACCGGCGAGCCGAGCGCGCACCAGCGGGGCTCGTGGACGGCCAGCCACAGGTTGAGGCCGTCGAACACCTCGTCGGGCTCGAAGGAGACACCGGTGGGGTGCTCGGTGGCGGCCTCGGACAGCGTGGCGCGCACCGCGTCGAGGTCGATCGGGCGATCGTGCGGGACGGTGAGCATCCGCTCGGTGTCCCGGTCGAGCACGAGGAGCTGCTCGGGTCCGGCGAACGGGCCGCGCATGCGCATGAAGCCGCACGGTTGAACGGAGACGCTCGCCCAGTGCCCGCCGGCGCGCTCGAAGGCCACGCTGCGCTGGACGCCGCGCAGGTCAAGCGGCACGACGAGGCGGCCGGCCGGGTCGAGCTGCTCCAGCCAGGCGGGCGCGAGGTCCCACACGCCGACCGTGGCGATGACGCGGTCGTAGGGTGCGCGCGGGGCGAAGCCGCCGGCGCCGTCGGCGCACACCACGTGCACGCCGGGGTAGCCCGCCGCGGTCAGGTGGGTCCGCGCGCGGTCGACCAGGTCGGGATCGAGGTCGACGGTGACGACCTCGCCGGTCGGCCCGGCAAGGTGCGCAAGCAGCGCGGCGTTGTAGCCGGTGCCGGCGCCGATCTCCAGCACCCGCTGGCCGGGCGCCACGCCGAGCTGGTCGAGCATGATCGCCATGATCGCCGGCTGGGAGGACGAGCTGGTCGGCCGGCCGGCCTCGTCGCGCCGGGTGACGATCGCCTCGTCCCGGTACACCGACTCCGGCGGCAGGTGGGGCAGGAACACGTGGCGGGGCACGGTGCGCAGGGCGTCGGCCACCGACTCGCCGATCGTGGCCCGGTCGCGGATCCGCGCGACGAGCTCGGCCCTGAGCGCGTGCAGCTCCCCGGTCACGCCTCGACCGTACCGGGCGCGCCACCCGATCGGGTGGCCGGCCTTCCCACCGGCGCCGTGAGAGTCCACAGTGGAGTCATGACCAGGTCTGCCGGCGTCCTGCCGGCGGCAATCTCCGTGCTGCTCGCCCTGGTCGCACCGGCCGGCGAGGCGAGCGCCGCCGCGCCGCCGAGCACCCTCGTCCTCAGCGTCCGCAACGTCATGGACGGCTCCGTCGCGCTGACCCGCCTGCGCTGCCACCCGCCCGGCGGCGCCCATCCCAATGCCGCCAAGGCCTGCGCCGACCTCGACGCGGCCGGCGGCGACCTCGACCTGCTCCCCGGCGATCCCGAAGCGCAGCTCTGCACCCTCGAGTACCGCCCGGTCATGGCCGCCGCCCGGGGCACGTGGCGCGGCCGCCCGATCCGCTGGAGCCACGAGTACGGCAACAACTGCGCCATGCGCGCGGCGACCGGTCCGGTCTTCGCCTTCTGATCCGATCACTCCACTGTGGACCATTTCTATAGCGCGCCTTGAGCGATGCGGTAGTAATCCCTATACCCGATGACGCGAAGCCTTGTCAGGATGTCCTATTGGTCATAGTTTCCCTGGGTGGTCACGGTCCCCGATCTGCTCCAGCAGCATGCCCGAAACCGCGCGGCGGATCGGGCATTCGTGTTTCTGGACGAGGACGCGGCGCCGGTGACCTACGCCGAGCTGGACGGCGCGGCACGGCGGGTGGCGGCGGCGCTGTCGGCCCGCGGCGGCGCCGGGGAGCCGGTGCTGCTGCTGTACCCGCCTGGACGGTCCTATGTGGAGGGTTTCCTCGGTTGCCTGTACGCGGGGGCGATCGCGGTGCCCGCGTACCCGCCGGACCCGGCGCGGCTCGAGCGGACGCTGCCCCGGCTGCGCGCGTTGATCGCCGACTGCGGCGCGCGGCTCGCGTTGACCGTGTCCGGGCTGGACGGCGCGGCGCCGGCGGGGCTGGAACCGATCGCCACCGACCGGCTGCCGGACATCGGCGCGGCTGCACGGGATTCGCCGCGGCCGGACCCCGGGTCGCCCGCGCTGCTGCAGTACACGTCCGGGTCGACCGGCGAGCCGAAGGGGGTGCTGCTCAGCCACGCCAACCTGGTGCACAACGCGGAGCTGGTCCGGCTGGGGTTCGGCTGCTCGCCGAGCTCGGTCGCGGTGAGCTGGTTGCCGCCGTACCACGACATGGGGTTGATCGGCGGGATCGTGCAGCCGATCTACGCGGGGCTGCCCATGACGCTGATGTCCCCGCTGACGTTCCTGCGGCGGCCGATGATCTGGCTGGAGACGATCTCCCGGTTCGGTGCCACGGTGAGCGGCGGCCCCAACTTCGCCTTCGACCTGTGCGTGCGCAAGAGCACGCCGGCGCAGCGGGCCGGGCTGGACCTGTCCCGGTGGCGGGTGGCGTTCTGCGGCGCCGAGCCGGTGCGGGCCGAGACGCTTGACCGCTTCGCCGAGGCGTTCGCCCCGGCCGGGTTCCGGCGGGAGGCGTTCTACCCGTGCTACGGCCTCGCCGAGGGCACGCTGATCGTCACGGGGGGCCGCCCGGAGGCGCCGCCGCGGCTGGTCGCGCACGACGGCACGGACCGGGTCGGCTGCGGCACGGCGCTCGGGGACCAGACCGTGGCCGTCGTCGACCCCGCGACCCGCGTGGCCGCGGATCCCGGCGCCGAGGGGGAGATCTGGGTCAGCGGACCCAGCGTCGGGCTCGGCTACTGGAACCGTCCCGAGGAGACCGCGCGGACGTTCCACGCCCGCCGCGCCGACGATCCCGGCCGCCGCTACCTGCGCACCGGCGACCTCGGTTTCCTCGGCCCCGACGGGGAGCTGGTGGTCACCGGGCGGGTCAAGGACCTGATCATCATCCGGGGCCGCAACGTCTACCCGCAGGACCTCGAGCAGACCGTCGAGCGGGTCGACGGCGTTCGGGCCGGCTGCAGCGCGGCGTTTCCGATCGAGCAGGACGGCGCCGAGGCCATCGCGATCGCCTGCGAGGTCACCGAGTCCACAGTGGACCTGGTTTCGGCGATCCGCCGCGCGCTGGCCGAGGCGCACGAGCTCGACCCGGCCGCCGTCGTCCTGCTGCGACCGCGCAGCATCCCCAAGACCTCCAGCGGGAAGATCCAGCGCCACGCCTGCCGGAAGGCGTTCCTCGACGGCGGGTGGGACGTCCTCGCCCGGTGGGACCGGGCCGCGACCGACGTGCTCACCCAGCTCACCGGCCTGCCCGCGGACACTCCGCTCACCGAGCTGGGGCTCGACTCGCTGCGCGCGGTCGAGCTGCGGCACGCGCTGCAGGAGCGCGGGGTGGACGTGTCGATCTCCGAGCTGCTCGGCGCCGGGACCATCGGCGAGCTGCGCGGGCGGAGACCCGCCGAGCCGAGCCCGATCCCGACCGAGCCCGGCCTCAGCGACGGGCAGCGCGCGCTGTGGTTCATGCAGCGGTGGGCCCCGACCAGCACCGCCTACCAGATCACCAGGGCGGCCCGGATCCGTTCCCCGCTGGACGTTTCCGCGCTGCGCCGGGCGTTCCGGGCGCTGGTCGACCGCCATCCCGCGCTGCGCACCCGGCTGCCGGCCGACGGCGGCGAGCCGGTACGCCGGGAGTTCGCCTTCCACGGCGAGGTTCTCGAGCACCACGACCTGTCCGCCTGCGACGAGACCGCACTGCGGCAACGGGTCGAGGCCGACGCCGCCCAGCGTTTCGATCTCGCCGGCGGACCCCTGTTCCGCGCCGCGCTGTACTCCCGCGGGCCGGCCGACCACGTCCTGCTGCTGTCGATCCATCATGTGATCGCCGACTTCTGGTCGCTGTCGGTGCTGGTGGACGACCTGCTCACGCTCTACGCCGGCGCCACCGCCGGCCCGGCCGCCGCGCCGGCGCCCGCCGAGTCCGAACGGGACATCGAGGCGCGGCTGGAGTACTGGCGCACCACCATGTCCGGAGCACCGCCGGTCATCGACCTGCCGACGACGTTCCCGCGGCCGAGGGTGCAGTCCCTGCGGGGCGCGGCAAACGAGTTCCGGATCTCCCCGGATGTGCTGCGGCGGCTGGACGAGCTGGCCGGCCGGACCGGCACCACCCGGTTCGTGGCGCTGCTGGCCGGGTTCGCCGCGCTGCTGTCCCGGTACGCCGGGGAGGACGTCGTGATCGGAACCCCGACCACGGGACGCGACGACCGGCGCACCGCCCGGCTCGTGGACTACCTCGTCAACCCGGTGCCGCTGCGGGTCCGCGTCGCACCGGGCACCACGTTCGGCGAGCTCATGGCCCGGGTACGGCACACCGTGCTCGGCGCGCTCGACCACGCGGTGCCGTTCCCCCGGCTGGTCGAGGCGATCCGCCCGACCCGTGACCCGAGCCGCTCGCCGGTCATGCAGGCGGCGCTGACCCTGCAGCAGTCGCCGCCCGGCCGGCCGGACCTCGCGGCCTTCGCGGTGGCCGACGATTCGGTTCGATTGGACCTCGGCGGCCTGGCCGTCCAGCCCTACCGGCTTCCCTGGCGGGACGCCATGTTCGACCTTTCGCTGATGGCCGCCGAGGTGTCCGGTGGGCTGAGCTGCGTCCTCGAGTACTGCGCGGACCTGTTCGACCCGCCGGCCATGGCTCGGATCGGCCACCAGCTCACCACCCTGCTGGCCGACGCGGCATCCAATCCGGACAGTCCGGTCGAGACACTCGGGCTGCTGGACGAGGGCGAGCGCGAAGCCGTCCTCGCCCTCGCCGACGGCGGCCCGCCGCTCGTCGGACCGACGACGCTGCCCGCCCTGTTCGCCGAGCGGGTCGCCAGGCACGGCGCCGCGACCGCGGTGGTGTGCGGCGGTCGGACGCTGAGCTATGCCGAGCTGGACGCCCTGGCCGGCCGGGTGGCGGCCGGCCTGCGCGGCCGGTTCGGGGTGCGGCCGGGCCAGGTGGTCGGGGTGCGGCTGCCGCGCGGCGTGGACTGGGTCGTGGCGTTCTGGGCCGTACTCAGGGCGGGCGCGGTGTACCTGCCGCTGACGCCGGACCTGCCCGCCAGCCGTCTGGAGTGGATGATCGCGGACGCCCGGCCGGCGGTGGTGCTCGGCCAGGGCGAGCTCGCCGAGGCGTCGGCCGAACCCGGGGAGCCCGCGGGGGACGCCGGCATCGGCCCGGAGGATCTCGCCTACGTCATCTACACGTCGGGCTCGACCGGCCGGCCCAAGGGCGTGCTGGTTCCGCACCGCGGGCTGGGCAACGTGGCCGAGGCGTGGGCCGCGGCGGTGGAGGTCACCGCGGCCGACCGGCTGCTGCACTACGCGTCGAGCTCGTTCGATCTGTCCATTCTGGAGGTTCTCACCGCCCACCTGCGCGGCGCCGCGCTGCACCTGGCGCCGCCCGACCTGGTGCCCGGTCCGGATCTGGTCCGGCTGCTGGAAGAGCAGCGGATCACCGTGGCCAGCATGTCCCCGTCGGCGCTCGCCGCGCTGCCCGACGCCGAGCTTCCGGACCTGGCCGGGCTGATCGTCGGCGGCGAGGTCTGCCCGGCGGAGCTGGTCGCGCGGTGGGGCCGCGGGCGCCGGTTCCGTAACGCGTACGGCCCGACCGAGACCACCATCTGCGCCACCATCGCCGCCTGCGAGCCGGGCGGGGGCCGGCCGCCGATCGGCCGCCCGATCCCGGGCGTGCGCACCTACGTGCTGGACGGCCGGATGCGACCGGTCCCGATCGGGATGCCCGGCGAGCTGTACATCGGTGGGATCGGGGTGGCCACCGGGTACCTCGGCCGGCCGGGGCTGACCGCGGACCGGTTCCGCCCCGACCCGTTCCACAGTGGACGGATGTACCGGACCGGGGACCGGGTGCGGTGGCTGCCGGACGGCTCCCTCGACTTCCTCGGCCGGCTCGACGACCAGGTGCAGATCCGCGGGATCCGGGTCGAGCCGGGCGAGATCGAGGTCCGGCTGCGCGAGGTGTCCGGGGCGCGCGAGGTGGCCGTCGTGCCGCGGCCCGGTCCCGGCGGCGGAACCGAGCTGGTGGCCTACCTGGTTCCCGACGGGCACCGGGTGCCGGTGGCCGAGCTGCGCGGCCGGCTGCGCGCCGAGCTGCCCGGCCCGTGGGTGCCGGCGGCGTTCGTCCATCTGGACCGCTTGCCGTTGACCGCCAACGGAAAGCTGGACCGGGCCGGGCTGCCCGCGCCGACCCCGGCCGACCGGGGCACGGCCGAGCGCAGGGCGCCGCGCACCGAGCTGGAGCGGATCGTGGCCCGGGTCTGGGCCGCCGTGCTCGGCCAGGACCTGATCGGCGTGCGGGACCACTTCTTCGACGAGCTCGGCGGAACCTCGCTGCTGGTCGCCAGGGTCACCGGCGAGCTGGCCGACCGGCTGGGCCGCGACGTGCCGGTGACCGACCTGTTCGAGCACCCGACCGTGGAGGCGCTTGCCCGCCACCTGGCACGCGCCGGCCCGACGGCCGAGGACACCCGACCCGAGGAGCACGCCGCGGCGCGGCGGGCGGCGCTGGCCAGGCGCGCCCGCCGGAAGGGAGCCTGACCGTGTCGTTGTCCGGCAACGAGATCGCCATCGTCGGCATGGCCGCCCGGTTCCCCGGCGCACCGGATCTCCCCACGTTCTGGCGGAACCTGCGCGCCGGCACGGAGTCGATCTCCGTCTTCGGCGAGGCCGAGCTGGAGACCTCGCCGCTGGTGCCCGAGCGGGCGCGCCGGCACCCCGGGTTCGTGCCGGCCGGCGGCGTGCTCGACGGCGGCGCGGCGTTCGATCACGACTTCTTCGGCATCCCACCGCGGGAGGCGCGCTGGATGGACCCGCAGCAGCGGGTGTTCCTCGAGGTCGCCTGGGCCGCGCTGGAGGACGCCGGGTACGACCCGTGGCGCTACCCCGGCCGGATCGCCGTCTACGCCGGCGCCGGGGCCTCGGGCCACCAGCTCGCCCTGCTCGGCCGGCTGGACTCCGACCCCGCCTCGCTCTACGAGGCGCTCGGCGGCTCCGCCGCGCAGAACCTGGCCACCAAGGCGTCGTTCCTGCTGCGGCTGCGCGGGGAGAGCATGAACGTGCACACCGCCTGCTCCACCGGACTGGCCACCGTGCACCTGGCCTGCCAGAGCCTCCTGTTAGGACAGTCGAGCCTGGCGATCGCCGGGGCGGTGTCGCTGTCAGTGCCGCAGCGCACCGGATACGTCCACCAGGAGGGGATGATCCTCTCACCGGACGGGCACTGCCGCGCGTTCGACCACCGCGCCGCCGGCACGGTGCCGGGCAACGGGGTCGGCGTGGTGGTGCTCAAGCCCCTCGCCGACGCGGTGGCCGACCGGGACCACGTGTACGCCGTGATCAAGGGCTCGGCGATCAACAACGAGGGGCACCGGTCGATCGGCTACACCGCGCCCAGCGTCGCCGCCCAGGCCGAGGTGATCGCCGAGGCGCTGGCGTTCGCCGAGGTGTCCGCCGCCGACATCGGCTACGTCGAGGCGCACGGCACCGGCACGCCGCTCGGCGACCCGATCGAGATCGCCGCGCTGACCCGGGCCTACCGGCGCAGCACCGACCGGGTCGGCGACTGTCCACTTGGGTCGGTCAAGACGAACATCGGCCACCTGGACACCGCGGCCGGCATCGCCGGGCTGATCAAGGTTGCGCTGATGCTGCGGCACGGCGAGATCCCGCCGAGCCTGCACCTGGAGCGGCCCAACCCGGCCATCGACTTCGCCGCCAGCCCGTTCGTGGTCAACACCGAGCTGCGGCCGTGGACCGGATCCCCGCGGCTGGCCGGGGTGAGCTCGTTCGGCATCGGCGGCACCAACGTGCACGCCGTCCTTGCGGAGCCACCCGCACCGGCCGAGCCCGCGCCGTCCGCCCGGCCGTACCAGGTCGTGCCGCTCGCCGCGCACACCCGCACCGCACTGTCCACAATGGCCGATGAGCTTGCCGGGCGGTCGGACCTCGAGCTCGCCGACGTGGCCTACACCCGGGCGGTCGGCCGCGCGGAGCTGCGGTACCGGCGGGCCTACGTGGCCGCCGGCGCGGCCGAGCTGGCCGACGCGCTGCGCGACCGCCGGGGCGACCCGGCGCCGGTCGCCGAGCCACCCCGGGTGGGCCTGCTGTTTCCCGGGCAGGGCGCGGCGTTCTACGGCATGGCGGGCGAGCTGTACCGCGCCGAGCCGGTGTTCCGCGCGGAGCTGGACTCCTGCGTGGCCGAGCTGGAGTTGCGGCTGGGCACGCCGCTGCTGCCGGCGCTGCTCGACGGCGCCGGGCCGATCCTCGATCCGGAGCTGGCGCACCCGGCGCTGTTCGCCGTAGAGCACGCGCTCGCCCGGCTGTGGCTGGCCTGGGGCGTGCGACCGGCCGCCCTGCTCGGGCACAGCTTCGGCGAGTACGCGGCGGCCTGCCTGGCCGGGGTGCTCACCCTGCCGGACGCCGCGGAGCTCGCCGTGGCCCGCGGCCGGCTGGTGGCCAAGCTCCCCGACGGCGCGATGATCGCGGTCGGGCTCGCCGAGGCGGAGCTGGCGTCCCTTGTGGACCCACCGCTGTCGCTGGCGGCGGTCAACGGCGACGGCCGGTGCGTCGTCTCCGGCCCGGTCGACGCGGTCGCCGAGCTGGGCGCCCGGCTGGCCGCGGCCGGCCACGCCGTGCGCGAGCTGCCGGTGCGGCGCGCCTTCCACTCCCCCGCCGTGGAACCGATCCTGCCGGAGCTGGTCGCCGTCGCGGAGCGCCTGCCAGGGGCGGCGGCGCCCGCGCTGCCGCTGCTGTCCAGCCGCTCGGGGACGTGGTGGGCAGACGACGACGGCGGCCCGGAGTACTGGGCGCGGCAGATGCGGGAACCGGTCCGCTTCGCCGCCGCGCTGGAAACCCTTGCCGCGGCCGAGGATGAACCGCTGGTGCTGATCGAGGTGGGCGCCGACCAGGGCCTCACCACGCTGGCCATGGCCCAGCTGCGCGACCGGGCCCTCGTGGTGCCGTCGCTGCGCCGCCGGGACACCGACGGGTCGGACCACCGGGTGCTGCTGGAGGGCGTCGGCGCGGTGTGGTCGGCCGGCCTGCCGGTCGACTGGGACGCCTTCTACCGCAACGAAAGCCGGGGCCGCGTCCCGCTGCCGAGCTACCCGTTCGAGCGGGTGGACTGCCGCCTCGACGCGCCGGCCGACATCCCGGCCGAAGTCCCGGCCGAAGTCCCGGCCCTGCTCCCGGCCGGGGGGCCGGCGGCGGCGCAGGACGCCGCGTCCGAGGGGCCGCGCGACGACATCGAGCGCAAGGTCTTCGAGATCTGGCGGGAGCGGCTTGGCACCGACGAGTTCGGCATCCACGACAACTTCCTCGAGCTGGGCGGCAACTCGCTGTCCGCGGTGCAGCTGATCAACCGGCTACGGGCGGCGTTCCCGGTGCCGATCCCGCTCGCCATGCTGTTCGAGGAGCCGACCGTCGCCGGGGTGGCGGGGCGGATCCGCGACCTGCTCGGCGACTCCGGCGCCCCGGTGGGTGACGAGCTGCCGCCCATCCGGCCGGTGCCGCGCGACCCCACCCCGCCGCTGTCGGTGGTGCAGGCGCGGACCCTCGCCCTGGAGGCCGCCGACCCCGGCAACCCCGCCCTTGCCATGCCGGTGGCCGTGGAGCTGGCCGGTGCGCTGGACGTCGCCGCGCTCGAGGCCGCGATCCGGGTGGTCGCCGGCCGGCACGAGACGCTGCGCACGACGTTCCATTGCGACGGTGGACTATGGACACAGCGGATCGAACCGGAGGCGCGGGTTGCCCTGGAGATCGAGACGGTGCCCGGGGCGGAGCCGGCCGCGCGACTGGCCCGCGAGGAGGCCGCGCGACCGTTCGACCTGGCCGCGGCCCCGCTCAGGGCGCGGCTGCTGCGCCTCGCCGAGGATAACCACATCCTGCTGCTGACCGTGCACCACGTGGTGTCCGACACGCTGTCGATGGTCAACCTGGTACGGGAGATCGGTGCGTCCTACGAGGCGATCGTGGCCGGTGCGCCGTCCCCGCTGCCGCCGCTTGCGGTGCAGTACGCCGACTTCGCCGCCTGGCAGCGCCGAATCGCCGGCGGCGATGCGCTCGACCGGCAGCGGGCGTACTGGCGCGCGACGTTGGCCGATCTCCCGCGCCTCGCGCTGCCAACCGACCGGCCCCGCTCGGCGGAGCGCGGGCTGCGCGGCCGGCACCTCGAGGTCGGCCTGTCCCCCGCACTGTCCACACAGGTCTACGAGGTCAGCCAGCGGCTCGGCGTCACCCCGTTCATCACGCTGCTGGCCGCCTACACGGCGTTCCTCGGCCGGATCAGCGGTGCGCGCGACGTGGTCGTGGGAACCCCGATCGGCAACCGGGAACGGGCCGAGCTGGAGCCGCTGATCGGCTACGTCGCCCACGCCCTGCCGCTGCGCACCGACCTCGACGGCGACCCGAGCTTCGCCGAGCTCGTGTCCAGGACGCGGCGGACCGTGCTGTCCGCCTACGCCCACCCGGACCTGCCCTACGAGGAGCTGGCGCCGGGCACCGCGCGGCTGTTCGACGCGCTGTTCGTGCTGCACGCCGGAATCCCGGACGCGCAGGAGCTTGCGGGCATGACCTGGCGGCAGTGGCAGGTGCCCGACATGCCGGCCATGTTCGCCGCCACCCTCGCCACCTTTTCGCTGATGCTGGCCGAGTCCCCGACCGGCCTTTCCGGAACCCTGACCTACGCCGAGGAACTGTTCGGGGAGGCGACGGCGCGAAGCCTGTTCGACAAGTTCACCGCGCTGCTCGAGGACGGGCTGCGCCGGCCGGACACACCGCTGTCGAAGCTGCGCCTTGACGCCATCCCGGTGCCCGTCCGGGTCGGGCCGCCGGCCGCCGGGCCGCTGATCAGCCTGTCGTTCTTCGCCAACGACGAGAACGCCATCGTCGGGCCGAAGTACGCGCTGCTGCTGGAGGCCGCGCGGCTGGCCGACGAGCACGGCCTGGCCGCGATCTGGACGCCGGAGCGGCACTTCCACGCCTTCGGCGGGCTCTACCCCAGTCCCACCGCGACCGGCGCGGCGCTGGCCGCCGCCACCCGCCGGATCGGCATCCGCGCCGGCAGCGTGGTGTTGCCGCTGCACGACCCGATCCGGGTGGCCGAGGACTGGTCGGTGATCGACAACATCTCCGGCGGCCGGGTCGGGGTGTCGTTCGCGTCCGGCTGGCACCCCAACGACTTCGTGCTCGCCCCCGACCGGTACGCCGACCGCCGGGAGGTGATGCGCGCGGGCATCGAGGAGGTGCGCCGGCTCTGGCGGGGCGAGACCGTCGTGCGGCGCAACGGGATCGGCGACGAGGTGGCGGTGGCGATCCGCCCCCGGCCGGTGCAACCCGAGCTGCCGTTCTGGCTGACCGCGGCCGGCAGCCCGGACACCTTCCGGATCGCCGGGGAGCTGGGCGCCTTCCTGCTCACGAACCTGATGGCCCAGACCATGGCCGACCTAGCCGGCAAGATCAAGCTGTACCGGGAGGCCTGGCGCGCCGCCGGCCACGCCGGCGACGGGCACGTCACGCTCATGCTGCACGCCTTCCTCGCCGACTCGGCCGAGGAGGCGTACGCGGTGGCGCGGCCCCCGCTGCTGCGCTACTTCCGCAGCTCCGTCGACATCTCAAGGGGATTCGCGGTCAGCCAGGGGCTGGCCGTCCGGCCGGAGGACCTCACAGAGGACGACCTGCGGATCCTGCTCGAGCACGGCGTTGAGCGGTACCTGCGCGACGGCGCGCTGATCGGGACGCCGGCCAGCTGCGCGCCCGTGCTGGACCGGGTGTCCGAACTGGACGTCGACGAGGTGGCCGCGCTGATCGACTTCGGGGTGCCGGCGGAGGCGGCGCTGCGCGGCGTGCGGCTGCTCGGCACGCTGGCCGCCGAAGGGAGGCAACGGCACGTCGCCTCCCGCACGGCGCCGCTGTCCTATGCGCAGCAACGGTTGTGGTACCTCGACCAGCTCGAGCCGGGGAACGTCGCGTACAACAACGCGGTCGCGCTGCGGATGCGCGGCGAGCTGGACACCGCCGCCCTGCACCGCGCGCTCGACGAGGTGGTGCGCCGGCACGAGGTGCTCCGCACCACGATCGAGATCACGCCCGACGGCCCGGTGCAGGTGATCCACCCGGCGCTGGACGTCGAGCTGCCGGTGCGCCCGGCCGACGCCGCCGACGTCGACCGGCTCGCCACCGACTTCGCCCGCACCCCGTTCGACCTCGAGCGGGGTCCGCTGCTGCGGACCTGCCTGCTGCGCCTCGGTCCCGACGAGCACGTGCTGCTGATCTGCCTGCACCACATCGTGTCCGACGGGTGGTCGGCCGGCGTGCTGTGCGCCGAGCTGGCCGCCATGTACGCCGGCGGCGAGCTGCCGCCGCTGCCCATGCAGTACGCGGACTACGCCGTGTGGCAACGGGAGCGGCCCGACTCCCCTGGCGATCTCGCGTACTGGACCGAGAACCTGGCCGGCGTGCCGATGCTGGAGCTGCCGGTGGACCGGCCGCGCGGGCCGGTGCAGGGCCGCGACGGCGCGCGCGTGCCGGTGCGCATCCCGCGGGAGCTGGCCGACGCGCTCGGCGGGCTGTGCCGCGCCACCGGGAGCACGCCGTACATGGCGCTGCACGCCGGGCTGGTCACCCTGCTGCACCGCTACAGCGGCCAGACCGACCTGGCCATCGGCACCGCGGTGGCCGGGCGCACCCGCCCGGAGACCGAGAACCTGGTCGGCTGCTTCATCAACTCGGTGGTGATCCGGACCGACCTGGCCGGCGACCCCACGTTCCGCGAGCTGCTCGGCCGGGTCAAGCGGGCCACCCTCGGCGCGGTCGCGCACCAGGAGATCCCGTTCGAGCGGCTGGTGAACGAGCTCGAGGTGCCCCGCACACTCAGCCACGCGCCGCTGTTCCAGGCCATGCTCGTGCTGCACAACACCCCGAGCCCCACCGTGCGGCTCGGCGCGCTCACGCTGGAGCCGCTGGATATCGACCCGCGGGCCACCAAGCTCGACCTGATCCTCGAGCTGCGCGAGGGCGAGGACGGCATCAGCGGGTGTTGGGAGTACAACACCGACCTGTTCGACCCGGCCACGATCGAGCAGCTCACCCGGCACCTGCTCGGCCTGCTTGCGGACGCGGTGGCCGACCCCGACCGGCGACTGTCCGGCCTCACGCTGCTCTCCGACGACGAGCGCCGCGAGGTGCTCGCCCTCTCGACCGGTGCGCCACTCGACACCCCCGACGGTGTGGTGCACGCGGCGTTCGAGGCCCAGGTGGCCCGCACCCCCGATGCGATCGCGATCGGCGACGAACGGCGCCCGCTGACCTACCGCGAGCTCGACATCGCCGCCAACCGGATCGCGCACGGACTGCGTGACCGCGGCGTGCGGCCGGGACGCGTGGTGGCGCTGCTGCTCGAGCAACCGACCGCGGCGATCCCCGCGATGCTCGGCGTGCTCAAGGCGGGCGGCGCCTACGTGCCCGTCGATCCGCACGCACCGCGGGCCCGCCGGGACACCATCCTCGCGGCGGCCGACCCGGTCGTGATCATCGGTGCCGACCGCGAGCCGGCCGGCCACACCCTCGCCGACCTGGCCGCCGGCCAGCCGGACGACCCGCCGCCCGCCCTCGCCACCGCGAGCGACCCCGCGTACATCATCTTCACGTCCGGATCGACGGGCACGCCCAAGGGTGTCGTCGTCGAGCATCGGCACCTGCTGTTCTCGACCCTGTCCCGGCGCGCCCACTACGGTGAGCCGGGCCGCTGCCTCAGCCTTCAGGCGCTCACCTTCGACGGCTCGTTGGCGTTGATCTACTTCGCGCTGCTGTTCGGCGGGACGATATGGCGCCCCGAGCGCGAGGTCACGGCAGAGCCGCACCGGGTGGCCGAGCTGATCGCCCGCCACCGGCTCACCCGGGTGGCCGCCGCGCCGGCATACTACGGGCAACTGCTCGCCGCGGTGGCGCCCGGTCAGCTCGACTCGCTGCGCTCGGCGACCGTCGGCGGCGACACGTGCCCGCCGGAGCTGGTGCTCGCGCACCGGGCGGCGGTGCCGCGTGTGGAGCTGCACAACGAGTACGGCCCGACCGAGGTCACCATCTGGTCCACCGTGCACCGGGTCGACCACCCGCCGAACGGGCCGGTGCCCATCGGGCGATCCATCCCCGGTGTGCGCAACTATGTGCTCGACCCGCATGGCCGGCCGCTGCCGGTCGGCGCGACCGGCGAGCTGTACGTCGGCGGGCCTGCGGTGGCGCGCGGCTACCTCGGCGCGCCGGACCTGACCCGCGAGCGGTTCCTCCCCGATCCCTTCTCGACAGTTCCAAATGGACGAATGTATCGCACGGGCGACCGCGCCCGGTGGAACCGCGCCGGCGTGCTTGAGTTCCTCGGCCGCATCGACCGGCAGGTGAAGATCCGCGGCTTCCGGGTCGAGCCGGCCGAGACCGAGGCCGTCCTGGCCGCGCACCCGGCCGTGGCCGAAGCCGCCGTCATCCCCGTGCGCTCGGCGACCACCCGGCTCGTCGGCTACGTCGCTCCGTCCGATGTGGACGTCGAGGAGCTGCGCGCGTTCGCCGAGGCACGGCTGCCCGACTACCTGGTGCCGGCCCAGCTCGTGGCCATACCGGAGCTGCCGAGAACCCGGCACGGCAAGGTGGACGTGCGTGCCCTGCCCGAGCCCGAGCCACCCGCCGCGGCGGCCCCGGTGGCGCCGCGCACCGACGCCGAGCGCGCGCTCGCCGCGGTGATCGCCGAGGTCCTCCGCATCCCGGAGGTCGGCGTCCACGACGACTTCTTCGCCCTCGGCGGCGACTCGATCCTGGCCATGTCCGTCGTCACCCGGGCCCGCGCGCGGTCGATCGAGCTGACCGTCCGCCAGCTGTTCCAGAACCCCACCGTGGCCCGGCTCGCCACGGTCGCCGGCACCCGCCTCGTCGCGCCGGCCGAGCAGGGCCCGGTCACCGGTCCCGTCCTGCTCACCCCGATCCAGCGGTGGCTGCTCGACCAGGACCTGCCGGAGCCCGACCACTGGAACATGTCCGTCCACATGGAACTCCACGAGCCGCTCCGGCCGGACCCGCTTCAGGAAGCCTTCCGCACCGTCCTGCGCCACCACGACGCGCTGCGACTCCGGTTCACCCGACGGGACGGGACATGGCGCCAGCACAACGCGCCCGTGGAGACCGACTGGACACTGTGGACGGTCGATCTCTCGGACACCGCACCGGGCCAGCAGGCCGCCGAGCTGACCGCGCACGCCGAACGGCTGCACCGGTCGCTGGACCTGGCGAGCGGTCCGCTGCTGCGCGCCGCGCTCATCCACCGCGGCCAAGGGCTCGCCGATCAGCTGCTGGTCGTCGCGCACCACCTGGTCACCGACGGCGTGTCCTGGCGGATCATCCTCACCGATCTGTTCGCGGCGTACCGGAGTCTCGCCGCCGGGCAACCGGTCGTGCTCCCACCCAAGACCACCTCCTACGCCCAGTGGTCGCGTGGCCTGGCGGATCTCGAGCCCGGCCGCGCCGAGATCGACTACTGGACCGGGCTGCCGTTCCACCTTGCGCCCCGGCTGCCCCGCGACGGTGACGGCCCGAACACCTGTGGCGCCGCGCGGATGCTGCGGGTCGAGCTGGACGAGGCCGACACCCGCCGGCTGACGCACGATCTCCCGCGCGGCGCCGGCGTCCACGAGGCCCTGCTCACCGCGATCGCCTCGGCCGTTGCCGGCTGGACCGGCGCCGACCACGTCCAGCTGGACATCGAGCGCCACGGCCGCGAGGACCTCGTGCCCGGCCTTGACGTCGTCCGCACCGTGGGCTGGTTCAGCGACTTCCACCCCACCGTCCTGCCCGTCCCCCACGGTGATCCCGCCGGGCGACTCGCCGTGGTGGCCGAGACGCTCGGGTCGGTCCCGCACCGCGGCGCCGGCTACGTCCCGCTCCGGCACGGCACGCACGACTCACCGCTGCGCGGCCTGCCGCCGTCCGAGCTCACCGTCAACTACCTCGGCCAGCTCGACGCGGCGCTGCCGCCCGACGCCCCGGCCACGATCCTCGGCGACCCGCCCGGCAGCCTCCGCTCGGCCGGCACCCCCCGGCCCCACCTCATCGAGGTCACCGCCGGCGTGCTGGACCACCGCCTGTGGCTGGTCTGGACCTACGCCGAGGGCATCCACCGCCCGGAGACCGTCGAGCGGCTCGCCACGCACACCACCGAGCAGCTCCGCCGGCTCGGGAATCGTTAGGGGCCACGCCACCTGGCCCGGCCGGCGGTGGCCAGGAGTCCTAATGGGACGGTCAGGGCGCCGGCGCCGGCGAAGATCATGCCGTACCGGCCGGCCGCCACCAGGTCGGCGACGAGCAGGGCGGCGGTCGCGCTGCCGCCGAACAGCGCGCCGGCGAACAGCGACACCATGGTCGCCCTGGCGTCGGGCAGCACCTCGGTGGCCCAGGTCTGCAGGGTCGAGTGCATCGCCGCCCAGGCCACGCCGATCAGGACCGCGGCGAGCAGCCCGACCGCCGGGGACCGGGACACCGAGATCGCCGCGCAGGCCAGCAGCTCGGCGGTCGCGCCCGCGGCGATGAGCCGCGCGGGCGCCAACCTCGCGGACACGCGGCCGACGGCGTTGGCCGCGCCGAACACCGCGAGCCCGAACGTCCCGGTGACCGCTCCGGCGACGGTGGCGCTGGCGCCCGCGGCCTCCACCGCCGCCGGCAGCAGCGTCAGCCCGCCGAGCAGCACCGCGCCCTCGAGAAAGGCCAGCAGCAGCACGAAGGTCGCGGCCCGGGAGCGCGCGATCATGGCGACCGGGCGCAGCAGGCCGGCGCCGCGGGAGCGCGGCGGCTCGACGAGCCGGCCGAGCACGAACGCCAGTGCGAGGGCGGCCAGACCGGTCGCCACGAACGCGGCCCGCCAGGTGAACACGGTTGCCACCAGCCCGGCTCCGACCGAGGCGAGCGCCGTGCCGACCGCGAGCCCGACCATGAGCCGGGCGACCTCCCGCTGCCGCCCCTCGGCGGGCACGGTGTCCCCGACGTAAACCAGGCCGCCGGGGTAGGCGGCGCCGAAGAACCCGCCGGCGAGGCCGCGGGTCAGGCCGAGCGCGAGCGGGGTCCAGGCGAACGCCGCGGCCGTGGTGCAGACCGCCGCCGCGAGCATGGCCAGCCGGATCGTCCGCACCAGACCCAACGCGTCCGACACCGTGCCCCAGACCGGTTGGGTGAGCCCGTAGAACAGGAAGTACGCGCCCGCCGCCGGCACCACGTCGGACAGCGGCACGCCGAGATCGTGCGCGATGGCGATGAGCACCGGCGGCATCGCGAACCGGTCCAGCGTGCTCACGAACACGGTGAGCTGCAGCAGCCGGATGGCGGACGCCGGCATCAGCGGCCCGGCGCGATGAGTCCCGACGACGGCTCCAGCGCCGTGGCGAGGACGTCCCCGCAGTCCGGCAGGTACCGCCGGCGCAGCGCGACGATCGTCGCCAGGGCGGCGCGGTCCACGCCCGCGTCGGTGATCACGCCCTCCACCGGGCTGCTGAGCCGGTCGACGTACCGGGCGGCGAGGTGCTCCGGAAGGTCCAAGATGGACATCGCGGCGTCGCGCGCGACCTCGTCGGCTTGTCCACTGTGGACCAGCTCGGCCGCGCGGCGCAGCGCCCCCGCCAGCTCGGTCGCGGCGGCCAGCCGGTCGTGGCCGGCCACGGCGAGCACGCTGCCGAGGTAGGGCGCGCCGAGGTCGGCCACGCTCGCCAGCCGGACGCAGCCGGCCTCCTCGGCGAGCAGCTCGCTGCCCGCGTTGAGCATGGTGGCGTCGCACTCGCCGGCCAGCAGGGCCCGGCGGCGCCGCGGGGTGGAGCCGAGGGTGACGAGCCGGTACTCGTCGCGGCCGACGCCGAGCGCGTCGCCGAGGGCGTACATCGCCAGCGCGAACCCGGACGTGGGGACGTCGACGCCGACCACCGCGCCGCGCAGCCCGGCCGGGTCGAGGCCGGGGCGGCCGTAGAGCGCGAGGCCGAGGCCGCGGTCGACGGCGCAGGCGATGCGGACGTCGGCGGTCCGGCCGAGCGGGTTGGCCGGGTCGAACCGGTAGGCCAGGACGTTGTCCGGGCTGGTGAACGCGACGTCGAGGTCGCCGGCCAGCAGGGCGCGGAACTGGGCGGGCGAGGACGGCACGGGCACCTCGGCCACAACCAGGTCCCGCTCGTCGAGCAGACCCAGCCGGCGCGCTACCGTCAGCAGTACGGACGGGGTGAAGGTACCGGCGACCAGCTTCGTACTCATCGCGGCTACTCGCTCTGCACTCGTTTGCAAAGCTGCGGACCATTCATCCCAGGGCCGTGATAACCTGCAATTCTGCAATCGATATGTGACCGGGTCGGTGCCGCCGTATGACGAACTCCCCCACCCTCAAAGAGGTCGCCCGGCGGGCCGGCGTGCACGTCACCACCGCCTCCCGTGCACTCAACCCCGCCACCAGCTCGCTGGTCAACTCCGCCACGATCCGCAAGGTCCAGGCGGCCGCGCGGGAACTGCGCTACCAGCCCAACGCCATCGCCCGCGGGCTGAAGACGGCCCGCTCGATGTCGGTCGGCGTGCTGCTGCCGGACCTGACCAACCCGCTGTTCCCGCCGATCGTCCGGGGCATCGAGGACGTGCTGGCCGCCGCCGGCTACACCACGCTGATCGCCAACACCGACCACGACCCCGACCGGCAGCTCGCGCTGTTCGACACGCTGCGGGCCCGGCAGGTCGACGGCGTCATCGCCGCCACCGCGCGGCGCGACGACCGGCTGTTCATCGAGGCGCACCGGTACGGCGTCCGGATCGTGCTGGTCAACCGCCGGGTCGACGGATCGGAGATCCCGTCGGTGGTCGGCGACGACCAGCACGGCGTGGCCATGGCCGTGCGCCACCTGGTGGAGCTGGGGCACACGCGGATCGCGCACGTCGCCGGCCCGCAGGACACCACGACCGGACGGACGCGGTTGCGGGCCTTCCGGCAGACGCTCGACGAGGCCGGCATCGGCGCCGACCCGGCGCTGATCGCGGTGGCCGACGAGTTCACCGAGGCGCGCGGGGCGAAGGCGATCACGACGGTGCTCAACGCCACCGCGCCACCCACCGCGGTGGTCGCGGCCAACGACCTGATCGCGCTCGGCTGCCTCGACGTGTTCGCCGAGCGCGGGCTGTCCTGTCCGCGGGACGTCAGCCTCGTGGGGTTCAACGACATGCCGTTCGTCGACCGGCTGGCGCCGCCGCTGACCACGGTGCGGGTGCCGCACTACCAGATCGGCGCCGAGGGCGCGCGGATGCTGCTCGAGCGCCTCGGCGACCCGGAGCTGCCGGCGAAGTCGATCACGCTGCCGGTCTCCCTCGTCGTGCGCAAGTCCACCGTCCGCCCACCCGGGTAGCCGGCTCACCACGACACCGCGACGTACTTGGACTCGGTGAACTCCAGCAGCCCGTCGTGGCCGCCCTCGCGTCCGATGCCGGACTGCTTGACCCCGCCGAACGGGGCGGCCGGATCGGAGACCACCCCGCGGTTCAGGCCGACCATGCCCGACTCCAGCGCCTCGGCCACCCGCAGCCCGGTGGCCAGGTCGCCGGTGTACACATAGGACACCAGACCGTACTCGGTGTCGTTGGCCAGCCGGATCGCCTCGTCGAGATCGTCGAACGCCACGACCGGCGCGACCGGGCCGAAGATCTCCGTGCGCAGGATCGCCGCGTCCGGCGGCACCCGACCGAGAACCGTGGGCTCGTAGAAGAACCCCGGCCGGCGCGGCGCGCTGCCGCCGACGATCACCTTGGCGCCCGCGGAGTCCACAAGGGACGCGACCTTGTCCCGGGTGGCGGCGTTGACCAGCGGGCCGACCTGCACCCCGGGATCGAGGCCGGGCCCGACCACGAGCTCGCCCATCGCCGCGGCGAGCCGCTCGGTGAACTCGTCGGCGATGGCGGCGTGCGCGTAGAACCGGTTCGCCGAGGTGCACGCCTCGCCGCCGTTGCGCATCTTGGCCACCATCGCGCCGGCCACCGCGGCGTCGAGGTCGGCGTCGGCGAGCACCAGGAACGGCGCGTTGCCGCCGAGCTCCATCGAGCAGTTGACGACGCCGTCCGCGGCCTGCCGCAACAGGACCCGGCCCACCTCCGTCGAACCGGTGAACGACAGCTTGCGCACCCGCGGGTCGGCCAGCATCACGCCCACCACCGAGGCCGATCGGCTCGCCGGCAGCACGTTCACCACACCGGCCGGCACCCCCGCCTCCTCGAGCAGCGCGGCAAGCGCGAGCGCGGTCAGCGGCGTCTCGCTGGCCGGCTTGAGCACCAGCGTGCACCCCGCGGCCAGCGCCGGACCGATCTTGCGGGTGGCCATGGCGGCCGGGAAGTTCCACGGGGTGACCAGCAGGGCCACCCCGATCGGTTGGCGCAGCACGAGAATCTTGTTCGCCCCGGACGGCGCGGTCTGCAGGCTGCCCTCGGCGCGCACGGCTTCCTCGCTGTACCACCGGAAGAACTCCGCCGCGTAGGTCACCTCGGCGAGCGCGTCCGGCAGGGCCTTGCCGTTCTCCCGGACGATCAGCTCGGCCAGCTCCCGGCTCCGCGCGGTCATCAACTCGTAGGCCCGCCGCAGGATCTCGCCGCGCTCCCGTGGTGCCGTGGCAGCCCACGCCGGAAAGGCACGATCAGCGGCGGTGACGGCGGCAAGCCCGTCCTCCACGGTGCCATCCGCCACGTCCGTGAACTGCTCGCCGCTGGCCGGATCAATGACCGGAATCCGGCGGCCATCCGACGCGGGCTGCCACACCCCCGCGATATAGCTCTCGGTTCTCACATCTATATCCTCACGTCCGCGTGTTTGCCGCTCACGTCGTCGTGTTGGCGCCTCGCGCGATGGGAAACCTCGCCACGCGCCAACATGGCGACGCCAGGGACCAACACGCCGGTCATAGTCGACGCCGGTGTGTCCTGGCGCGCGCTCACGGCTACTCCTCCTCCAGTCCGTCGGTCACCGCGACGTGCTCCGGGACGAGCGTCAGCCCGGCCGCCTTCGCCTGCTCGGTCAGCAGCACCGCGAAGTCCTCGTCGACGTGGCCGTGCCCGATCGCCGTGCGGATCAGCTGGTGGGTCAGCGAGGCGACCGGCATGGGCACGGCGAGCGTGTGGGCGGCGTCCATGCCGAGGTCGAAGTCCTTGCGCAGCAACACCGGGGTGAAGGTGGGCGTGAGGTCGAGGTTGACGAAGGCCGGCGTCTTGTACCGGGTGAACGTCGATCCCATGACCGAGCCGTTGAGGAAGCTCAGGAACGCCGCGCGGCTCACCCCGCCCTTCTCGGCCAGCACGGTCACCTCGGCCAGCGCCTGGGTCACCACGCCGAGGAAGATGTTGTGGCAGATCTTCACCAGCCGGGCCACCTCGCCCTCGCCGGCGTAGGTGACGCCGCGCCCGATCGCGCTCAGGTACGGCTGGACCGCCCGGAACGCGTCCTCCGGCCCGGAGGCCACGATGGACAACCGGCCGGCGTCGGCCACCCGGCCGTTGCCGGAGACCGGCGCGGCCACGAACGCGGTGCCGAGCTTGGCCGCCGCGGCGCGCACGTCCGCGGAGACCTCGATGTCCACAGTGGACGAGTCGACGAGGATCCGCGGCGCGACGCCCTCCTGGCGTAACACGCCGCCGTCGCCCATCGTCACCTCGGCGAGGTCGGCGCTGGTGGACACCATCGTGAAGACCACGTCACGCTCGGCGAGCTCGGCGATCGTGTCCGCGATCGTCGCCCCCACCTCGGCCAGCGGCTCGGCCTTGGCCCGGGTCCGGTTCCACACCGCGACGTCGTAGCCCGCGCCGAGCAACCGCGCGGCCATCGCGTAGCCCATCCGCCCGGTGCCGATCCAGCCGATCCGTGCCGCGCTGGGAAGAATGTCGTTCATGTGTCCGGTTCCAATCGTGCTTCAGGACGAGGACGACGCCAGCGCGCCGAGGTAGAGCGTGGCAATCTCCGGATGGTCGACAATGTCCTTGGCCGGGCCGTGCAACCGCACCCGACCGCCCTCCATCACCACACCGTGCGAGGACAGCGACAGCCCGAGCCGGACGTTCTGCTCGACGAGCAGCACGGTCTTGCCCCGCTCGCGCATGCCGCGGATAAGCTCGGCGACCGCCGTGAGGCCGCGCGGGTCCAGCCCCAGCGACGGCTCGTCGAGCAGCACCACCGCCGGATCCAACATCAGCGACCGGCCGATCTCCAGCAACCGCCGCTGACCCCCCGACAGGTTCCCGGCCGCAACCCCCGGCCGCTCGCGCACGAGCGGAACCAACTCGGCCACCGCGTCGTACCGCTGCGCCAGCAGCAGCCGTTGCCTGCGGATCAGATACCCACCCATGAGCAGGTTCTCCCGCACCGACATCCGCGGAAACAGCGCCCCGGTCTGCGGAACCTGAGCGACCCCCCGAGCCAGAATCTCCGGCGGGCTCAACCGGTCGATCCGCGCGCCACCCAGCAGGATCTCCCCCCGCCGCGCCCGCAACAGCCCGCTGATCACCCGCAGCACCGTCGACTTCCCCGCCCCGTTGGGCCCGAGCACACAGGTAACCGATCCGGCCTCGACACTCAGATCGAGCCCCCGCAACACATCCCCGCCCCCGTACCCGGCATGGATCCCACGCAACGTCAGCAC
>NZ_DASZCQ010000357.1:0-1587 GCF_035942955.1 Actinophytocola sp. | reverse complement strand
CGCCCGACCCGGCCGACGTCTGCTTCAGCGCCGGCGCGCGCCGGGCCCCCCTGCCGCACCGGGTGGCCATCGCGGCGCCGGACCGCCGCACGCTGATCGAGGCGCTGCGGCGGTTCGCCAACCCCGATCCGCTGAGCCCGGCGCTGGCGGCAAGCGGGCGGGCCGACCGGCGGGCCAGGGTGGTGTTCGTCTTCTCCGGCCAGGGATCGCAGTGGTTCGGCATGACCCGGGACCTGCTCGCCACCGAGCCGGTGTTCGAGCGGGCCATGCGCGAGTGCGACGAGCTGATTCACGCCGAGCGCGGCTGGTCGCTCGTCGACCGGCTGCGCTCCGAGACTCCACTGGCCGGCGAGCAGGAGATCCAGCCCGCCCTGTGGGCGATCCAGGTCAGCCTGGCCACGCTGTGGCGGCACTGGGGGATCGAGCCGGACCTGGTCATCGGGCACAGCATGGGCGAGGTCGCGGCGGCGACCACGGCCGGCGCGCTGACCCCGCGCGACGGGGCCGCGGTGATCTGCCGGCGCAGCGCGCTGCCCGGCACGCTGCCGAACCCGGGTGAGATGGTGGCGGTGGAGCTCGGCGAGCGCGAGGCGCGGGCGGCGATCGGCGACCGGGCCGACCGGGTGAGCGTGGCGGTGGTCAACAGCGACAGCACCACCGTGCTGGCCGGCGACCCGGACGCGCTGGCCGCCGTGGTCGGGCCGCTGCGCGAGCGCGACGTGTTCTGCCGGCAGATCCGGGTCAACTACGCGGCCCACTCGCCGAGCGTCGAGCCCCTGCGGGACGCCCTGCTCGCCGCGCTCGCCGGCGTCCACCCGCGGCCCGGCGCGATTCCGATGCACTCGACCGCCCTTGACCGCGTGGTGTCCGGCGACGAGCTCGACGCCGCGTACTGGTGGACGAACTTCCGGGCGCCAGTGCGCTTCGGCTCGGCCGTGCGCGCCGTGCTCGCCGAGTGGGCGCCGACCCTGTTCATCGAGATCAGCCCGCACCCGCTGCTGATCGCGGCGATCGAGGACGCGATCGACCTGTGCGGCGCGGACTCCGTCGCCGTGCCGTCGCTGCTGCGCGAGGCGCCCGGGGGCGAGTGCCTGCGGTCCGCGCTCGGCACGGCGTACGTGCGGGGCTGCGTGCCGGACTGGGCCCGGCTGTACGAGGGCGCGCGGTTCGTCCCGCTTCCGACATATCCGTGGCAGCACCGGAAGTTCTGGGTCAGATCCGAGGCCCCGCCCACCCGGGTGCGGCCGGGCGAGCGAGCGGGGGTCCGCTCGCTGGGATCGGTCCGCAGGTCCGCCGCTCCCCCCGACCCGACCCCACCACCCGCCGGCATGTCGGCGAAGGAGCTGGCCGAGGACATCGCCCGGCGGCTGGCCGAGATGCTGGCGGTGTCCGCCGACACGATCGACGCGACGGTGCCGCTGTGCCTCACCGGCATGGACTCGGTGCTCGCCGCCCGGTTGCGGCTGCGGCTCAAGCAGGACCTCGGCCTGCACGTGATGCTCGCGGACCTGCTCGGGGACAGCTCGCTGCTCGACGTCGCCGAGAACCTGCTCGACGATCCCGCGCGGCCCGAGCCGGCGCGGGGGC
>NZ_DASZCQ010000356.1:0-4734 GCF_035942955.1 Actinophytocola sp. | reverse complement strand
ACCCGACCGGCATCACGGCGATCATGTCCGCATCCCGGAGCCCTGCCCGGCCCCGGTCTCACCCGGTTTCGGCCCGAGTGCGGCGGAATGTCCGAGCGCGACCGGTCAGCGGCGCCGGCGGGAGTTGAGCCGGGCGGCCTGGCGGGTCAGATGGTCGCGCTCGGCGAGGTTGGGCGCCTTGTGGGCGGCCTCGGCGTAGAGCCGGGCCGCCGTGGCCAGGTCGCCGTCGCGCTCGTGGAGGTAGGCCGCCACCGCGGTGTGGCGGGGCAGTGCGTCGTCCAGTGTCGCGAGCGCCGCGAGGCCGGCGCGTGGTCCGTCGGCCTCGCCGACGGCGACCGCGCGGTTGAGCCGGACGACCGGGCTGTCGGTCAGGCGCACCAGCTCGTCGTACCACTCGACGATCTGCACCCAGTCGGTTTCCTCGGCGGTGGGCGCGTCGGCGTGTAGTGCCGCGATGGCGGCCTGGGCCTGGAACTCGCCCAGCCGGTCGCGGGCCAGCGCCGCCTGCAGGATCTCGACGCCCTCGGCGATCAGGCGCGTGTTCCACAGCCCGCGGTCCTGCTCGGCGAGCGGCACCAGGCTGCCGTCGGGCGCGGTGCGGGCGGCGCGCCGGGCGTGGTGCAGCAGCATGAGGGCGAGCAGCCCCGCCACCTCGGGGTGGTCGATCGCGGCCGCGAGCTGCCGAGTGAGCCGGATGGCCTCGGCGGCGAGGTCGACGTCGCCGGAGTAGCCCTCGTTGAACACCAGGTAGAGCACGCGCAGCACGGTGGCGACGTCGCCGGGCTGGTCGAACCGCACGCCGGACACGGTGCGCTTGGCCCGGCTGATCCGCTGCGCCATGGTCGCCTCGGGCACCAGGTAGGCCGCCGCGATCTGGCGGGTGGTCAGCCCGCCGACGGCGCGCAGCGTGAGCGCGACCGCGGACGCCGGCGTCAGCGAGGGGTGGGCGCACAGGAAGTAGAGCTGCAGCGTGTCGTCGGTCGCGGCCGCGGGCCCGGGCGCCGGCTGTTCGTCGACGAGGTCCTCCCGCCGGCGGCGGGAGGCGTCGCCCCTGGTCACGTCGAGGAACCGGCGCCAGGCCACGGTGACCAGCCAGCCCTTCGGGTCCCGCGGCGGATCGTCCGGCCAGGTTTCCAGCGCCCGGATCAGGGCCTCCTGCACGGCATCCTCGGCCGACGCGAAGTCCGCTCCGCGCCGGACGAGGATACCGATCACCGCGGGCACGAGCTCCCGCAGCAGCGTCTCGTTCACTCGGTCACCGTGGGCGCCTCGGTGAGGAACGGCCGCACCTCGAGCCACTCGTGGATCGGCTTCCCGCCCGCCCCCGGGGCGGCCGACAGCTCCCCGGCCAGCTCGACGGCCCGCTCGTGGCTGTCCACGTCGATGACCATCCAGCCGGCGATGAGGTCCTTGGTCTCGGCGAACGGGCCGTCGGTGACCGGCGGGCGCCCCTCACCGTCGTACCGGACCCACATCCCCTCGGGGGCCAGCGCCTGACCGTCGACGAACTCGCCGGTCTGCTCGAGCCGGGCCGCGAAGTCGCGCATGTACTGCACGTGCGCCGAGATCTCCTCCGGCGTCCACTGGTCCATCGGCACGTCGTTGACCGAGGCCGGAGCGCCGCGGTAGTGCTTGAGCAGCAGGTACTTCGCCATCGTGGTTCTCCTCGATGCTGGTGTGACCCATTGTGGTCACGTTCACCTCGGGGACGGAGCCGGCCCGCCGGTTCTCGACATCGCCGTCCGAACTTTTCTGACGATCACGTTGATCCGCTAGGTTCGGGCGAAGGAGGGCCATGTACACCATCGACACGTCGATCAAGGTCGGGGCGGCGCCGGCGACGGTGTGGGAGGTCATTGTCCACTTTGCCGCCTATCCCGAGTGGAACCCGTTCATCACCCGGGCGGAGGGGACGCCGGTGGCGGGTGGGGTGCTCACGCTGGAGTTTCATCCGCCGGGTGGCGAGGTCACCACGGCGCGGCCGACGGTGCGGGTCGTGGAGGCTGGGCGGCGGTTGCGGTGGCGGGGCACGCTCGCGCTGCCCTGGCTGTTCGCCGCGGAGCACGAGCTGGCGTTGACGGCCGATGGGGACGGGACGCTGGTCCGGCACCGGGAGGAGTTCACCGGGCTGCTCGTGCCGCTGGTCCGGCGCAGGCTCCGGCAGGCGGAGGCCGGGTTTCACGAGATGAACCGGGCGCTGAAGCAGCGGGCGGAAGGCTACGTCAGCAGGACCGGCAGCGAGTCGACGCCGTAGACGATCGAGGTCGGCCGGAACGGGACGGCCTCGGCGGGGACGGCCAGGCGCATGTTGGGGAAGCGGCGGACCAGGGCGGGGTAGGCGATGCGCAGCTCCATGCGGGCGAGCTCGGCGCCGATGCAGCGGTGGATGCCGTAGCCGAACGCCAGGTGCGAGGTCGGCTCGCGGGTGGCGTCGAAGTGCTCCATGTCGTCGCCGAGCGCCCCGTCGCGGTTGGCTCCGCTCAACGACACGACCACGACGTCGCCCGCGGAGATCGTCACCCCGCCGATCTCCATGTCCTCGGTGGCGAACCGGGGGAAGGCCACCTGCACCACGGTCAGGTACCGCAGCAGCTCCTCGACGAACCGGTTGACGGTGTCCTCCCCGCCGTCGCCCCGGCGCATCCGCTCGGCCGCCTCGGGGTGCCGCAGCAGCACCATCGCGCCGAGCGCCAGCATGCTCGCGGTGGTCTCCAGCCCGCCGGTGAGCAGGCCGTCGGCGATCCCGGCCAGCTCCCGGTCGGTCAGCTCGTGGCCGTGCTCCTTGATCAGCATGCCGAACAGCCCGTCGCCGGGCGACTCGCGCTGGTGCTTGACGATCTCCAGCAGCTGGGTCAGCGACTCGGAGATCGCGCCGAGCGAGGCGTTGGCGCCGCCGAACAGGTCGAACCGGGCCGTGGACAGCCGCTGGAAGTCGGCCCGGTCCTCGTAGGACACACCGAGCAGCTCGCAGATCGTCAGCGACGGGATGGGCAGCGCGAACGACTGCCACAGGTCGACCGGCTCCGGCGCGTCGGCCATGGCGTCGAGCTGGTCGGCGACGATGGCCTCGATCCGCGGGCCGAGCCGGTTCAGCCGCCGCATGGTGAATTCGGGGGTCAGGATGCGGCGCAGCCGGGTGTGCACCGGCGGGTCGGAGAATCCCAGCCCGCCGGGGTTCTCCTCGGCCGACGCGCCGGCGGCTTTCCCGACGAGGTTGGCAAAATCGTTGCTGAAACCGTCGACCTTGCTCAACACGGCCTTGGCTTCCCGGTAACCGGTGACAAGCCAAACCCCCACGCCGAGCGGCAATTTGATCTTACTCACCGGCTCCTGCGCCCGCCTGTGACCCAGCTCACCGACCGGATCCAGACCCACCCGACGCAGCGGAAACAGCGCGTGATCGGGCAACAACGAAATCATGGACAGGTCGAGGCCGTTTTTCTGCTTACGCGCGAGATATCGACCGGCCACCCAGCCGACAATTCGCGAACGAAGAGACCCCACGCCGACCGATACTACCTAGGGGTGATCAGCGCCCCGGCCGCCCCGACACCACCCCAACCGGGAATCCCGCTCCCCACGTTTCCAGTGCCATCATGCGGCTACTCACCGTCACCAGGAGCGCCGCGTGAACATCAACCAGAAGCCACCGTTCCTCCGCCGCCGGGTAGGCAACCGGCTGCGCACCATGCGCGAGGCCGCCGGGCTGAGCCTCGAAGAGGCCGCGCCGCGCCTGGACCTGACCCGCTCCTCGCTGCACCGCGTCGAGACCGGTGCGACCAGGGCGACCGTGCACCTGATCCGCTCGATGATGGACCTGTACGACTGCTACACCCCCGAGCTACTCGATCAAGCACGTGAAGCGCTCAAGCCGACGTGGTATCCCCAGCAACGGAAAGGCAGCCTGGGCTACGTCGGCCTGGAGGACTCAGCGGCGACAGTCCGCGAGTTCTGTGGGCTGAGTCTGCCTGGCCTGCTCCAAACCGAGCCCTACATCCGAGCCCTGTTCGATCGCGACCTGACCCCGCGCACCGCGGAGAGGCTTGAGGAAGACGTGGCCGTGCGCATCTTCCGGCAACGACGGCTCACGGACGAGGAGGAGCCGCTGGAATTCATCGGGATCGTCGACGAAGCTGCGCTGCACCGCGAGCTCGGCGGTGCCGAGGTCATGCGCGACCAGCTCAAGCACATGGTGGCGGCCGCGTCGCTGCCAACCGTGACACTGCAGGTACTCCGGCTATGCGACGGCGCGCACAACGCCATGAACGGCAGCTTCACGTTGCTCGACTTCCCCGACGAGCACGTCCGGTCAATCCTCTTTGTGGACTACATGTGCGGCTCGCTGCACATCGAGGATGCCGATCAGATCCGGGCAGCGAACCGGATATTCGAAGGGCTCCGCGACCAGGCACTCAGCCCGACCGACTCCGTCGACTTCATCGGGCGGGTGTTGACCGAACTCGACAACCGATGACTAGCCGGTTTCCTCAGCACCCTCTGAGGCTGACTGCGGCAAGTCCCGGGGGCCTGGCCCGCTGCCAGTAGTGGGCCCCGCGCGGCGCGGCGCGCATTGTGCGGTGCCGCTTCTCCATGTCAAGGGCGCCTTCGGCGTCGCTTCGCGATCGCGGCCGTATCGGTGTGTCCGCGGCGGCGGGGGCCGCGACCCTTGACATGGAGCCTCCGGCGGCACCTAAGCAGGCCCTCGCGGGCAGGCCGGGCGGCCTGCCCATGCTG
>NZ_DASZCQ010000355.1:0-2078 GCF_035942955.1 Actinophytocola sp. | reverse complement strand
GGGCCCGCGGCCGCGGCCGCAGAAGAGGACAAGCACGACGAGTTCAGCGACCGGATGTTCACCCTCGACGAGGTGGCCGGCTGGGCCGAGCAGACCGCGCGCCGCTACGGCCGCGACGACCAGCGCGGCGCCGCCAACGAGGTGACGCCGGAGCGGACCCGGCAGGCGCTGCGGCTGCTCGAGCGGGGCCGTGCGGTGAAGACGTACAACCTCGGCGAGCTGATGGTGGACAACTTCCCGGCGTTTGCCGGCGTTCCGCCGCGCGTGCTGCGCCAGCGGCTTACCGTCAACGGCTACCAGCCCCGCGGCGACTTCGTCCCGGCCGCGAGCTACGACCCGCGGACCAGCCCGGAGTCCGGCATCCTGCAGGGGACCACCCCGCTTGGACCCAACGCCCTGTCCTTCCACGAGGAGCGGTTCCCGCACAGCGGCACCTACCAGATCGCCACCCAGCTCGACAACCTCGGCCACATCGGCGTGGGCGAGACGTACTACAACGGCTTCCGCGGACCGGACATCGCCACGCCACGCGGGCTGGCCAAGCTCGGCAACGAGAACCTCGGGCCGATCGTCACCCGTGGCGTCGTCTACGACATCGTCGGCCTCAAGCTCGCCCAGGGCGCCACGACCGACCTGTTCCGCTCCCCGGTGAACGGCGAGTGGGTCCTGCGCGACAACTACCGCATCACCCTGACCGACATGCGCGACGCCCTGCGCCGGCAGGGCGTGCGCCGGGAACCGGGCCCCGGCGACGTGGTCCTGTTCCGCACCGGTTGGACGCACCTGCTCAACCGTGCCGGCTTCGACGACCCGGCCGATCCCAACAACACCCGGTACATCAGCGTGGAGCCGGGCATCTTCCTCCGCGAGGCCCGCTACCTCGCCTCGCGGCGGGTCGCCATCGTCGCCAGCGACACCTGGGGGCTCGAGGTCCTCGACCCCGCGGTCACCGGCGGCAACGTCTTCCCGGTCCACCAGGTGCTGCTGACCCAGAACGGCATCCGCATCGGCGAGGGCGTCCGCTCGGAGGGACTGGTGCAGGACGGCGTCTTCGAGTGCGTCTACATCGTCACCCCGCAGTTCCACGCCGGCTCCACGGCCGGCAACACCCCGCCCGCCGCCCTTGGCGTGCCTCGCCGGTAGCTATAGCGCCAGGTACACGACGTCCGGCTCGCCGCGCGGGACCGGCACCGGGAGCTGCTCGACGTGGTCGAACCGGGCGCGCAGCCGGGCGGCGAAGGCCTCGCTCGCCGAGGCGCTCCAGACCGCGAGCACCCCGCCGGGGGCGAGGGCGCCGGCGAGCAGGTCGAGGCCGGCCGGAGCGTAGAGCGCGGCGTTGTCCGGTGAGACTGTCCATTCTGGACCGTTGTCGATGTCGAGGCAGATGGCGGCGAACCCAGCCTTGTCGGGCAGCCAGGCGCGGAGGTCGGCGTGCACGCAGCGCACCCGGGGGTCGGACAGTGCGTCGTCGTGGACGTGGCGTAGTGGGCCGGAGCACCAGTCGATCACCGCGGCTTCCCGTTCGACGACGGTGATGTCCGCGACACGGGGGTGGTCGAGCGCGGCGCGGAGGGAGAAGCCGACGCCGAGGCCGCCGATGAGCAGGGGTCCGGGTGGCATGGCCGCGGCGGCGGACGTGACAAGGAGGCGCTCGGACTCGCCGTTGCGGGTGTCCATGAGGAACACCCCGTTGGCGATGATCTCGAAGTGGTCGCCCGACCGGCGGAGAACGAGCTCGCCGGCGACGCCGAGTCGTCGATCGATCGTGTCCGCCACTCGGATGAGCGTAGAAGACCGCCTGTTGCCGTTCGCCGTTTCCTGTCTACGCTTAGACGGCGGAGGTGGTCGATATATGCACGCGGCAGTAGGCGACCGGCTACACGTCCACGGCCGTCACGTGGGCAACGCCGACCAGTTGGGCGAGATCATCGAGGTGCGCGGCGCGGACGGCGCACCGCCGTATCTCGTCCGTTATCCGGATGGCCACGAGGCGCTCGTGTTCCCTGGCCCGGACTCCGTCATCGAGTCGAGCAACGGGGATTGAGTGCGCGTATCGCCGCCGCGGCGCTGCTGGCCGC
>NZ_DASZCQ010000354.1:0-10612 GCF_035942955.1 Actinophytocola sp. | reverse complement strand
AAGCCAACAACCGCCTGGCCACCAGCGCCGGACAGGGCGGACCCAACTTCGTCCAGAACGCCATCCTCGGCCCCCTGGCCAGCAAACGCACCGCCGCCCTGGAACGCATCGCCATCGCCATCGACCGCGTCACCACCCGCCTCCAAGGCCTCGAGCAGTTCGCCGGCTGCGCCTTGAGCGCTCGTTGACCCGCCGGTTCGCCGGGATGTGCCTCGCCGGTCCCCGCGGTTGAATGGCCGGGTGGCCAGCCAGACCGAGGGTCCGAGCACGCATCCCGACGAACCGCATCACGACAGCCTCGCCGAACGGCTGAACTGGCTGCGCGCCGGCGTGCTCGGGGCCAACGACGGCATCGTCTCGGTCGCCGGCCTGGTGGTCGGCGTCGCCGGCGCGACCACCGACCGGGTGGTGATCCTCACCGCCGGCGTGGCCAGCCTGGTGGCCGGCGCGCTGTCCATGGCCGGCGGCGAGTATGTCTCGGTGAGCACGCAGCGCGACACCGAGCAGGCGGCGCTGGATCTCGAGCGCTACGAGCTGCGGACCATGCCCGAGGAGGAGGAGCGCGAGCTCGCCCAGATCTACCAGGACAAGGGCCTGTCGCCGGAGCTGGCCGAGCGGGTGGCCCAGGAGCTGACCCACAAGGACCCGCTGCGCGCGCACGCCGAGGCCGAGCTGCAGATCGACCCGGACAACCTGACCAGCCCCTGGCAGGCGGCCTGGGCGTCGTTCGTGGCGTTCACCGTCGGCGGCCTCATTCCGTTGCTGGCCATCGCCTTCCCGTCCACCAGCCTGCGGGTGTGGGCCTGCGGCGCCGCCGTGATCGCCGGCCTTGCCCTGACCGGCGTGCTCAGCGCCCGCCTCGGCAACGCCCCGGTCGGCCGGGCCGTGGCTCGCAACGTCGGTGTCGGCGCCCTCACGATGGTCGTCACCTACTACGTGGGCGTCCTATTTGGAACGACCGTGAACTGACTCGAACAGCTTGCGCAGCAAGCGATGCAGGGTGGCCCGCTCGCGCGCGTCGAGCGCGGTGAGCAGCTCGCCGTCGGCCGCGATGCACCGGCAGGTCCGGCACATCCCGTGGGACGACCTGCCGGGCGCCACCACCTACCCACTGTCCAAACTGCTCAACATCCTGTTCGGCTACGAGCTCGCCCGACGCCTGGCCGGCACCGGGCTCACGGCCAACATCGCCGATCCGGGCTTCGTGCCGAGGTCGCCGGGGTGGCCGCACGCCGCTTCACCGAGCACGGGCCGGTGCGGACCAGCCCGCTGACCCGCGACCGCGCGGCCGCCGAACGGTTGTGGGAGATCAGCGCCGAGCTCGTGCGCGGTCCCGGCCGGCCCGTTTGATCCGCGCATGGCACGATGGCGCACGTGACCAGTGCGCGCAACGACACCAACGGGCTGCCGCGAGTCCCGTCGATCCCGCTGTCGGACGACCGCGCCATCGAGGCGTCCGGCAACCATTCCATCGGCCATTTGGTCAAAGACGCGACGACGCACCTGTCCACGCTGGTCCGGGCGGAGATCGAGCTGGCCAAGTCGGAGATCGCCAAGGAGGTGAAGACGGCGCTGGTCGGCAGCATCTTCTTCATCATCGCCCTGATGATCCTGCTCTACAGCTCGTTCTTCTTCTTTTTCTTCCTGGCCGACCTGCTCGACGTCTGGCTGCCGCGCTGGGCCGCCTCGCTGATCGTGTTCGGCGGCATGCTGCTGTTCGCCGGCTTCGCCGCGTTCCTCGGCTACCGGCGGGTGCGCAAGATCCACGCGCCGGAGCGGACGATCAGCACGCTCAAGGACACCGCGGCCGCGCTCACCCATCGCGGCGGCGCGGAGGAGCCGGGCACCGACGTCACCCCCGACCGGGCCGACAGCCCCGCGTCCGCTCCCCGGCACACCTGATCGGGCGCCGTCCTGCGCGCCGCGGTCACCATCGTGCGTCCCAGCCCGGATCCGTCGTCGGTTCGGATCGACGGGCCGTGGGCGCATCGGGACGTCTACGCCAACGGCATCCGGCTGCACGTCGCCGAGACCGGCGAGGGCCCGCCGGTGCTGATGCTGCACGGGTTCGGCGAGTTCTGGTGGACCTGGCGGCACCAGCTCACCGCGCTTGCCGACGCCGGGTTCCGCGCGGTGGCGGTGGATCTGCGCGGCTACGGCGACTCGGACAAGCCGCCGCGGGGCTACGACGCGTGGACGCTGTCCGGCGACGTCGCCGGGTTGATCAAGGCGCTCGGTGAGCGCAGGGCCCACCTGGTCGGGCACGCCTGGGGCGGCCTGCTGGCCTGGGCGGTCGCCGCCATCCACCCGCGGCTGGTGGCGTCGGTGAGCGCGCTGGCCGCGCCGCACCCGCTGGCGCTGCGCCGGGAGATCCGCCGGACGGTGCTGCGCCGCCGGCACGCCAACCAGGCAAGGGCGCTCGGCCAGCTGTTCGCCGCGCAGCTGCCGATCGCGCCGGAACGGCGGCTCACCAAGGATGGCGGCGCGGCGCTCGAGGCCAGGATGCGCCGGCTATCTGGTCCACAGTGGACGTGCCTGCCGGATTTCGCCGACGCGGCGCGGAACTTCCGCAAGGCCATCCTGGTGCCGGGGGCGGCGCACAGCGCGCTGGAGTACTACCGGTGGGCGGTGCGCTCCCAGGTTCGCACCGAGGGCCGGCGGTTCGTCGAGGCCATGGGCCGCCGGATCGATCTGCCGGTGCTGCAGGTGTCCGGCTCGCTCGACCCGTGCATGCTGCCGCGCACCGTGCTGGCCTCGGCCGAGTGGGCCGGCGCCCGCAGCACCACGGTGTCGCTCGACGGCGTCGGGCACTACCCGCACCAGGAGGCGCCCGCGACCCTCAACCCGATCCTGCGCGAGTTCCTCACCCGCTGACTCGGCTCATGCCGCGCAGTGCCCGGTGTCCACCTGCTCCGACAATCCGGGCGACCGGTCCACCACGTCGCGCACGGTGTCGGCGGTGAGCGCGAACCCGGTGTCGGAGTTGTCCACCGCCGCGCCGAACACCACCCCGATCACCTGGCCGTCGGTGTCGACGAGCGGCCCGCCGGAGTTGCCGCTGCGGACCACCGCCCGCAGCGTGAACACGTCCCTGGTCACCGTGTGCGAGTCGTAGATGTCCGGCCCGGACAACGAGATCCGGTCCCGGATCCGCGACGGCGCCGCGGTGTACGGCCCGTCAAGCGGGTAGCCGAGCACGATGCTGTCCTGCCCGGACTCCCCGTCCGCGTCGGCGAACCCCATGGTCGGCGCGGACAGCCCGGGCACGGCCAGCACCGCGACGTCGGTCTCGGAGTCGTAGTAGACGACCCTGGCGCGCAGCTGCCGGTCCCCGGACTCCACGCTCACCTCGCTGGCGCCGGCCACCACGTGCGCGTTGGTCATCACCCGCTGCGGGGCGATCACGAACCCGGAGCCCTCAAGCGCCCGCTCGCACGACGGGGCCTTCGCCTGGATCTTGAGCACGCTCGGCCGCACCCGCTGCACCACGGCGCTGGCCTGCAGCGCCGGGTCCGGCGGCGCGACCTCCTTGCTCGGCGCGCGGTTGAACGGGTCGACCACGGCCGGGAAGCCGGTGTCGTCGAGGATCTGGCGCAGCGCGGCGGGCAGGTCCTGCGCGGCGGCGGGCATCACGTCGTCGACGCCGCCGAGCACCACCGAGCGGTTGATCGCCGACGCCAGCGCCGGCAGGTTGCTGACCGTGCTCAGCGCCGAGCCGATCAGCCAGCACACCACGAACACCACGAGGCCCTGCACGATCGCGCCGAGCGCGCTGTCCACCCCGGTCAGCCGCGGCGAGGAGATCTTCTGCCGGATCGTGCGGCCGATCCACACCCCGACCGTCTCGCCGAGCGCGATGAACAGCACGAAGATCGCGAAGGCGAAGGCCACCCTGGTCGCGGTCGCGGTGATCTGCTCGACCACCAGCGGGGCGATCAGCACCCCGGCGATCCCGCCGGCCAGCACGCCGAGGAACGCCGGCAGCGCGATGATCACCCCCTGCCGCGCCCCGGAGACGGCGGCCAGCACCGCCAGCCCCAAGACCACCAGGTCCACCCAGTTCACCGGCCGACCTCCGCCCCGACGGCGGCCCATGCCGTCTCCAGATCGCGGACGTCGCCGGTGTCCCACGGCCGTTCCCAACCGGCAATGCTTAGCAGCATCGTCAACACCCCCGCGGTGAAGCCCCAGACCAACATGCCCGGCAGCGCGAACGCCGGGCCGAGGAAGCCGGACGGATGCCGCACCTGGAACCGGTTGGCCGGATCGGCGAGCACCTCGACCGGCACCCTGGCCACGGCCGCGGTCTCGGCCGGGTCCACCGCCCACACCCGGCTCGGCCGCTCCCAGTGCGCGACCACCGGCGTCACGTGGAAGCCGGACACGGGAATATGCAGCCGGGGCAGCAGGGCCACCGGCCGCACCCCGGACGGGTCGACCCCGGTCTCCTCGACCGCCTCGCGCAAGGCCGTCTCCACCGGCCCGGCGTCGTCCGGCTCGGCCGCGCCACCCGGGAACGCGACCTGGCCCGAGTGCGCGCTGGTGCCGTCGGCGCGCAGCTGCAGCAGCAGGTCCGGACCGCGCTCTTCGTGCTCACCGAACAGGATCAGCACGGCGGCGTCCCTGGCGTCCCGGCTCGGCAACGACAGCCGGCGGAACATCTGCGGGTCGAGGTCGGCCGTGGCCTTCACCAGGGCGCGCAGCCACGGCGGGACGTCGTCCGGATCGACAAGCGGTCCGTGCCGGGGGGTCGTCATGAGCTGCCGCTTCCGTTGGGAGGCAGGTACCTCGCGACGGTCTGGCGAACCTCGTCGACGGAGCGGAACAGCCTCGGATCGGTGACGAGGTGCACCGTACCGTCGGATCCGATGACGTATGAGGCGGGCAGCGCGTCGGGGAGCCTGAGCGCCCGCTGCGCCGCCCCGTCGGAATCGAGCAGGTTCGCAAACCGCACCCGCAGCACGGCCAGCAGCTCAAGCGCGTCGGCCGGCCGGGTCTGCACGGCCACGCCGATCACCGGCACCGCGCCGGGCTCGGCGGCGTACTCGGCCAGCAGCGGCAGCTCCTCCTTGCACGGCTGGCACCAGGTGGCCCAGACGTTGACCAGCACCGGCCGGGCACCCAGCGCTTCACCGAGGTCCACAGTGGACCCGTCGGCCAGGCATTCCGCCAGCACCCCGGACAGCGCCGGCGCCGGCCGCGTCACCCGAGTGCACGGCGCGAGCGCCGCGGCCGCCCTTGCCGCGGCGAGATCCGGCTCATCCTGCGCGATCGGCCGATCCGGGGCATCGTCGGACCGTGGCCACAACGCGATCACCGCGGCGGCAACCACGATCAGCCCGGCGGCCAGCCACCGCACGCGGCTGCTCATCCGGCGCCCTCGACGGCGGCGGCCTTCGCCGAGCCGGGACGGTAGCCGTTACGGGTGCGCTCGGCCAGCTCGATCAGGTGGGGCGCCTCCTCGCCCTTGACCAGCCTGGCCGCCTGCTCCGGGTCGGTCGGCCCGGCGCCGTACGACGGGCAGTCGCGAAACAGCAGGCACGCCCCGCAGGCCGGCTTGCGGGCGTGGCACACCCGCCGGCCGTGGAAGATCACCCAGTGCGACAGCATGGTCCAGTCCTTGCGCGGGATCAGCCGGCCGACCGCGTGCTCCACCTTGACCGGATCGTCCTCTGTGGTCCATCGCCACCGGCGCACCAGCCGGCCGAAGTGAGTGTCCACAGTGATCCCGGGGACGCCGAACGCGTTGCCAAGGATGACGTTGGCGGTCTTGCGGCCGATTCCCGGCAGGGTCACCAGGTCTTCGAGCTTGTCGGGCACCTCGCCGCCGAACCGCTCGACCAGCGCCGCGCCGAGGCCGATCAGCGCGCTGGTCTTGTTGCGGTAGAAGCCAGTCGGCTTGATGATCTCCTCGAGCTCGGTCCGGTCCGCGGCCGCATAGTCGGCGGCGGTGCGGTACTTGGCGAACAGGGCGGGCGTGGTCAGGTTGACCCGCACGTCGGTGGACTGCGCCGACAGGATCGTGGCCACCGCGAGCTCGAGCGGGTTGGTGAAGTCCAACTCGCAGTGCGCGTTCGGAAAGGCCTCGGCCAGCGCCCTTGTCATCCGTCTGGCGCGCCGAACCAGCGCCGGATCGGCCGCCGGCTCGTTTGGCGCCGGAGCCGTGGTGGTACCTCGGTGGGGTGGTCGTCGAGTGGCGGGTGGCACACCGCTAGCCTACGGGCCGCGTCACAACCCCATACGTGCCCGAGACGTCCATTGGGATAGACCCCCGCACGACACGCCCGAGTGGACCTCACCTCCGCGACGGCCGACACCGGATGAGCGAGGATCGACGACCTATGACCGTGTGGTTCGTGTTCGCGGTGCCCCTGGTAGTGATGTTCTTCGCGCTGTTCATGGAGCGCGTCGAAGCGCGGCTGCGGCATGTGGCCGTTCAGGAGGACGAGGTCGAGGAGTTCCTCGAGCAGGCCCGTCCCGATGAGGTCAGGGCACTCTACGGGCACGGCATCGGCCGGGCGCTCGAGCTGTTCCGGCTGCGCCGCCTCGGCGGGCGCGCCGCCCGGCTCCGTGGTCGCAGGGTCAAGGTTTAGGCAGTAGGGTCACCTTCCATATCCCCGGGAATACTGCCCGGTAATACCGTCCTACACTGCTCAGAGTGATCAGTGGCGACACGGACACGGGAGGGACGAGGTGGAAGAGACCCTGGCGAGGGCCGGCATCTTCCAGGGTGTCGAACCGGCCGCGGCCGAAGCGCTCGCCTCTACGCTCGAGTCCGTAGAGTTCCCGCGCGGCCACGTGATCTTTGCCGAGGGTGAGGCCGGCGACCGGCTGTACATCATCCTGGCCGGCAAGGTGAAGATCGGCCGCAAGTCGCCGGACGGCCGGGAGAACCTGCTTGGCATCCTCGGCCCGTCGGACATGTTCGGCGAGCTGTCGATCTTCGATCCCGGGCCGCGCACCTCGACGGCCACCACCGTCACCGAGGTGCGCGCGGTCAGCATGGACCGGCCCGCGCTGCGCAAGTGGATCGCCACCCGGCCCGAGATCGCCGAGCAGCTGCTGCGCGCCCTGGCCCGCCGGCTGCGCCGCACCAACTCCATGCTGGCTGACCTGATCTTCACCGACGTGCCCGGCCGGGTGGCCAAGGCGTTGCTGCAGCTCGCGCAGCGGTTCGGCACCCAGGAGGGCGGCCTGCTGCGGGTCACCCACGACCTGACCCAGGAGGAGATCGCCCAGTACGTCGGGGCGTCCCGGGAGACGGTCAACAAGGCGCTCGCCGACTTCGCGCACCGCGGCTGGCTGCGGCTGGAGGGCAAGAGCGTCCTGATCATGGACCCGGAGCGGCTGGCCCGCCGAGCCAGGTAATCCCCGGACAACACCACAAGGGACCGGGCGCCGCCCCCGACGCGGCGCACCGGTCCCTTGCGCGATGCGCGGGCCATCCCCCGACGACCCACGCTCCCCGCCCCTCCGGTGAAGGCCCCGACCCGTTTGCCGGAGGGAGACGTTGCAGCTCTAGTCCTAGTGAACGCTCGGGCTGGCCGATTCGTTACCCGAGGACGACAAGTAGTACGCCACCGATCAGCAGCAGCGGCAGCAGCGCGGCCAGAACGGCCACCTTGGCGCTCACCTCGTGCCGACCGGCTTCCTCGGACACGACCACCATCGCACGCACCCCTCAAGACCGATTCAAGTGTCACTCATGGGGACTCCCGAGGGGGCCCGTGCGTTGTACCGGTTCACCAAGTTTTCAAGCAGCGTTACCCAACCGAGACGCTTCCGCTTGGTGTACCCGGGCCGCCGCACCGGCAAACCATGTTCACCCGTTCAGGCGAAGGGGCCCCCGCTGGAAATAATTGGTACGTCCGTACCAAAGTTTGCTTTACTGGATCTCGTGTCCCACTCCGCTCGCCTCGCCGACTACCGGGCCGTGCTGACCACGCCGGGCGCCCTGGCCCCGGTGCTCACCGCGATGCTCGCCCGGCTGCCGATCGCGATGGTCGGGCTGTCGCTGCTGCTCTACGTGCAGCGCGAGACCGGGTCGTTCGCGATCGCCGGGCTGGTCTCCGCCGGCGTCCTGGTCGGGGTGGCCACCGGCTCGGTGACGCAGGGCCGGGTGATGGACCGCCTCGGCCCGACCCGACCCCTGCTCGTCACCAGCGCCCTGTTCGGGCTCGCGGTCACCGCCGGCGTGCTGGCCATCGAGTCGCACGCGCCGACCCCGGCGCTGGCCGGCCTGGCGTTCGCCATCGGCATGACCCAGCCGACCGTCGGCTCGGCCTCCCGGGCACTGTGGACCCGGCTGCTCCCGCCCGGCCCGACCCGCACCGCCGCCTACGCCTACGAGGCGATCAGCATGGAGGTCTTCTTCATCCTCGGCCCGGCGCTCGCCGGACTGCTGGTGGCGGCCCCGTGGCCGGGCACCGGCGTCGTCGCCGGCGCCGCCGGCCTGATCTGCGGCGGCATCGGTTTCGCCCTCGCGCCGGCCATCCGCCGCGCCCCGCGGGGCGGGCACTCCGACGGCGGCCGGCTGCTCGGCGCCCTGACCAGCCCCGGCATGCGCACCGTGGCACTGGCCGCGCTGGGCTTCGGCGTGACGATCGGCTTCGTCGAGGTCGCGGTCCCGGCCGCGGCCACCCGCGCCGGCCACGCCCCGGTCGGCGGCCTGCTGCTGGCCCTGTGGTCGCTCAGCTCCGTGATCTTCGGCGTCCTCTACGCGATGCGCCCGTACCCGCGCGCCATGCACCTGCGCATTCCCGCCCTGCTCGCCGCCTTCGCCGTCCTGATCGCTCCGCTGGCGATCCCGGCCAACCTCGCGGGCCTCGCCGCCCTGCTCTGCCTGGCCGGCATCCTGATCACGCCCCAGGCCACGGCCCACTCCACCGCGATCGAGCTGGTCGCCCCGCGCGGCACGGTCACCGAGGCGTTCGGCTGGGTGATCACCGCCATCACCCTCGGTCTCGCCGTCGGCCAGTCGGCCGCCGGTTGGCTCGTCGAGCACGCCGGCATCCCCGCGGCCTTCCTCACCTCCACCGCCGCCGGCCTGGCCATCGCGGCCCTGGTCTGGCTGCGCCGCGGAACCGTCGGCGTCGCCGCGCCCGCCGCGCTCCCCACCACGGCCCGGCTGATCCCGGCCAACTGACGCCGGTCAGCGCGCGTCGAGGAAGACCGGGTTCGTCAGCGCCACCATGGTGTCCGGGGTCGTCGCCGTGGGCACCGGGCGGCGGACCTCGGCCCGGACCCACCGCGAGTACCGCGTCTGCGTCGTCCACCGAACGGTCGCCGACCCCGTCGCGTCCACCGGCTGAATCCACTGTGGACCGTTCTGGTCGAGTAGCCGGACCGCGGTGCCCGGCACACCCGCCACCGACACCTCCACGGTGACCGGGGCACCCGTGCCGGCCCCGAGCCGCTCGCCGATGCCCGCCCGGCGACCGCCCTCGACCGCCCCGAGGTCGAGCCGCACCTGGGCCGACTCCGCGATCCAGTTCCGGCCGGCCCGGAACGCGTCCATCAGCCGCCGCGGCGTCAGCTCGTCGGCCAGCACCACGTTGTGCGGCAACCCGACCACGTGCTCCGGATGGTGCGCGTCGCTGTTGCCCACCGCCGGAATCCACTCGCCGGCCCGCAGCCGGCCGTCCCAGGCGATCACCGTCGCCTCGTCGTCAAGGGTCCACGGCCCGTTCCACACCTCGACCAGATCGGCCGGCCCGTAGTCGAACCCCCACGAGCACCCCAGGCACGGCGTGAACGGATGCGCCGCCACGACCAACCCACCCGCCCGGTGCACCTGTTCGGCGAACCGCCGAAACCCGTGCCCGTCCTCCGCCCGGTACCGCCAGTCGATCCACGTACCCACCGGAAGGTTCCACGCCGGCCAGTGCCCCGATCGAGTGGTCACCTCCTCACCGTTGAGGATGAGCAGGTCATCCCCCGCATGCTCGCCCCACTGCAGCGAAGCGCTCGACGTGTTGTGCTCGGTCGACACGACGAAGTCCAACCCCGCCGCCCGCGCCGCCGCGACCAGCTCGGCCGGCGTCCGCCGCCCGTCGGAGTACACCGTGTGCACATGCCCGTCCCCGCGGTACCAGGCCCGCCCCCGGTCCCGCGCCGGCGCCCGCTCCGGCGCCGGCCGCGGCACGAACGGCGCATCCGGCGGCCCGAACCGCAGCGTGATCTCCACCCGGTAGCTGAGTCCCTGCCGCGCCACCGTGTACGGCCCGAGGATGAGATGCCACCGCCCATGCTCGATCGGCCCCGGCAGGTACCCCGGCGTCGCCCGCCCCGCACTGATCACGAACCGGTCCCGGAACCCACCCGACCATCCCCGAAACCCCCGCTCGTTCCCCAACTGAAACCCCGCCGGCGAGAAAACCCCGATATCCAACACATTCCCCCGCGCCCCCGGCGGCACCTGCGGCCGGTCGTAGCTGTACCCGACCTCGATCTCCCGCACCCCCCGCGGCACGTCCACCGGCAGGTAGTACCAATCCGGAACGTCCGCCGGCAACGCCCCCGTCACCGTCCGCGTCTGCCCCCCTCCGGCTCAGCGAACGCCACCCCCGGCAACATCACCTGCCCCGCCGCCACCACCCCCGCGGCCCCCAGC
>NZ_DASZCQ010000353.1:0-10165 GCF_035942955.1 Actinophytocola sp. | reverse complement strand
GGCTAGGGGTCCGGCGAGCTCGACGTTCATCCCCGGCGAGTGCTAGCCGAACGTGCCGGCCAGGAAGAACACCAGGGGTGCCACCGCCTCCGGGCGGTCGATGCGGGTGTGCAGGGTGGGGGTCCAGCCCGCGTCGGCGCCGAAGTCGGGGTCGTGGGTGGCGTTGTAGGTGGCGATCAGGTCGACCGGCGTCAGCCGGCGGTCGGCGAGCAGATGGTTGTTGCGGGCGGTGAGGGTGGTGCCGCCCCAGTCGAAGAGTATGGCGTCCGGCTGGATCGCCGGAGCCAGCCGGAACACGTTGGTCTCGGCGAAGATCTTCGACTGGACGCCGACGCCGAGCGCGTAGACGAAGGTGTCGGGGTCGGGAATCTCGTAGTAGTTGTTGTAGACGTGCACCTGTCCGAAGCGGACCCGGGGCAGCCGCTGCAGGGTGTTGCGGAAGTAGTTGTGGTGCACGGTCACGTTGAGCTTGCCCGGGTCGGTGGTCGACGTGTTGGACGAGCCGATCAGCATGGTCTTGTCGTGGTCGGCGAACCGGTTCCACGACGCGGTCACGAAGTTCGACGCGTTGGTGATGTCCAGCGCCCCGTCGTGCACCTGGAACGGCTGCCCGAAGTAGCGCGGCAGCCCGGAGTCCGGGTTGTCGCCGTCGGTGAACGCGTTGTGGTCCACCCACACGTGCGTCGCGCCGGTCAGCGAGACGTTGTCGTACAGGGAGTTCCACGCGCCGTTCGCGCCGTCGGTGGGATCCCACTGCGGGAAGCAGTCGGCGGCGTCGACGAACGAGATGTTGCGGATGATGACGTTGTCGACCTTGTCGACGTGCAGGTTCAGTCCTCTGAGGACGGCGTGGCCGAGGCCGACGATCGTGGTGTTGCCGCTGACCTTGAGCTTCATGTGCCGGGTCTGGTTGGCGGCCGAGGCGACCCTGGCGTCCTCGAGCGGGCCCTCCGGCTCGCGGTCCCGGCCCCACACGGCCGGGTCGTAGGCCGCAAGGTAGGCCTCCAGCGTGTACCCGGGGGCCGCGTAGTCGGCGCAGGTCAGCAACTCCCCCGTGTCGGACTCGTCGCCGTCGATCGTGCCGCGGACATAGATGATCTTCGGCGTCGGCGCGGCGAGCGCGGTGACCAGCTCGGCCCTGGAGTGTACGAAGTGGACGTTGGACGCCGGCGCGGCCGAGCCGCCGGTGGTGCCGGCGCCCTCGGCCGCCCAGCCGTCGTTGGCCGGCAGCACCTGGCGGCCGAGCGGCACGTGCGGAGCGTGAGCGACCGGCGCCGCCGCCGCGGGCGCACCCACGACGGCCAGCGCCACGACCGCGGCAGCGGACAGGAGCGAAGCGCGCTTCATGGCAAGAAACCTCCGGTCAGCCGCCGTTGCGCTGCTTGTACTTCGCCTGCGCCTCGGTGAACTTGGCGGCGAACTGGTCCAGGAAGTCCTTTTCGGACATCTCGCCGAGTAGCACCTTCTGGAACAGCGGCTCGGTGTCGGTCTTGGTGATCGCGTTGAACTCCGGCAGGTAGTACGGCAGCTGCACCACCTTGGTGGACGGGTCGTTGAGCACCTTGGTGGCCTCGCCGATGTGCTGCGCGCTGCTCAGCCACGCCTCGCCGCTCACCTCGGTGTTGGCCGGCAGCTGGCCGGTCTTCTCGCCCCAGTAGCTGTTCATCGCCTTGCCGGCGGCGAACTCGGCGAACTTGAACGCCGCGTCCTTCTTGCTGCCGGTGGCGAACACGCCGATGCCGGACACCGGGTGCGTGGTGACCGTGCGGGCGCCGGTCGCGGCCTTGGGCACGGCCATCGCGGCGATCTTCTCCTTGCCGAACGCCTTCACCTGGTCGTTGTAGGAACCCAGGTTGTGCTGCATGATCGCGATGTTCCCGCCGCCGTACTGGGCGACCATCTTGGCGTAGTCGTTGGTCAGGTCGGCCTCCGGCGTGTTCTTCTTGTACAGCGCGGTGAGCCGCTCGAGCGCCGCCACGTTGCGCGGGTCGTTGATCGTGGCCTTGCCGGAGGAGTCGAAGATCTCCGTGATGCCGGACTGGCCGTAGATCACCTCGAGCATCTGGGCGATCGAGCCGGCGCCGCCGCGGATCGTGAAGCCGTACCTGTTCTTGCCGGTGTCGGTGAGCTTGTCGATGTCGGCGAAGAACTCGTCCCAGGTCTGCGGCGGCTGCAGCCCGGCCTCGGCGAACAGGTCCTTGCGGTACCAGAACACGCCCATGTTGGTGGACATGGGCACCATGTAGAGCTTGCCGTCCGGGACGGTGTTGCGCACCGCCTTGAGCACCTGCTCGTTGAGCTTGCCGTTGAGCGCGCTCCCGCCGACCCGGTCGTCGAGCGGCTCGAGCGCCTGCTGCGGGACGAGGTTGGCCAGCATCGCCGTGCTCACCCCGCCCACGTCGGGCAGGGCGCGGCCGGCGATCGCGGTGTCGTACTTCTGCTGGACCTGGGCGATCGGGATGCCGACGTACTCCACGTCGATGTTCGAGTTGGCCTCCTCGAACTCGGCGATGATGTGCTCCCACACCGGGGTGCGCGCCGGGCCGCCGTTGTCGTCCCAGAACGTGATCTTCACGGGACCACCACTCGAGCCCTGGTCGCCGGAGCCGCTGCTACACCCGGCCAGCGCCAGGCAAGCCCCGGTCAGGAGCGCCACCACCATCCTCGGCCAGCGCGAGTTTCTCATTGCCGCCTACCTTTCCGTTGCCAGTGCTGCAGCGGTGTCCCGATCGAGCCGCCCGTCGGCGACGATCGTGATCACTCGTCTGGTCAGGGAGTCGGCCAGCACGAGGGGACGCCGCCAGGCGAGGGCGGGCCCGACTCCCGGGTATTCCTTGACCCGGACGAACCACGGGTCCGTCGAGCCGATCTGGACGAAGACCAACGTCCAGTCCCGGCCGTCCGGCGCGGTGCCGGACATCGCGACCCAGGGCGCCGGGCTGCCGTTGATGTCCGCCTCGCCCTCGGTGTCCGCGGTGAACACCCGGCGCCGGGTCGCCGATCCGGGCGCCCGCCAGAAGAACCCGCCGTAGCCCGCGCCCAGGCGGCCCTTGGTCGCCGAGCTGCGGATCGCCAGCGGGACCCCGACCAGGTTGCTCAGCGCGAACTCGAGGTCCAGCTCCCAGCAGTCCGGCCGGCCGGCCGGGCGCGCGCGGACCGTGCGTTGCTCGGCCATGATCGGCGTGCCCGTGCGGTCCAGCCACTCAAGGTGCTCGACCAGGCCGTCGCCGTCGCGGCGGGCGAAGCGCAGGTGCCGCTGGCTGCCGTGATCCCGCCGCCAGGTGGGGCCCCGGCCGGGCACGTACGTGCGGCCGCCCCAGAAGTTGGTGCCGCCCACGTCGGCGATCGCGACGCCGACCCCGAGGTGGTGCACGTGGTCCTCCGGCCCGACCTCGGTGACCTCGACGCCGCCGAGCGTGCGCACCGAGTGCAGGTGCGGTCGCGGCGCGACGGTCGCGGGCAGCTCGGGCCGCCACCGGTAGGCCGCAACCTGGCGGGCGGCCAGCTCGATCGGCTGGACCGGCGGCGCCCACGCGACGTCCAGCTCGGAGAACAGCGCGAGGCGCTGGGCGCTCAGCGCGGTCAGCTCCTTGATCCCCGGCAGCACCCGGCCGTTCGTCGCGCCGTCGAGCTGGTGCTCGGCGGGGATCGGCGTGGGCTCCGGCGCGCGCCGCACCGCGTCGAGCACCTCCATGAAGGCGCCCGTGCGGGACAGCGGGACGAGCAGCTGGGCGCCGGTGCGCACGTGCGCGACCAGGTTCTCCAGCAGGTCGGTGCGCGCGTGCGAGCTGACGTTCTGTCCGATGTGGAGCTCGTCGAGCGTGTAGCACAGCTTGGCCGACGCGGTCTCGCCGTGCACGATCAGGTACGGCTCGGTGCGGTCGGGTGCGCACAGCGAGACCGCCACCGTGATCTCGGTGCCGGCGGCCAGGCGCAGCCGCAGGCACGACGTGTCGTCGGCCTCGATCGGGTTGGCGCGGTACAGCTCGGTCTCGATCTCGGTCACCGCGCCGAGCTGCTCGGCCTCGGCCACCGCCAGCGCGGTGGCCACCGCGTGGGCGAACGGGTTGGTCAGCGCGCCGTCGGTGACCGCGCAGCCGTTGAGCCGGCGCCGGCCGGCCCACGGCGCGCGGGTGAAGTAGCTGGCCGGGCGGTCCCACGCGCCGGCGGCCCCGATGCCGCGCACCCTGCCGAGCCGGCCGTCGGCGATCAGCTTGCGCAGGACGGGAATCGCCTCCGAGCCGAGGCTCTGGAAGCCCACCTGGCAGGCGCGGCCGGTCGACCTGACCGCCTCGGCGATCCGCTCGAAGTCGGCCATCGACCCGGCCGGCGGCTTCTCCAGCAGCAGGTGCGAGCCGGCGCGCAGCGCGGCGATCGCGAGGTCGGCGTGCGTGTGGATCGGCGTGGCCAGAATGGTGATCTCCGCACCGGTGCGCCAGATCAGCCCGCTGAGGTCGGCCGACTGGGCCGGCTCGTCGAGCCCGGCGAGCTGCGCCGCGGCGACCGGTCGGGTGTCGCACACCCCGACGAGGCGGACCAGTCCCCGGCCGGCAAGCCGGCGCAGGTTGTCCAGATGCCAGCGGCCGTGCCCGTGCGCCCCGGCGAGCACCACCCGGACCGGCGTATGTGGATGGTTCATCCCTTCACCGCCCCGGCAGACAGGCCCTGCACCAGGTACCGCTGGATGACCGCGAAGACGAGCACGACCGGCACCGCGGCCACCACGCCGCCGGCCGCCAGGGCGCCATAGTCCACACTGAACTCCCCGATGGTGAAGGCCAGGCCGACCGGGATCGTGTACTTGTCCTGCTGGAGCACGAACATCAGCGCGAACAGGAAGTTGTTCCAGCTGTGGATGAACGCGAACGAGCCGACCGCGACCAGGGCCGGCCGCAGCAGCGGCAGCACCACGACCAGGAACGCGCGGAACCGGGAGCACCCGTCCACCCAGGCCGCCTCCTCCAGCTCCAGCGGGATGTTGCGGATGAACCCGGACAGCAGGATCAGCGAGAGCGGAAGCTGGAACACCGTCTCGGCGATCACCAGGCTCCACAGGCTGTTCACCAGCTCCAGCGTGCGGAAGATCTCGAACAGCGGGATCAGCATCATCGCGCCCGGGATGAACTGCGTGCACAGCATCGCCACCAGGAACGCCGTCCGGCCGCGGAAGTCGTACCGGGCGAGGGCGTAGCCGCCGGCCAGCGCGATGACCGTGGTCGCGATCAGCGACGCCACCCCGACCTTCAGGCTGTTCTGGAAGAAGATCCCGAAGCCGAGCCCGTCCCACACGGTCTGGAAGTTCTCCATCGTGACCGGCCACGGCAGCAGGGAGCTCGACCCGCGCGGGCGGACCGCGAAGACCACCATCCAGTAGAACGGCACCAGCGTGAACAGCAGGTACAGGCCGAGCGGAAGGTAGATCTGCCACCGGCTCACCCGCTGCCCGTGCCGCCGGCGCCGCGCGGGCGCCGGGCGGTCCGGCGCCGGCGCGGTGGTCGGACGGGTCGTGGTGAGCGTCATGTTCGTGCTCCGAACCTGCTCAACCTCAGGTAGAGCACGGAGAAGAAGGTCAGGACGAGGAACCCGGCGGTGGTCAGCGCCGCGCCGTAGCCGAAGTCATGCGACTGGGCGGCCGTCGCGGCCACGTAAAGCGGCAGGGTCGTGGTCTGATGCGCTGGGCCACCGCCGGTGAGCGTGTAGAGCAGGTCGACGTTGTTGAACTCCCACACCGCGCGCAGCAGCGTGGACAGGATGATCGCGTCCTTCAGGTGCGGCAGCGTGACGTGCACGAACCGGCGGATCCGGCTGGCGCCGTCCACCGAGGCCGCCTCGTAGAGGTCCCGGGGGATCGTCTGCAGGTCGGCAAGCAGCAGGATCGCGAAGAACGGCACGCCGCGCCACAGCTCGGCGAGCACCGCCGCGCCGAACACGGTGTCCGGGTTGGCCAGCGGCGCGGCGCCGTAGCCCATCAGCCCGAGATCGGCCAGGTAGCGCGACAGCCCGGTGGTCGGGTTGTACAGCAGCACCCAGATGCCGGTGGTGAGCACGCCGGAGACCGCCCACGGGGAGAACACCAGGGCCCTGGCGAACGCCCGGCCGACGAACGTCTCGTTGACGATCAACGCCAATCCGAGACCGAGCAGCAACTGCAATGTGACCTCGACGAGCACCCATTTCGCGGTGAACCCGAGGCTCTGCCAGAACAACGGGTCCGCGGTGAGCATGCGCTGGAAGTTGTCCAGCCCGGCGAACCCGTTGTCCCACGGCTTGTTGACGTTGTAGTGCTGCAGGCTGTAGTAGAAGACGCTGGCCATCGGGTAGACGAGGAAACCCAGCATGGCCAGCACGGCCGGGGCGATGAGCAGGTACGGCGTCGTGGACCCGCGGCGTCGGCTTCGTCTGCGTCGCCGCGGAATCACCTCGGCGACTGCCATAGCCCGGATCTCCGTTCTGCCGCGGACGGTCCACCGAGACTACGAACGATCAAGTGGACTTTCGCGGCCTCCGTGTGGACTATGGCGACCGGCGCGAAGGCCTCCTTTACCGCGCCGAAACGCGGTGCCGGAGGCCTTCACGCATCGTCGCTACGCGGTACCGAACCCGTAGGTCGTGGTGGTCTGGTAGACCTGGCCCGGCCGCAGCACGGTGGTCGGGAAATTCGGCTGGTTGGGCGAGTCCGGGAAGTGCTGGGTCTCCAGCGCGAAGCCGTCACCCTGGCGGTACATCCGCCCGCTGGTGCCGACCAGCGTGCCGTCCAGGAAGTTGCCCGAGTAGAACTGGATGCCCGGCTCGGTGGTACGGACCGTGAGCACCCGGCCACTCGTCGGCTCGAACACCCGGCCGGCCAGCTCCAGCTCGCGGAACGTGGGGTCGCGCCGGTCGAGCACGTAGTTGTGGTCGTACCCGCGGCCGATCACCAGCTGCTCGAAGTTGTTGCGGATCCGCTCGCCGATGGCGGTCGCCCGGCGGAAGTCCATCGGCGTGCCGGCCACCCGGTCGAGGTCGCCGGTCGGGATCAGCGTCTCGTCGACCGGGGTGTAGCGGCTGGCGTTGAGCATCAGCCGGTGGTCGTTGATGTCGCCGGATCCCTCGCCGGCCAGGTTGAAGTAGGTGTGGTTGGTGAGGTTGACGATGGTCGGCGCGTCCGTGGTCGCGCGGTAGTCGATGCGGATGGTGTTGTCCCTGGTCAACCGGTACGTCACGGTGGTGTCGAGGGCGCCGGGGTAGTTCTCCTCGCCGGCCGGGCTGACCCGCCGCAGCGCAAGGCCGACCACGTCGCGCTCGCGGATCTCGGTGGCCGCCCAGTGCACCTTGTCGAACCCGACGTTGCCGCCGTGCAGGTGGTTCTGCCCGTTGTTCTGGGCCAGCTGGTAGGTGACGCCGTCCAGGGTGAACCGGCCGTTGGCGATCCGGTTGGCGTAGCGGCCGGTGATGCAGCCGAAGTACGGGGAGTTGTTCTCGAGGTAGTCGGTCAGGTTGTTGAAGCCCAGCGCGACGTTGGCGGTGCGGCCGTGCCGGTCGGGCACCTCGATGGACTGGATGATGCCGCCGTAGGTGATGATCCGGACGCGCATCCCGCGCCCGTTGGTGAGCGTGTACCGGTCCACCCGGACGCCTTCCGGCGTGGTGCCGAACAGCTCCTTGTCGATCCTCGGTTGCCGGTCGCCGGTGGCGACCGGCGTGGCCGGCCCGAACGACACCAGGCCGGTGAACAGCAGGGCGACCGCGGCGATGCGGCCGACGGTTCGGGTGAAGCGCATGGTGAAGACCTCCGTCCGTCTACACCGGACAGTGCTTCCGGGGTCCGGTGTGTTCGAGATTCCGAACAGCATCCGACATTTCCGCGCGCACGGAAACGTTAGTGGGCGGTGAAAACGCCTGTCAACAGTGCTTATTAGCTCGGGCAGGGCCGCCCTGTCGCCTTCGGCGAGCGGCCTCGGGTTGGGTTGCTTGGGGGGTTGCGGGCCGGGGTGGGTGGTCGGGTGGCGTGGGTGGTCGGCTGACGACGCCTGCGGGCAGGGGCCCGTTCCTCGCCCTGCCCTTGTCGTCGTGGGGCGGCCGCCCTCGCCAAAGACTTGGTCGACCCCAGCGACACTTTCGGCGTACGCGCGACATACGCGCTCAGGTGGCGCACTGTCGCGCTAGGGGTGGCCTAGGCGGCGGGAGAGGGTGGCGGCGCCGGTGCGGATCAGCTCCGTCCACTCCGCGCGGCGCTGCTTGTTCCACCGGATCGATGGGACCGAGATGCTCATGGCGGCCACCATGGCGCCGGACCGGTCGTACACGCCGGCGGCCACGCACTGCACCGCGTCGTTGGACTCACAGTTGTCGTAGGCCACCCCGGTCTTGCGGACCTCCGCGAGGTGGGTGCGCAGCTTGGCCGGGGAGGTGATGCTGCGCGGGGTCATCGCGGGCAGCTCCCGGTCGCGCGGGTAGCGGGCGTCCAGCGCCTCGGTGCTCAAACCGGACAGCAGCATCTTGCCCACCCCGGTGCAGTGCGCCGGCAGCCGCCGCCCCACCCCCGACACCATCCGTACCGGGTGCGTGCTGTCGACCTTGGCGATGTACACCACGTCTGCGCCCTCGAGCAGCGCGACGTGCACGGTCTCGTCGCAGGCGGCGGCGATCTCCCTGGCCACCTCCTGCGCCTCGGCGGCAAGGTCGAGGTGCTCGGCGTAGGTGCTGCCGAGCAGGAACAGCCGCATGCCGAGCCGGTAGCGGGTCGGCTGCCCCGGCACCGGAACCAGGTAGGACCGCGCGGCGAGCGTGGTGACCAGCTCGTGCACGGTCGTGCGGGGCAGCCCCAGCCGCTCGGTGATCTCCGGAGCGGACGCCTCCGGGGTCTCCAGGAACAGCTCGAGGATGTCAAGCGCCCGAGCCACCGCCGGAACCGCACGACCCAACCTGCCCACCTCACACAAATGCGTACGGGATTTCGAACAGGAGCATAGACTAACCCCTAGGTGCGAACATCGTTCGGTATTTCGAATTCTGAGGAGGGGCCGTGACGGGACCGTCCACAAGCGCCGCGCTGCTCACCGGATTGGGGCTGCCGGCGAGCCCGGCCCTGCCCGCCCTGCCGCCGTCGCCGCGCCGTTTTCCCGACGGCGCGCACTACCGGGTGGAGATCCCCAGCGTCGAGGGGCCGCGCTGCCTCGAGGCCGTGCTCACCGAGGCGGAGCGGCTGGACGTGCCGGTGACCCGCGTGTCCCAGGGCACCGGCGTCGGCCTGCTGACCGACGCGGAGATCGGGGAGATGGTGAAGCTGGCCGCCGGCCGGGACGTCGAGCTGAGCCTGTTCGCCCGACCGTGCGCCGCCTGGGGCACGTCCGCGGCGGCCCGCTCGCCGGCCGGCGCGGTGCTGTCGGCCTCCGCGTGGGGCCAGGATCAGCTCACCGCGGCCGTCGACGAGATCCGCCGCGCCGCCGATCTCGGGGTCCGCTCGGTGCTGGTGTCCGACCTGGGCGTGCTGTCGGTGCTCGGCCGGTTGCGCTCCGCCGGCGAGCTCCCCGCCGACCTGCAGGCCAAGGTGTCGGTCATGCTGCCGGTGGCCAACCCGGCCACCGCGGGCGTCCTGGTCGGCCTCGGCGCGGACACGCTCAACCTGCCGACCGACCTGAGCCTGGCCCAGATCGCCGAGATCCGGTCCGTCGTGGACGTGCCGCTGGACATCTACGTCGAGGCGCCGGACAACCTCGGCGGCTTCGTCCGCCACCACGAGCTGCCCCGCCTCGTGGAGATCGCCCCACCGGTCTACGTCAAGTTCGGCCTGCGCAACGCCCCCGACGTCTACCCGTCCGGCACCCACCTCGACGAGCTCACCGTCGGCCTCTCCCGGGAACGCGTCCGCCGCGCCCGCCTCGGCCTTGACCTGTTGGAACGCTCCGGCGCCACCGCCGTCTGCTCCCCGCCCGGCGCCCGCGGCCTCGCCCTCCCCCTGCCCTGACGCGCGCGCCCCACGCCAGGACAGTGTTTGATAGCTCGGGCAAGGCCGCCGGTCGCCTTCGGCGAGCGGCCTCGGGTCGGGTTGCCTGGGTGGTTGCGGGCCGGGGTGGGTGGTTACGTGTCGTAGGTGGCTGGTTGACGACGCCTGCGGGCAGGGGCTCGTTCCTCGCCCCCGCCCTGGTCGTCGTGCGGCGGCCGCTCTCGCCAGGACGTGGGCCGG
>NZ_DASZCQ010000352.1:0-3618 GCF_035942955.1 Actinophytocola sp. | reverse complement strand
CGAGCACTTTGTACGTGACGATCGACCGCCGCAAACGCCGCTACGATCAATGCTGCGCCACCTGCAGGACCAATACATCGTCTATGCCACCGATCGGGCATCGAGCCCCCCACGGCGACCGAACACGCGAACATGCCGATGATCGGTCCAGCCCGAGGTCGGCATTCCGCCAGCGGTGCAGCGCCTCGTCCAGGAGATCCACGTCGGGTAACAGCCCGTAGCGCTCAGCCCCGTCGAGCCGGCACCGCCGCGCGCGGTGGTGCCGAAGGACGGAATGTCGCCGCGCAGTATGTCGGCGATCTCGGCGTCGATCACGGCTGGGTAGTCGGGCGCACCCGCATGTTCGCGGTCATCAGCGACAGCAGGCGCGGCATGGGGGCCGCTGCCGCCTCATCGTGCAATGACACCGGGTGCCATAGCATCCGGCCGAGTTCGGAGTAAACCTCGGTCAACCCGCGGCGCTACCCGGACCCGATAGTCGCGGAACGGCTCGGGCATCGGGGGCGAGTGCTCCGGCTAGGTTCTCCGTGATCAGCGATTCGCTTCCGGAATGGCGTCGGGGGCTGATCGATCGTGATTCAGCCCGGGCAATGCACCGGGTCGGAGGGGAGCATGAGCACGCAGGCCGGTGGTTCGGCGATGTCTTTGACGTTGGGAAGTCGCAGGATCGTGATGGGCCGCGATTGTCCTGCTCGGCCTGTGCGGAAGTCGATTTCTCCGGATGCCCCGTCGTAACAGTTTCCGCGGGGTGCGTCGGGTGATGTCGGGCAGGACATTTCGATCAGTTCGTGCGAGATCGCGGCTCGGTTGGGTGACCGCCCGCTCGGGTCTATCCGGTTTCGGGCCGTCTGGTTCCGCGCGACGGCGTGGAGGAACACTCCGGCGCTGTCGTAGGCGATACCGATGCGCTCGCCGATCCACGGCATGTTGGCCCGATTGAGAAGTGCGCCGAACCCGCGCCACGCCTCCTTGTCCTTGTCCCGGGGATTCCGCAGGTCACGAAGGCTGGAGCAGAGCGGTGTGACCTGCGAGGCAGGGGTGGCCGTCAGACAATGCCGGTTCTTGAGGACGACCAGTCCGCCGAGGGAGACATACAAGATCGAAATCCCGGCATAGGAGGCCTTGTCCCGTTTGTCCGACTGGGCGACGAAACGGGCTACCGGGTCACCACCGAGAATGGTCGGTAGGTTCGCGGCGCATTCGGCGAGGATCCGGTCGAGAAATCCGTCGAAGTCGGCTTGCCTGCCGGCGAAGAAGGCGATGCGATCGGTGCCGCAGGTCGGTTTCACCGTTGCCACCGCACCGTCCCAGAACCGGAATGGCGCCTCGCCGACCTGCGTGACCATCTCGTCGTGCAGCGACTGCAAGAAGCCATCGCCCGTGACGTTCTTCGGCTGGTAGACGTCGAGGGGTTTTCCTTCTCGTTCCACGTATTTCTTCACCAGTTGGGCTTGGGCCTTGTTGCCCGGCACGAGCTGGAAGTACATGGGCGAGCGGCCGGCGACGCTTTCGCCGGTCAGTGTCGTGCCCACGACCGGGACGCCCAGGTCGCCCAAGGCCCCGATCGCGCTTTCGACAGGATCGACTGTGCTGCCCATGCCGACCACGCCCATCAGTGAGGCATCCGTCTCGAACAACGGCGCCAGAAGCTCGTCGACCACCTGGCGGGCCTGACCCATGCGATAGCCCCCGTTGGCCACGATGACTCGCAGCAGCGGACCGTTGTGATCGCTCCGCATGTTGGCCTGTGCCTGGCGGAGGAGCAGACCGGTCAGCTGCTCGGTGACCGAGTCCGTGGAACCCAGCTCACCCCGCGGTTTGGTGAGCTCGGAGAAGTACACGATGCCCACGAGTGGGCGTTCGGGGTCGACCGCGTGCAACTCCTCGGCCGTCTCGTTGAGTTCGAAGATGGCCCGCTGTGCCGCCCGCATGCGCTCGTCATCGCCGAAGAGTTGGGCGGAATTGTCGCTGTATCCAACGCATTCCCCGCCGCGCCCGTCGGCGGACCATTGCACCGCAACCCCGGAGCGCGGCGACGGCAGGCAGTTCCCCGCGATTCTCGGCCACAGCCATGACCCGCCGGTGAGGGCAGTCGCCGTGACCGCGGCCGTCAGGGCGGCCAGCAGGAACGAGCGGCGCGCGGGAACGGGGACCGGCCTGGGGCGGATGTGACCCAGCGCGGACCAGGCGGACTCGTCGGCGTCGCTGGGTGGGCCGTCAAGCGCGATCGGCGTCCGGATGGTGATGAAGCGTGCGTCATCGCTCAGGGACTGCCTGCGGACCGGAAGCCACTCGAGCCAGGTGTCAAGCTCAGTCTGGACGCGGTGCACCGGCTGCAATGTACGGCCCTCCGCCAGCCAGTCGGGCAGTCGCGCCGCCGTCGCCACGATGAGGAGAGGGTCGTGGTCGGTGGACTCGTTGCGCACGTCGTTGATCAGCCGCAGCAACTCCCAGCCGCCGTTGTCCTCGGTGATGCTGTCGAGCAGCACCAGGATGTAGGCGGTACGCCGCCATCGCCGTAGCCGCAGCTTGCCCGCGCCGTATACCACCCTGAGGTCTTGCAGGAACGCGTGCACGACCAGCTTCTTGAGTTCTTCCAGGCTCTCCCCATCCCGCTGGCGGGCGGTAAGCCGCTCGGCGAACCCGAGAAAACTGGTGGAGTGGCCGGGCAGCATGAACCGTTGCCGCATCAGCCACCGAGGTTCCCGTCCGAACGGCCACACCCGCCTCGACCACAGCCAGTACCGGACCGGCCGGTGCCACGCCACGAAGACCGCGACGACGATCTGCACCCACAGCGGGAGCGCCGCCCTTGCCGCCGCGGTCGCCTCGGCCCGGGTCTTCTCCGGATCCGATCGTCGACCGTGCCAAGCCACCAGCAGCTCGGCGATCTCGGCGCGTTCCCGGCGACTCTCGCCCGGATGTACCTGCTGCCTGGTCAGCCGGTCGACGAGGGTGAAGTGACTAAACCGCCGCACCCGCTGGTTTCCGAACCGGTCCTCGGCCAACCGGTCCCGCAGGACCTCGAGCAACGGCAACAGCGGAGGCCCCAGCCGCATGGCGCCATCCGCCGCATGTTCTTCGCTATCCGGGTGATCGGCCATGGCCGCGCCGGCCGCCGCGTCTGCCTTGGCAAACAGCACTTTGGGTGGATCGGCCTCACCGATCCGCCGAGCCAGCTCGCTCAGAAACTCCGCCGCCGGCGGGTCTCCGATCAGGCAGATCAGTGGCAGCGGCCGGTCCCCGCGCCACCCCGCACGCGCCACCCGTGACCACCGAGGACGGTCCAGCAGTTGGTGAATCACTCTCAATAAACTGTGCAAACCACGAAAGACAGGGGCAGTCAAGGTCCCCCCATTCACTCAGGGCGTCACCCCAGATATCGCCACCCACATCAGCCCTGTTGCGCCCACGAGAAGAACCGGCCTGCCCGTGCCTAGAGCCGGCACCAACCCGAGACCGGCACGTCCTCTTCTACCGCTGCCAGCGTGATCGATTTGCTGGGTGACTGGGCTGTGCTCAGCGTGCTGAGGTATGACGACCACTTCATCGGCGGTTCCAGTTGACTTCGCCGAAGATCTTGTTCTTCGGTTGGCGGCCTCGGCATACCTGGGCCGG
>NZ_DASZCQ010000351.1:0-9798 GCF_035942955.1 Actinophytocola sp. | reverse complement strand
ATCACCCGGCGCGGGACGGGCCGGCGCCGGATGACGGGGTCTCGGCACTCGCTCTGGTCACCCAGAGCGAGGTGAACAACGAACCGACCTATTACGAGGTGAACGGCGCGAGAACGTCGTTCCGCTACGAGCCGACGTTCTACTCCCGAATGGAGACCTGGCACCAGCGGTGGCGCGCCTGGACGCCCTACCACTGGACCGCGCCGCACCAGATCTATTGCTACGGCGTCTATGTCGACAAACCGGGGATGCACGGCGAGGGGCGGGCGTTCGACCTCGCCCGGCTGCTGATCACCAACCGGAGCACCGGCCAGATGTTCCTCGGCTTCAACGGCCGCTACGACCAGTGGCGCAACTACACCGGCGACGCGCTCACCACCGAACGCATCCGGTACTGGGGCACCCTGGCCAGCCTGCATTACCACTTCCGGCACGTGATCTCCTACCTGGACGACAGCACGCACCACAACCACGTGCACATCGACAACGCGATCTCCGGCAGCGGCGACTCCAGCTACAGCACCTCGTCGTCCACCCAGACCCTCTACGTCCAGGCGGTCTGCCGCTACATCTGGGGCTACGACACCGGGATCGACGGCGAATGGGGCCCGCAGACGCAGAGCCACTCGTCCGGAGTCCTCACCCGCCTCGGCTCCGACGGCGCCATCACCACCCAGAGCCGCTGGCAGATCTTCTGCCACGGATCGGCCCTCCAGGCCTGGGCCATGCGCCCATAGGCCACCATCCAGAAAGGAACACCAGTGCGAAGATTCATCACCGCGGGTTTGGCCGCCATCGCGTTCGGCGTCGTGCTCGTCGCGGGGGCGGGCGCCGCCCAGGCCGACGACAACGGCAAGAACGACGGCCCGCAATGCTCCTACACCGAGATCTGCTTCAGGCAGACGGCCGGCTCGGACGCCATGGTCAAGCAGTTCTGGTACAGCGCCAACCACGCTCGCGTCGAAGGCGTGCACGACTACTACCGCTGGTACGAGACGGCGACGGGCAGTCGTGGCCCGTACATCCTGGACTCCGCACGGCAGCTTCGGAACCGTGACAGTTCCTGCACCGTGTACGTCTGGGACATGGACGGCAGCGGCAACTGGCTCAAGCTGTGGCACCAGCCGGCGAACTCCGGCTCCTGGATGGCGATACCCCCGCAGAACAACGGTCATTCGCGCTGCGGCGAAGGGGCGCCGGTCAACAAGTGACGGCCCGGTGGGGCGAACCGGGACCGCGTTCGCGGTTCGCCCCACCGTTCACGATGGAAGGGGAACCTGGTGCGACACAAGGGGCTTCGGCGTCGAGGGTGGCCGGCCCTCATGGTGCTCGGCCTGGTCTCGATCCTCACGGCCGGATGTGGGGGCGAGCCGGCCGTGCGCGATCAGGGGCACTCCGCGCCGGATGAGGTGGCCGAGCCCAAGCAGCCGTTCGACGTCATCCTCGGCCAGCAGGTCGGGCTGATCGGCTACGCGCAGCTCAAGATTCGGGACCGGTGCCTGGCGGATGCGGGCTACCGGCAGAACCTCGACGCCCGGGTAGCCCGACCGGAGGACCCGTACGACTTCCTCACGGTCTCCGCGCGCGACTTCGGTCCGACCAGCGAGGACGAGGCGCGCCGCCTGGGTTTCGGCAACCACACCGGGGGTGAGCCGGCCCGGGTGGTCAGCACCGACGCCAACTTCGACAAGGCCGCCGAGCGCTGCGCCGAGCGGGCGTGGACCGAGCTCGGTCCCGAGGCGCGCCGGACGCTCATGAGCTACACCGACCTGGTCAACACGCTGGCTCCGTACCGGCACGACGTCGACGCCGAGCTTCCCGACGATCTGCCGGCCAGGATGCTCGAGTGCATGGCCGGCCGGGGCTACCACGTTCCCGACCGTGCCGCCTTTCTCAAGACTCCCAACCACAGGCTCTTCGGGGTGACCTACGGTCGCGCGGACAGCGGGCCGGAGGAGTCGTGGCAGCCCGTTCGCAAGCCGGGAACGGTGGAGGTGGGGCCGGCGATTCCGCCGCGGAGGTACACCCCGACGCCGGAGGAGTCCGCGCTGGCCGTCGCCTGGTTCCACTGTGGACGGTCAACGGGCAAGATCGAGGCCCAACTCGCCGCGGTGCAACGGGTTCAGGCCCGTTATGTGGAGAAGTACGGTACCTGGATCGACGAGCTGAACCCCAGGATCGAGGAGCTGGCCCGCCGGGCCGCGCCGATTGCGAGCGGGTCCTGATGGCCAGGCGCCGGCCGGCGGTGATCGTCGGGGTGGTCGGGACGACGCTGGTCTGCCTCGTGGTTGCGGGGGCCGTGCTCGGGCCGCGGCTCCGGTCGCCGGAACAGGCCGCGGCGGACGCCGCGCCGCCACCCGCGTCGCTGGTCACCGTCGCCGCCGAACGGAGGGTTCTTGTGGAGCCCGTCGTGCTGCGCGGGCAGGTGACCGCGGGCCCGAGCGTTGCGCTGCTCCCGCCGGCCGCCGCGGTCGGCGAGGACAGCGTGGTCACCAAAGTGTCCGTCCACACAGGACAGAAGCTGGCCGAGGGCGACGTGGTGATCGCGCGCGCCGACCAGCCGATGTTCGCGCTGGTGCTGCCGTTCCCGCTGTACCGCGACATCGGCCAGGAGGACCGGGGAGTCGACGTCGAGGCGGTCCAGGCCGCGCTGCGCCGCCTCGGTTACCCGGCGCCGAGAACCGGCGTCCTGGACGCACCGACCCAGGACGCCGTCAACCGCATGTACGCCGCGCGCGGGTGGGTCGCCCCGGCCGGGCTGAAACGGTCGGCCGTGCTCGTGCTCGACCGGCCGGGTCGGACGGTCAGCGCGGTGCACGTCGCGGTGGGCAGCGTGCTGACCGACCAGAAGGCGCCGATCGTCTCGCTCGACGGCCAGGCGGACTTCGTGTCCGCCCGCGCCTCCACCGAGCAGGCGCGGCAGCTGACCGTCGGCCAGCCGGCGACGATCTTCGACGACGCCGGCGGCCAGCGCGCCGCGGCCACGATCGGCTCGGTGGGCACGAGCGTGGTGACCGGTGCGGACGGGTCGGCCGGCGTGGAGATCACCCTGGCGTTCACCGGGGCGGCGCTGTCCGGCGCCGGCGACCGTGCGGTCCGGGTCGACATCGCGGCGACGGCCGACACCGAGCCCGTGCTGGCGGTTCCCCTCACCGCGGTGCTGTCCCGTCCGGACGGATCGACCTTCGTCACCGCCGTCCGCGCCGACGGCACCACCGTCGACCGCACCGTGACCACCGGCCGCACCGCGGGTGGTTGGGTGGCGGTCGACCCGGCCGACCCCGACGGTCTGGCCGCCGGCACCGCCGTGGTCGTTGGCAAGGATTTCCGGTGACCATGCTGGAGCTCACCGACGTGTCCCGGACCTACGACGACGGCCACCCGGTCCACGCCCTGCGCCGGGCGACGCTGCGGTTCGCCGAGGGCGAGTACGTCACGATCACCGGCCCGTCCGGGTCGGGCAAGTCGACCCTGCTGAACGTGGTCGGCCTGCTCGACGCGCCGGACGGCGGCTCGTACCGGGTGCGCGGCGTGGAGACCGTCGGGCTCGGCGAGCGGTTGCGCGGCGGCATCCGCGGGCAGCTGTTCGGGTTCGTCTTCCAGGCGTTTCACCTGCTCCCCGGGCGCACCACCGTGGAGAACGTGGAGCTGGGGATGCTGTACGGCCCGCATCCGCGCCGGGTCCGCCGGCGCATGGCCATGGCCGCCCTCGATCGGATCGGGCTGGCTCACCGCGCGCACGCGGATCCGCGGACGCTGTCCGGTGGGGAGCGGCAGCGGGTCGCGATCGCCCGCGCGGTCGGCGGCCGGCCAAGGGCCGTCTTCTGCGACGAGCCGACCGGCAACCTCGACAGCGCCAACACCGGCACCGTCCTTGCTCTGCTGCGGGAGCTCAACGCCGCCGGGCTCACGGTCGTCGTGGTCACCCATGACGACCGGGTGGCGGCCGAGGGCCACCGGCGGCTGCGCGTGGTCGACGGCATCGTCGGAGAGGAGTGACCGATGCGCGGCGGGCACCGGGCGGAGTTGGGCGTGGCCGCACCGCGGATCCGGATCGGCGATCTGGTCCGGGAGTCGGCGCTGTCGGTGCTCCGCTTCCCCGCCCGGTCCCTGCTGACCGCGCTGGGCACCGTGCTCGCGGCCGCGGCGTTCGTCAGCACCCTCGGGTTGATCTCGACGTTGGGCCAGCAGGTCTCGTCCACGTTCGACGTCCGGCGGGCCACCGAGGTGGTGGTCAGGTCCGAGGACCCGGGCCTTGGTCGGCACTGGCAGGGTGGCGCGGCGCTGGACCGCCTGCGCGGGCTCAACGGCGTCGCCGCGGCCGGACCTCGGGTCATCCTGGCCGAACGGCCGGTCCGGCGGCTGGTCGGCTTCGGGCAGGCCGGCCCGGGCGTGCGGATCATGGGCGCCGACCCGGACACGGTGCGGGCCATGGCCCCGAACCTGCTCGTGGGGCGGCTGTTCGGCCCGTTCGACGAGGCCACCGCGGCACGCCTGGTGCTGCTGCCCCGCGGGATCGCCGACGAGCTCGGCATCACGCGGACCCAGGCGGCCGTGTTCGTCGACGACCAGGCCTACACCGTGGCCGGGATCTATGACGACGTCCTGCGCCGGCCCGAGGCCCTGCAGATGGTGCTCATGCCGTTCAGCACGGCGAACCGCCTCGCCGGCGCGGAGAGCGCGGAGCGGGACGTCCTGATCGAGACGTCGCCGGGGGCGGCCCAGCTGATCGGCCACCAGGCGCCGCTCGCGCTGCACCCGGCCGCGCCGAACGCCCTGCGGTCCATCGCCCCACCGGATCCCCGCGCGCTGCGCCGCGAGATCGAGGCCGACGTCACCCGATCCAGCGTGCTGATCAGCGTGCTCACCTTGATCATCGGCACGGTGTCGATCGCCAACGCGGCCACCGCCGGCGTCTCCGCGCGGCGCTCCGAGATCGGCCTGCGCCGCGCCGTCGGCGGCCGCCCGGGCCTCATCTTCGCGCAACTCGTCTGCGAGACGACCGTCCTCGGCGCGCTCGGCGGGCTCCTCGGCGCCCTCCTCGGCCTCTGCGTCACCTCGGCGGTGTCCCTCTGGAACGCCTGGACCCCGATCCTTGACCTCCACCTGGCCTTCGCCGCCGCCGCCACCTGCGCCGCCACCGGCCTCCTCGCCGGCCTCATCCCCGCCACCCGCGCCCTACACGTCCAACCCGTCGCCGCCCTGCAACGCTGACGGACTCAGTCGCCGGGGTGGCATACACCTTGATGGTGTATGCCAGGTGTATGTCCCGGACGAACATCGAGTTGGACGACGAGCTCGTGGCCGAGGCCATGCGGAGGTACAACCTGCATACCAAGCGCGAGGTGGTCGACCTGGCCCTGCGCCGCCTGGTCGGCCCCCGCTTGACGGAGCAGGACATCGACGCCGTCCGCGGTATCGGCTGGGAAGGCGACCTCAACGACCTGCGTCGTGACGAGATCGCTTCGTTGTGACGATCCATCTCGTCGACACGTCCGCCTGGGTGGAGTGGTTTCGGGACACGGACTCGCCGGCCGCCCGAGCGGTTGCGGAACTGCGCGGTGACCCCGCTGGGATCGCTGTGACTCAGCCGGTCGCCCTCGAGGTTCGAGCCGGCACCCGGCGGGTCAACCTGCCCGCCGTCAACCGGATCCTCGACAACGCCGTGCAGTTGAGCGTCGAGCCGAACATCGATTTCAACTCGGCGGGCGATCTCTATCTGGCGGCACGAGATGCCGGTAAGCCCGTGCGCTCACTGATGGACTGCGTCACCGCTGCCGTCGCGATCAGAACCGGCGCGGTCCTGGTACACCACGATCGCGACTTTGATGTGCTGGCGACCATTGCCAAGGATCTCCGCGTGTGGCCGGCTCGCTGACACCTCAGTCGTCGGGGTCGTCGTCGCGGGCGAGGTAGGTGGCGAGGCGGTCGATGGCGTCTTCGTAGTGGGGGTTGGTGTCGACGAAGGTGCGGAGCTTGGTGGCGAGCCAGGAGAAGGTGAACTCCTCCCGGCCGCGGCGGGTTTCGAGTTCTTCGAGGCCTCGGTCGGTGAAGTACATCAGGCGAAGGCTTTGTCGATGATTTGGCGTTGTTCGATTTCGTGCACTTTGGATGAGCCGGCGGAGGGGGCCGACATCATGCGGCGGGAGACGCGGGTGAGGCGGGGCATGTCGGGGAAGAGTTCGGGTAGGTGCAGGCCGTAGAAGGGCCAGGCGCCCTGGTTGGCGGGTTCTTCTTGGACGAAGCGGAAATCGGCGGCGGCGCGGTAGCGGTCGAAGACGGCTTGGAGGCGTTTGGTGGGGACGGGGTAGAGCTGTTCGATGCGGACGATGGCGGTGTCGGTGGCGCCGATCTTGTCTTTTTCGGCGGCGAGTTCGTAGTAGAGCTTGCCGGAGACGAACAGGACGCGGCGGATGGTGGTGGGGTCGGTGATGGTGGGGTCGTCGATGATCGTGTTGAATCGGGCTTCTTCGGTGAACTCTTCGACCGCTGATACCGCGGCTTTGTTGCGGAGCATGGATTTGGGGGTGAAGACCACCAGGGGGCGTTGCACGCCGTCGAGTGCGTGGCGGCGCAGCAGGTGGAAGTAGTTGGCCGGGGTGGACGGGATGGCCACGGTCATCGAGCCCTCGGCGCACAGCTGCAGCCAGCGTTCGATGCGCCCGGAGGTGTGGTCCGGGCCCTGGCCCTCGTGGCCGTGCGGCAGCAGCACCACCACGTCGGAGACCTGGCCCCACTTGGCTTCCGAGGAGGAGATGTACTCGTCGATGACCGACTGGGCGCCGTTGACGAAGTCGCCGAACTGGGCCTCCCACAGCACCAGGGCGTCGGGGTTGGCCACCGAGTAGCCGTACTCGAAGCCCAGCGCGGCGTACTCGGACAGCGCGGAGTCGTAGACGAGGAACTTGCCCTGGTCCGGGGCGAGGTTCTGCAGCGGGGTGTACTCCTTGCCGGTGTGCCGGTCGATGATCACCGCGTGCCGCTGGGTGAACGTCCCGCGCCGGGAGTCCTGCCCGGCCAGCCGGACCAGCCGGCCCTCGAGGCACAGCGAGCCGAACGCGAGCAACTCGGCGAACGCCCAGTCGATCCCGCCCTCCCGGGCCATCTTGGCGCGCCGCTCGAGCACCGGCTTGACCCGCGGGTGCGGCGTGAACCCCTCGGGCAGCTCCACGTGCGCGTCGGCGATCCGCTCGATGATCTCCCGGGTGATCGCGGTGGGCACCTTGGCCGGGACCTGCTGCTCGGACTCCACCGACGGGCTCGCCGTCACCGGGTGCTTCTCCAACTCGCGCACCTCGTTGAACACGTGCTCGAGCTGCGAGGAGAAGTCGCGCAGCGCCTTCTCGGCCTCCTCGACCGAGATGTCGCCGCGGCCGATCAGCGCCTCGGTGTAGGTCTTCCGCACGCTGCGCTTGGTGTCGATGATGTCGTACATCCCGGGCTGGGTCATCGACGGGTCGTCGCCCTCGTTGTGACCGCGCCGCCGGTAGCAGACCATGTCGATCACGACGTCCTTGTTGAACGTCTCGCGGTAGTCCATGGCGAGCGCCGCGACCCAGTAGCACGCCTCCGGGTCGTCGCCGTTCACGTGGAACACCGGCGCCTGGATCATCTTCGCCACGTCGGTGGCGTACTGCGAGGACCGGGACGCCTCGGGTGCTGTGGTGAACCCGACCTGGTTGTTGACGATCACGTGCACCGTGCCGCCGGTGCGGTATCCGCGCAGCAGAGCCAGGTTGAGCGTCTCGGCGACCACGCCCTGGCCGGCGAACGCGGCGTCGCCGTGCAGCGCGACCGGCAGCACGGTGTATCCGGCGCCGCCCTTGTCGAGCAGGTCCTGCTTGGCCCGGACGATGCCCTCCAGCACCGGGTCGATGGCCTCCAGGTGCGACGGGTTGGCGGTCAGCGTCACCTTGGTCTCGCCGTCGCCGAACATCCGGAAGTACTTGCCCTCGGCGCCGAGGTGGTACTTCACGTCGCCGGAGCCGTGCGCCTGGCCGGGGTCGAGGTTGCCCTCGAACTCCTGGAAGATCTGGGAGATCGGCTTGCCGACAATGTTGGCCAGCACGTTGAGCCGGCCGCGGTGCGGCATGCCGATGACGACCTCGTCCAGCTCGTACTCGGCCGCCTTGTCCAGCACGGTGTCCAGCAGCGGGATGACGGACTCGCCGCCCTCGAGCGAGAACCGCTTCTGCCCCACGTACTTCGTCTGCAGGAAGGTCTCGAACGCCTCGGCGGCGTTGAGCTTGCTCAGGATGTACTTCTGCACCGCCTGCGGGGGCTTCTCGTGGCGGACCTCCACCCGCTCCTGGATCCACCGTCGCTCGGCGGGGTCGAGGATGTGAGTGTACTCGACGCCGACCGTGCGGCAGTAGGAGTCGCGCAGCACGCCGAGCACGTCGCGCAGCTTCATCCGGTCCTTGCCGGCGAACCCGCCGACCGGGAACTCGCGGTCGAGGTCCCACAGGGTCAGCCCGTGCGACAGCACGTCGAGGTCCTCGTGCTTGCGCTGCCGGTAGTTCAGCGGGTCGACGTCGGCCATCAGGTGACCGCGGGTGCGGTAGGCGTCGATCAGCTCGATCACCCGGGTGGTCTTGTCGATCGCGCCCTCGGGGATGTCCTCCACCCAGCGCACCGGCTCGTACGGGATGCGCAGCGAGGTGAAGATGTTGTCGTAGAACCCGTCGTCGCCGAGCAGCAGCTGGTGGATGCGGCGCAGGAACTCGCCGGACTCGGCGCCCTGGATGATCCGGTGGTCGTACGTCGAGGTCAGCGTGATGATCTTGCTGACCGCGAGCTCGACCAGCGTCCGCTCGCTGGTGCCCTGGTACTGCGCCGGGTAGTCCATCGCGCCGACGCCGATGATGGCGCCCTGGCCGGGGGTGAATCGCGGCACCGAGTGGTTGGTGCCGATCGTGCCCGGGTTGGTCAGCGAGATCGTGGTGCCGGTGAAGTCGTCGGTGGTCAGCGCGTTGCCCCGGGCCCGCCGGATGATGTCCTCGTAGGCCTGCCAGAACTGGGTGAAGGTCATCCCCTCGCAGCCCTTGATGGACGCGACCACGAGGTTGCGGCTGCCGTCCTTGCCCGGCAGGTCGATGGCCAGGCCCAGGTTCACGTGCTCCGGCGTGACGATGGTCGGCTTGCCGTCCACCACCGCGTAGTGCCGGTTCATGTTGGGGAACGCGTCCAGCGCGCGGATCACCGCGTAGCCGATGACGTGGGTGAAGGAGACCTTGCCGCCCCTGGTCCGGCGCAGGTGGTTGTTGATCACGATGCGGTTGTCGGCGAGCAGCTTCGCCGGCACCGCGCGCACGCTCGTCGCGGTGGGGATGGTCAGCGACAGGTCCATGTTCTTGGCGATCACGGCGCCGGCGCCGCGGATCGGCTTGAGCTGGTCGCCCTCGCTGATCTTCACGGGCGCCGCCGGCCGCGGCGGCTCGGCCGCTGCCGGCTTGGCCGGGGCGCCGGCCGGCGGGGGTGAGGCCGGCTGAGCGGGTTGGGTGATCGTCGTGCCGCTGCCGGCCACCTGGCCGTTGCCCGGCCCCGCGCTCTCCGCGCTGCTCCTGGCCTTCGTGGTCGCCACGCCCTGGCTCGCCGCGCGTGGGGTGGGCTTGTAGTCGGCGAAGAAGTCGTGCCACGCCGCGTCTACCGACGCAGGGTCTGCCAGGAACCGTTCGTACATCTCCTCGATCAGCCACTCGTTCGGGCCGAACTGGGACGCTTGACTGTTGCCGGTCACGGCTTGTGCTCGCCTCTATCCGTCTGATCTTGATCGGGCCGACCTGCTTGCTCCTGTGC
>NZ_DASZCQ010000350.1:0-4618 GCF_035942955.1 Actinophytocola sp. | reverse complement strand
CCGCTGCTCGGGGTGCCGATCGCGATCAAGGACGACGTGGACATCGCCGGCGAGCCCACGGCGTTCGGCTGCGCCGGCGACTTCCCGGTGCGGCAACACGACTGCGAGCTGGTCCGGCTGCTCAAGGCGGCCGGGGCGGTGATCGTCGGGAAGACCAACACGCCCGAGTTCGGCCTGTGGCCGATCACCGAGGGCGAGGCGTTCGGCGTCACCCGCAGCCCGTGGAGCCTGGACCACACCCCGGGCGGGTCGTCGGGTGGCTCGGCCGCCGCGGTGGCCGCCGGCGTCGTGCCGGCCGCGGTCGGCTCGGACGGCGCCGGGTCGGTGCGCATCCCCGCCGCGTGGAGCCATCTCGTCGGCATCAAGCCGCAGCGCGGCCGGGTCTCGCCGCTGCCGGCGACGGAGCTGTTCAACGGGATCACCACGAGCGGGCCGCTGGCACGGACCGTCGCCGACGCCGCGCTGCTGCTGGATGTGCTGGCGGGCCACCACGACCGGCGGGTGTTCCGGGCGGCCGCCGACCGCGAGCCCGGCCGGCTGACCGTCGCGCTGTCGCTGCGGCCGGCCTTCACCGGCGTGCGCGGCGTGACGCTGGACGACCGGGTGCGCGCCGCGGTCCTGCGGCTGGCCCGGCAGCTCGCCGCGCTCGGCCACCGGATCGTGGTCGCCGACCCCGACTACGGCATGATCGGGCTGAACTTCCTGCCGCGCTCGCTGGCCGGCGTCGACGACTGGTACCGCAGCGTGCCCGACCCCACCGTGCTCGATCACCGCACCCGGGAGAACGCGCGGGTGGGCCGCTGGCTGCGGGGCCCTGCGCTGCGGGCGTCGCGGTCGACGCTCGGCTACTTCCAGCGCCGGGCCGGCCGGATCTTCGACCGGGTGGACGTCGTGCTGACGCCCACCACCGCCACGCCGCCGCTGCCGATCGGCGCCATCGACGGGTTGCGCGGCTGGCAGACCGACCGGAAGGTGATCTCCGCCTGCCCGTACGCGTGGCCGTGGAACGTGCTCGGCTGGCCGGGGATCAACGTGCCGGCCGGGCTGACCGACGACGGGCTTCCGGTCGGCGCCCAGCTGCTCGGCCCTGCCGACAGCGAGGAGCTGCTGATCTCCCTTGCCGCGCAACTGGAAGGCGTCGAACGATGGCACGAGCGGACTCCCCCGTTGGCGATCCCATGAGGACCCGGATCCTGCGGGCGGTGCTGCGGGTGATCGGCTCGGAGGGCATCGGGGGCGTCACCAACCGCCGGGTGGCCCGCGAGGCCGGCGTCTCGCTCGGATCGATCACCTACCACTTCGAGACCCAGCACGAGCTGCTCCGGGAGAGCCTGCTGCTGTTCGTCCGCGAGGAGACCGCCCGGCTGCGCGCCATCGCCGAGTCGAGCCGGCAGGTCACCTCCGTCGAGGAGGCGGCCGCGGTCGTCGAGCGGGCGGCCGAGCGCATCACGTTCGGCCGGGAGGAGATCGCGCCGCTGGAGCTGTTCCTGCACGCCGGCCGCGACCCGCAGCTGCGCGACGCCGCGGCGACGTGCTTCGCCGCCTACGACCGGATCGCCCTGACCGTCCTATCCGGACTCGGCGTTCCCGGGCCGGAGCGGCTGGCCGGCCCCGTGGTGGCGCTGATCGCCGGCCTGCAGCTACGCCGCCTGGCCACCGGAACCACCGGCGACACCGGCATCGCCGAGGCGCTGACGATGCTGGTCGGCACCTTCCTGCCCAGCGGACCCCGCTAGCCCGTCGCGCAGCTCCATCGTGCAGCACTTGGGTCCGCCGCCGGACTTGCGCAGCTCGGAGATGTCGACCGGAACGGGTTGGTAGCCGTGCTCGGCGAGCCGCTCGGCGAGCCCGGTGGCCTCGACCGGCAGCACCACGTTGCGGCCGTCGGAAACCCCGTTCAGGCCAAGGCATTCCGCGTCGGCGGCGGTGGCGATGACGGCGTCGGGGAACAGCCGGTGCAGGACCCGCCGGGACCCCGGGGAGAAGGCGTCGGGGTAGTAGGCGATCCGCGCCGGCTCGGTCGGGCTGGCTTCGGTCAGGACGAACAGGGCGGTGTCGAGGTGGTAGAAGCGCGGGTCGACCAGCCGGAGGGAGACGACCGGGACGCCGAGGACCTCCTGGGCCTCGGCGTGCGCGCCGGGGTCGGTGCGGAAGCCGGTGCCGGCCAGCAGGAGGCTGCCGGTCCAGGCGAGGTCGCCCTCGGCCTCGTTGACGCTCACCGGCATGACGACGTCGCGGTAGCCGTTGTCGAGGAACCAGCGGCGGAAATGGTCGGCCTCGGCGGCCCGCTGCGGGGCGCGGAACCGGGCGCCGAGCACCCGGCCGTCGATCACGGTGCCCGAGTTGGCCGCGAACACCATGTCCGGCAGGCCGGGCTGGGGCTCGATGACCTCCACGGTGTGGCCGAGCCGCAGGTAGGTGTCGCGCAGCGCGGTCCACTGCGCGAGCGCGAGCTCGGTGTCGACCGGCCGGGTGGGGTCCATCCACGGGTTGATCGAGTACTCGACCGTGAAGTACCGCGGCGGGCACATGAGGTACCGGCGGCGGGTGGCGACCCGCTCCGCCACCCGGGCTTCGACGGCGCCCAATCCGATGTGCTCGCCGGGCGGGAAGCCGGGGCGGCCCATGGGAACGATCGTCATATTTTCAATGTATGGGCGGCGCAGACCGGCGATCAATATCGCATATTGCCGAGATGTATGCAGAATATTGCGTGTGGACACGATAGATCAGCGAATCGTTGCACGCCTGGTCGCCAACGCGCGCTCCAGCTATGCCGAGATCGGGAAGGTGGTCGGGCTGTCCGCGCCTGCGGTCAAGCGCCGGGTCGACCGGCTACTGGACATCGGCGTGCTGCGCGGGTTCACGGCCGTGGTGGACCCCGAGGCGCTCGGCTGGGGCACCGAGGCGTTCGTGGAGGTGCACTGCCGGGGCAACGTCACGCCCGAGCGGATCCGTGCCCGGCTGGAGCCGCTGCCCGAGGTGGTCGCGGCCTACACGGTCTCCGGCGCCGCGGACGCGGTGGTGCACTTGCGCGCGGCCAACATCCACCACCTCGAGGACGCGCTCGAGCGGCTGCGGGCGGTCGACATGATCGACCGGACGGTGTCGACCGTGGTGCTGTCCACCCTCCTCGAGCGGTCGCCGACACCGCGGCCTTCCTAAGGTATGAGGTTATGGAACCCGTGCTTGTCGAGCGGCGCGACGGGGTCGCCGTGGTCACGCTGAACGATCCGGATCGGCGCAACGCGCTCACCCTCGACAGCTCCGCGCGGCTGGCCGACGTGGTGGCCGAGTGCGAGCGCGACGACGGCGTCGCCGCGGTCGTGATCACCGGGGCGCCGCCGGCGTTCTGCGCGGGCGCCAACCTCGCCGCGCTCGGCGAGGCCCGCGAGGACGGCCTGCGCGCCATCTACTCCGGGTTCCTCGCCGTGGCCGGCTGCTCGCTGCCGACCATCGCCGCGGTCGGCGGCGCGGCGGTCGGCGCCGGGCTCAACCTGGCGCTGGCCTGCGACGTTCGCCTTGCCGGCCCGCGCGCCCGGTTCGACGCCCGGTTCCTCGCGCTCGGCATCCATCCCGGCGGTGGGATGACCTGGATGCTGCAGCGTGCGGTCGGCCAGCAGACGGCCATGGCGATGACCGTGCTCGGCCGGGTCGTGGACGCCGCGGAGGCCGAGCGGGTCGGGCTCGCGTTCCACATCGTGGACGCCGAGCATGACGGGTTGGTGGACGCGGCGGTCGCGCTCGCCGCTCCGGCGGTGGCGGCCCCGCGCGAGCTGGTGATCGCCACGAAGCGGACTTTGCGCACTACGGCGGCACTTGACCGGCACTCCGAGGCTGTCGAGGTCGAGCTGGCGGCGCAGCTGCGCTCGATGGACAGTCCCGCGTTCACAGAACTGCTCGCCGCCATGCGGGAAAAGATCTCCAGGTCCAGGTGAGCCCGGCGGGCACCTCAACCGCCCGCGGAGGTTCACAATTGAGACTGTGATCTGCACCGCGTCCCCATGGTCCGCGGCATGCCGACGCCTACCGTGGTGCCCACATGGTGGGCAGCTCACCTGCGTGGTTAACAGCCGCGGTCCGGGGAACGCTGAACCGAGTACGGAAACAACACGTATCCGCCAACGACTAGGCTTGGTGAGGGCAGCACGGGAGTAGAGCTGCCGCAGAGAGGGATCGGCTTACCATGAGCACCACCGTGGATGGTGACCTGGACGGGGGTACTGGGGACGTCGGACCCGCTCGGCCGACGGAGATTCGCCGGTTGGACCGGGTGGTGGTGCGGTTCGCCGGTGACTCCGGTGACGGCATGCAATTGACCGGTGACCGGTTCACGTCCGAAGCGGCCGCGTTCGGTAATGATCTGGCTACGCTGCCGAACTTTCCGGCCGAGATCCGGGCTCCCGCCGGGACGTTGCCCGGTGTGTCGAGCTTCCAGCTGCACTTCGCCGACTACGACATTCTCACTCCCGGCGACCGTCCGGACGTGCTGGTGGTGATGAACCCGGCCGCGCTCAAGGCGAACATCGCGGACCTGCCGGCCGGCGGCACGGTGATCGTCAACACCGACGAGTTCACCAAGCGCAACCTGACCAAGGTCGGCTACACCGCCGATCCA
>NZ_DASZCQ010000349.1:0-4052 GCF_035942955.1 Actinophytocola sp. | reverse complement strand
GCTGACTCGGTCGCCCCTCGGGGCCGCGTTCACCACCGCGAGCACCTTGCTCGGGGTCACGCGACTGGGGTTCCCCGGCCAACTCATCGAAGTAGACCTCACCGCGGCGCTGCCGGCATGACGGTGCACTCTCGACCAACGCCACGCGACGCCATGCCACTGAGCATCCGGTAATGCCGCATACCGCGCGGTTTGGTGGCGACCGGGACGGGTCCGGTATCTGGCCTGGAGGCGCGGTAGGCCGGTGCTTGGTCCGTGCCGGAGTTGGGGCGAACGGCCTGCCGCCGCGTCGGCGTTCGCCGCTTGGACGGTGCCGTGGGATGTCGCTCCGGAGGCGGGGGCGCGGGTTCGAATCCCGTCGGGGCTACTGACGTTGACCAGCCCGTTTCTGCCGCCGCCACGACGATCGTTGCGAGGTTGGTAGTGAGTCCACCAGAGCGGGCGAGCGATCGGCGCCGTCGGTGAGCTGGTGCGGGGACGCGATCCTGACGCCGATGTAGACGTGTGGGTGTTGGTCAGGGCTGATCGAGGGCGGTGAGGTGGGCTCGGGCGGCGTCGGCGTCGGGGACGTCCAGGTCGGCATAGAGAGCCAGCGCTTGCAGCAGGTAGCGGCGGGTTTGGGTGTGGTTGCCGGTGGCGTGGTGGTGGCGGGCGAGGCCGTGGTAGGCGCGGGCTTGTTCGTAGAGGTCGCCGAGTTCGGTGGCCAGGGTGAGGGCTGCGGTGTGGTGGGTGCGTGCCTGGTCGAGGTGTCCGTCCGCCTGGTTGGCCTCCGCGAGGTGGTTGAGCATGCGGGGTTCGCTGGCGCGGTCGTTGATCTCGTGGCAGATGGCGATGGCCTGCTCGTGGTGCTCGGTCGCCTGCCCGTAGCGGCCCTGCCGGCACAGGGCGACGCCGAGATCATCTCGAGCCAGGGCTTCGCCGAGCCGGAATCCGATCTCACGGCAGATGGTGAGCGCTTGCTGGTGGTGCTCGGTGGCTTGCCCGTAGCGGCCCTGCCGGCAGTGGACGACACCCACGTTGTTCAGTGCGACAGCTTCGATGTTCCGGTCGATGATCTCCCGGGCGATGGTGAGCGCTTGCTGGTGGTGCTCGGTCGCCAGCCCGTAGCGGCCCTGTCCGCAGTGGACGGCACCCACGTTGTTCAGTGCGAAGGCTTCACCGAGCTGAAACCCGATCGCACGGGCGATCGCGACGGCGTGTTGGAAGCGCTCTGTGGCTCGTTCGTACTGGCACTGCTGCCAGTGAATGAGCCCGAGGTGGTTCAGCGCGGTGGCTTCGCCGACTCGAATGTCGTTGTCGCGGGAGATCGTCAGGGCGCGTCGGTAGTTCTCGGTCGCCGCCGGGTATTGCCCTTGTCTCCATTGGACGAGGCCGAGATAGTTCAGCGCGAGGACTTCACCGACACAGTTACCGGTGTCGCGGGCGATCACAATGGCCTGTCGGAGGTGGTCTGTGGCCTGCTGGTAACAGCCCTGCACCCATTGGTTGATGCCGATGTAGGTTAGCGCAAACGCTTCGGTGGCTTGATCCCCGGTGTACTGAGCGGCTTGCAGGGCGTGCGCGTAGATACGGCCCGGATAGGCGTCTCCGAGTTCGGCGTAGCGCACGAGCAGCATGTTGGCCAGACGGTGGACGTAGGCGTGCCAGCCGTACGCCGCGCTGTGGGCGATGGTCGTGGTGAGATTCGCCCGTTCGATGTCGAACCAGGCTTCGGCCGTCGTGAGGTCGGTGACCGATGACGTAGTCGTGGCTGATGCCGCGATGTGGGGTGAGTGTTCGTCGTGGGGATGCAGAATGTGCAGCGCAGCGGCGGTGGTGTGCAGGTAGTGGTTGAACACCCGGACGAGCGCACGGCCCTGATCATCCTGCGGGTCATATGTGGCAGCGAGACTCACGGCGTAGGCTCGCAGGAGGTCGTGACACGTATACCGGCCGGGGACGTACTGGGTGAGCAGGCGCGCTCGGATCAGCTCGCCCAGCGCTTCTCGGGCCTGGGCCAGATCCAGGTCGGCGAGCCGGGCGGCGGCCGGGAGGGCGATGTCGGGACCCGGATGGAGGCCGAAGAGACGGAACATCCGGGCGGCCGGAGCGCTGAGGTGGTTGTAGGACCAGGAGAACACGGCACGCATGCTGGTGGTGGCCTCCCCGGTGTCCAACCCCGCCAACCGGGTGGGTACATCGGAGAGTTCTTTGGCCAACACCCGCAGGCTCAAGCCGGGGTGGGTATTGGCCCGCGCGGCCACGATCGCCAGGGCCAGTGGCAGCCGGGAGCAGTGTTCGATCAGCTCGGTGACTGCGTCGGGTTCGGCGCGGACGCGGTCGTGTCCGAGGTGGCGGGTCAGCAGTGCGCGCGCCTCCCGCGGTGTGAGCAGGTCCAGCGTGAGGGTGCGGGCTCCTTCCCGGACACTGAGGTCGGCGAGCTGGTTGCGGCTGGTGACCACGACCAAGCAGGCGGGGCTGGCCGGCAGCAGCGACCGCACCTGCTCGGCATCGCGGGCGTTGTCCAGAACCACCAGCAGGCGACGATCCGCCGCGAGACTGCGATACAAACCTGCCTGGGCATCCAGCGTGGTCGGAATGCCCTCGGAAGGCACACCGAGGGCGTGCAGGAACCCGCGCAACGCCTCGGCAGAAGACACGGGAGTGTTGGTGGGGTCAAAGCCGCGCAGGTTCACGTACAACTGTCCGTCGGGGAACCGTTCCGCGACCCGGTGGGCCCAATGCAGCGCCAGCGCGGTCTTACCGACCCCGGCGGTGCCATCGATCGCGGTGATCACCACCGTTCCGCCGCGGTCGTGGGTGGACTCGTCGAGAAAGGTGGTGAGCTGATCGAGCTCGGCCGCGCGACCGGCGAACCGCGACGTGTGGGCGGGCAGCTGCCGCGGTACCGGTGGCGGGAGTACCGGCTCCATGCCCGGGGAGCCGTCCCGGTCCGGCGCCAGCAGTTCGCCCCGCAGGATCGCAGCGTGCAAAGCGCGGAGTTCGGGGCCGGGATCGGTGCCGAGCTCGTCGGCGAGCCGATCGCGGATGACGGCGTAACGCTCGATGGCCTCCGCGTCCCGACCGGCCGTGTGCAGAGCGCGCATGAGCAGGCCTTCCAGCGGCTCCGCCAGCGGATATTCCACGATGAGGTCGGGGACAATGCTGATCACCCCGTTGGCGCGACCGAGCTTGAGCTCGAGCTCGCCCCACTGCACCGCAGCGTCCAGCCGCCGCCGATGCCAGCTGCCCCGAATCTGATCGGCCCAGTCACCGGATATTCCGGCCAGCGGCGATCCCCGCCACAGGATCAACGCCTCGGTCAACGCGGACGCCCGATCCTCGTCGGCATTGCGCAGGTTTGTACCTTGCTCGGCCAACCGCGTAAACCGGCGCAGGTCCACTGCATCTGGGTCAACGTCCAGAACGTAGCCGGCGCTGCGGCGGTCGATCCGCGCCACCGCGTCGGACAGACCGGTGGCGTGCCGCAGCAGCTGACGGATGCGGCTCAGATGCGAATACAGCACATTACGCGCCTCGACCGGCGGCGTGTCACCCCAAACCCGATCGATGAGAGTCTCGATGGCCACCGGCCGTCCCACATCCACCGCCAACGCGGCAAGCACGGCTTGCTGCCGCGGCGATCCGACATCGAGTAACTGGCCTGCACACTCCAGTTGCACACCACCGAACAGCCGGAATTCCATAGCGCGCCCCGATGATCGACAGGAGCTGGCAGCAAACCATACCGATGCTCCCCGCACCGCAAGATCACTGCAAGACCGGCCAGCAGCGAGACGAACGACGGCCAACCATCGCCGTATCCACCCTAGATCACGAACGTCGTCGCCCATGTCTCGCTCATCGGCGCGATCTTGAGATGCGGGGAACGTACGCTCATGCCGATGATCGTGCGTCACGGTTTCAAACTTGGGTGCGCTCCACTGGGCCGTTGAACCATGCTTGGCCGCATGACGGCGAAGATCACTCGCATTAACCCTGATCAACTGCATGCGCCGCCGGGTTACCACCACGTCACGGTCGTGGAGGCCGGGCGGACCGCCTTTGTGGCC
>NZ_DASZCQ010000348.1:0-9711 GCF_035942955.1 Actinophytocola sp. | reverse complement strand
AACTCGTACACCCCCAACGCCAACCGCCACCATGCATGCGAAGGCCAAGCCAAGGACATCATTTCGCGTCGAAATTGGCCGGGCAGCCAATTCGAACGGGCGGCGCGGATGTGATGACGCTCCCCGTACTCAGCCACGTGCTAACACCGTGACGACGCCGACGTTCGACGGTCGGGCTGGCCAGACTGGGTGGGGCCGAGGGGAGTCGAACCCCTACTGGCTGGAACCTAAATCCAGTGCCTCTGCCTGTTGGGCTACGGCCCCGTGGTGTTGGTGGGGAGAAGGGTACTGGGGAGGGTGTGTCATTATCGGGCTGATCAGAGGGTGACACGCTGAGCGGAGGGATGGGCGGGATGGGGTTGTCTCGGCCGTTCGGTGTGGTGCTGCACCTGGTGGACTGGTTCGAGGCGCGTGGGGTGTACGTGCCGGGGGAGGATAACCGGGCGATCTCACCGTGGCGGGACTTCGGGTGGCTCATCGCGACGTGGTTGATCACTGTGGGGATGTTCGTGATCTTCTTCGCCCTTGCGGCGTGAGGTGGCGCCGATCACGTTAGGTGCCCTTTCGGTCACGGGTCGGCCACAGGTGCGACTCAACGGGCCAACATCGGGCACCTGAATGGGGGTGAACCTTCATCGTGGAGAGGTAACGCTCCCCGCGGAAAGAAGCCACGCACGTGAACAGAGTCGGGTTGGCGGCTGCCGCGTGCGGCCTGCTGCTCCTGGCCGGGTGCGGCGCCGAGGCGGTTCCGGACGCCACCCACCAGCTCCAGCCGCTCACCTCGCGGTCGTCGAGCGCGTCGACCAGGGCCGACGACACCCCGCGGCGGGCCGACGACCAGCGGGTCCGGGTGAACGGGCTGGCCATCGCGGTCTCGGCGCCGAAGCCGTTCACCCCGACGCATTCCGCCTTCCCGCGCACCCCGCGGGCGGTCGCGTTCGAGATGACGATCGACAACGAGGGCGACACTCCGTACGAGCCGGCGCAGCTGGCCGTCACGATGCTGTGCGACGGCACGCCGGCCCAGCAGGTGATCGACTCGACCCAGGGGTACACGGGCCTGGTGACGACCGAGGAGGTGCGGCCGGGCCAGAACGTGCGGCTGGCGCTGGCGTTCGCGGTGCCGCCGGAGCGGGTCGAGGTCCGGCTGATGGTTCAGCCAAGCGCGACCGACGTCGAGCGGGTCACGCTCTACACCGGCACCGTGTAGAGGCTGTCGGTCCGGCACGCTAGCGTCACCGCCCATGAGCGAGCAGAAACGCCTGTCCGAGGGCGATCCCGCGCCCGACTTCACGCTTCCCGACAGCACCGGTAAGCCGGTGTCGCTGGCCGATTACCGCGGCCGGTCCGTCGTCGTGTACTTCTACCCCGCCGCCGGCACGCCCGGATGCACCAAGCAGGCGTGCGACTTCCGGGACAACCTGGCCGAGCTGAACGACGCCGGCTTCGCGGTGCTGGGCATCTCCCCGGACAAGCCGGCGAAGCTCGCCAAGTTCGTGGCCGACGAGGGCCTGACGTTCCCGCTGCTGTCCGACGAGAGCCGGCAGGTGCTCACCGAGTGGGGCGCATACGGCGAGAAGCAGAGCTACGGCCGCACGATCACCGGCGTGATCAGGTCGACGTTCGTTGTCAATCCGGACGGCAAGATCGGCAAGGCGCTCTACAACGTCAAGGCGACCGGACACGTGGCCAAGCTGCGCAAGGACCTCGGCGTGTAGAACCTGTCGAGAACTTAGCGATGGGGGGACTTGGCCAACCCTCGCGCGGGGCCGCGCGTAATGCCTTGACGTGCGGAAAGTTGCCTCTCGTGCAGATCAACTTGCCGGGTGGCGCCGCCGTAGTCACGGCATGCCAACAATGCCGAGTCGCGCCACCCGCTGGCTGCTCGTGGGTCTCGCCCTCGGGCTCACCGCGAGCGCGGCGACACCGGCCGCCAGCACCGCGGCCGCGCCCGTGTTCGCACCCGCGGCCGCTCCCCCACCGGCGCCGGTCCCGACCTCGAGCGCGCCGGCGTCTCCGTCCCCGCAGCCGAACCGGCAGGTCATTCCCCGGCCGCGACCTCGGCTCGACCCGGCGACCGTGACCGCGGCCGTGCAGTCGGTGCAGGCCACCGCGACGGTCGGTGCGCTGGTGATCGACCGGGCGACCGGCGCCGAGCTGGTCGCCGTCGAGCCGGACCGGCAGTTCCGGTCGGCGTCGCTGGTCAAGCTGCTGGTCGCGATCGACGCGGTGCAGCGTGGCGCGGACGAGCGGGTGCGCCGGCAGATCACGACGATGCTGCGGGTGAGCCACGACGGCATCGCCAGCGCGCTCTGGTCCGCCGGCGGCGGAGCGGAGCTGGTGACCCGCATCGGCGCGCAGCTCGGGCTCACCGGGACGGCCCCGCCAAGCCCGCCGGGCCAGTGGGGCAACGTGCTGCTCACCGCCCGGGACGTCGGACGCATTTACCAGTTCGTGCTGACCGGCCTGCCGCCCGAGGACCGGGCACTGATCATCGATTCGCTCGCCGACGCGCCCAGGATCGCCGCGGACGGGTTCAACCAGCACTTCGGCATCCCGGACGCGCTGCCCGGACCGTGGGCGATCAAGCAGGGCTGGTCGAACAGCAGGACCGACATCGTGCTGCACAGCAGTGGTCTGGTCGGGCCGGACTGGGCGAAGATCGTCGTGGTGCTGACCGAGCACCCGCTCCGGGTGAGCTGGCGGACGGCGGCCGTCTCCGTGACCGCCGGCGCGAAGGCGCTTTCTCCGGTTCTCTAGCCCGCCGGAGCGGATAGGCTGCCGAATCCCACTCACCGGCACAACCATTCCGGATCGACCACGGGTGTCCTAAGGTCAGTATCGCCAATGGTTAGTAAGACTGCCTAATCATTGCGGTACAACCCTGCAGCCCGCCGGACCAGGAAGTCGAGAGGAGTGGGCATGATGCGAGGGCGATCGTCCAGACGGGCACTCGCGGTGCTCGGCGTCGCCGCACTGGCGGCCGGTGCGGTGGGGGCCGCGCCGGCCGGCGCCGCGGACGGGGTGTTCCCGGCCGCGGCAACCCGCTACGAGGCGGAGAGCGCGACCATCTCCCAGGGTGTGGTGGAGTCCAACCACACCGGCTTCAGCGGCACCGGGTTCGTCAACTACGACAACCTGGTCGGCAGCTTCGTGGAGTTCAGCGTCACCGCCCCGCAGGCCGGCACGGCGACGCTGGTCCTGCGGTACGCCAACGGAACAACGGCCGACCGGCCGATGGACGTCACGGTCAACGGCGCGGTGGTGGGCAACGACGTGAGCTTCCCCGGCACCGGCGCGTGGACGGCCTGGCAGACCAGGACCATCACGGCTCCGCTCAATGCGGGCGCCAACACCGTCCGGGCCACCGGCGTCACGGCCAACGGCGGGCCCAACCTGGACTACCTCGAGGTCGACGTCGCCGCCCCGACCACCGATCTGCAGGCGGAGAACGCCACGATCTCCCAGGGCGTGGTGGAGTCCAACCACGCCGGGTTCACCGGCACGGGCTTCGTCAACTACGACAACGTGGTCGGCAGCTTCGTGGAGTTCGGCAACGTGAGCGCGGCCGCGGCCGGCCCGGCCAGCCTGACGTTCCGGTTCGCCAACGGCACCACCACCGACCGGCCGATGAGCATCTCGGTCAACGGGACCGTGGTCGCCGCGGCGCAGAGCTTCCCGGGCACCGGCGCGTGGACGACCTGGCAGGAGATCACGATCAACGTGACCCTCAACGCCGGCAACAACGTCGTCCGAGCCACCGCGACGACGGTCAACGGCGGACCGAACCTCGACCGGCTCCGGGTCGGCGCCCCGGCCGACACGCAACGGCCGACCGCGCCCGGCCAGCCGTCCTGCAGCGACATCGGCTTCGACTCGCTGACCCTGAACTGGCCGGGGTCGACCGACAACGTCGGCGTGGTGGCCTACGACATCTTCCATCTCGGCACGGAGCTGCGGACCGCGCCGAACCCGCCGGGACCGCCGTTCCGGCTGACCGGCCTGTCCCCCAACACCCGGTACCAGCTCTCGGTGTTCGCACGTGACGCCGCCGGAAACGAGTCGGAGTCCAGTCCCGAAGTGGTCTGCACCACGACGGCCGACCCCGGCGACACCTCGCCGCCGACCACACCGGGTCAGCCGTCGGTGTCCAACGTCGGGCAGACCAGCGCCACGCTGTCCTGGGGCGCTTCGACCGACAACCGCGGCGTCACCAGGTACGACATTCGCAACAACAGCAACGACGCGGTGATCGACTCGGTGACCGGCAACCCGCCGCCGACCACGAGGAACGTCACGGTGCTCGCCTGCGCCACCACGTACACGCTGCACGTGGTGGCCAGGGACGCGGCCGGTCTCACCTCGGGCGAGAGCCCCACGGTCACGTTCACCACCAGCGCGTGCGCCGGTGGCAACAACCCGGGCACCCCGGCCCAGGTATCCACCGGCTGGGACATTCCATGGGACGTCTCCTGGGCTCCGGACGGCTCGTTCGCCCTGGTGACCGAGCGGGACACGTTCCGGGTGTTCCGGATCAACCGCAACGGCAGCGGCAAGACCCAGGTCGGCACCGTGCCGAACAGCCAGACCACCGACGGCGAGGGCGGCCTGATGGGCGTGGCGTTCTCGCCGACCTGGAACGGGTCGTCCGACCAGGAGGTGTTCTTCATGCACACCTCGTCGGAGGGCAACCGGATCGCCAGGATGAGCTTCAACGGCACCGCGCTGTCCGGCTACACGGCCATCGTCACCGGGATCGCCAAGAGCCGCTTCCACAACGGCGGGCGGATCCGGTTCGGACCGGACGGTTTCCTGTACGCCACCACGGGTGACGCGCAGCAGATGAACAACGCGCAGAACCCCAACTCGCTCAACGGAAAGATCCTGCGGGTCACCAAGACCGGGGCCGCGGCGCCGGGCAACCCGTTCGGCACCCGGATCTACAGCCTCGGCCACCGCAACCCGCAGGGCCTGGCGTGGGACGACGCCGGCCGGCTGTGGTCGTCGGAACTGGGCGCGTCCTCGCGTGACGAGCTCAACCTGATCCTGCCCGGCCGCAACTACGGCTGGCCAGAATGTGAGGGCACCTGCGACGTCGCCGGCATGACCAACCCCAAGCGCACCTGGAGCGTGGCCGAGGCGTCGCCGAGTGGGCTCGCGTTCGCCAACGGCGCGCTGTTCATGGCCGCGCTGCGTGGGCAACGGCTGTGGCGGATCGTGCTCAACGGCGAGAACGTCAGCACGGTGACCTCGCACTTCAACGGCCAGTTCGGCCGGCTGCGGGCGGTGGTCAAGGTGCCCGGCGAGAACGCGATCTGGTTCGGGACCACCAATTCCGACAACAACGGCAACGGCAGTCCCGACCGGTTCCTCAGGTCGAACCTCAACTGACCCGTCCGCCGGCCGAGAAGGCCGCCGTGCCACTCGTTCGGGTGGTACGGCGGCCTTCCGCTTTGTGCGGCGTGGCTTTGCGACAGGGCTTGACAATTGCTGGTAATCTGCCGCCCGCTTCTGTGACATGAGTCACGGAGCCGATAGCATGGTGCTATGTGGCGCCGTGCAACTGTCAACTGACTACCAGGCATTGAGGGGACAGATATGGCACAGGGCGCGACCCCGGTGGAACAGCGGCGGCTGCGAGCCGAGTTGCGCCGGATCCGGGACGAGTCCGGACGCACGCAGAAGGTTGTCGCCGAGGCATTGGGCTGGTCCATATCCAAGGTCATCCGCATGGAAACGGGTGCGGTGGATGTCTCGACGTCGGACCTGATGGCGCTGCTGTCGTACTACGGGATCGACGACCCCGGTCGAAAGGACGCGCTGCTGGCCATCACGAGGGGGGACAGGAAGGGATGGTGGGAGCAGTACCGCTCCCACTATCCGCAGCGTTTCCTGAACTTCCTCGCCTACGAGGATGCCGCGGCACAGGTTCGGCAGTTCACCGGTCTGATGGTGCCCGGCCTGCTGCAGACCGAGGAATACATCAGGGCGCTCTGGCGCGGCGTCATGGTGGACCCGGCACGCTTCGACCGCGGGGTCGCGGTTCGCCTTCGGCGCCAGGAGATCCTGACCCGCGAGAATGCCACGAAGGCCCAGTTCATCCTCGACGAGGCGGTGCTGCACCGTTGGGTGGGCAGCCCAGACGTCATGGTGGGACAGCTTTCCCACCTCAAGGACATGGCCGAGCTCCCGAACGTCAGCATCCGCGTCATTCCGTTCGCCGCGGGTGTTCATCCGGGGATGCTGGGCTCGTTCTCGGTCCTCGAGCTTCCCTCGGATGTCGAGGACGTCGACGACTACGTGGTGGTGCTCGAGGATCAGACCCGAGACGTGCTGATCCGGGACGACCCCGAGATCAAGAGCAAGTACGTGGAGATCTTCTACCAGTTGGAGGAGGTCGCCTGTCCCGAGAACGAGTTGCACAAGATCATCGACCCGATGATCGACAGCTTCCAAAAGGGAGCTCCTCAATGAGTTGAGAGCGGATGGCTGCGACAGCCGTCGGAGCCGATCCCCATCTCATGGCTGAGAGGTGTCGACCAGGAAGGCCGGCCGCGAGATGACTACGTCAGGACTGGCGCACGCGGACCTGGACCGCGTTCCCGCGCCCAGGAAACCGGAAACCGCGGACGAGACCCGCCGTCCGACCGTGGGTCTGGTCACGGCAATCCCCGAGGAGTTCGTCGCGATGCGGGTGCTGCTCGACGACTCCATCGAGCGCATCGTCCCGGAAGACCCCGCCTACTACGTGCTCGGCACGCTGCCCAGCCGGGATGCCCGGCGGCGGCACGGCATCGCGCTGACGCTGCTCGGCGCCACCGCGACCAACGCGGCGGCCACCGGTTGCGCCAACCTGATCCGCAGCTTCGACTCGATCAGCGTGGTGATCATGGTCGGGATCGCCGCGGGGATACCCAATCCGCAGCGACCGGAGCGGCACGTGCGCCTCGGCGACATCGTCGTGGCAACCCAGGGAATCGTTGACTACGACCATGTCTACTCCGTCGACGGGGCCGTGGAGCAGCGCCGGTCCTTCCCGGCGCCGTCGCCCCGCCTCACGCAGAGCGCGGACATGCTCAAGGCCGACGAGCTCAGCGGGCACCGCGCCTGGGAGCAGTGGCTCGACCTGTCCCGGCACCCCGAGCTGAACGGGTACGGCCGGCCGCCCGATCGGACCGATGTCCTGCGGGACAGCACGGGATGGCAGTTGCGCCACCCGCCACGCAACCACAGCGGTCATCGCAAGGGTCTGCCGAAGGTGCATTACGGCCTTGTCGGCAGCGCCAATCGTTCGGTGCGTGATGCCGCGGCGCGCGACCAGCTCGCCGCTCGGCACGGATTCCTTGCCGTGGAGATGGAAGGCGCCGGTGTCGGCATCGGAAGTTTCCTCGGTGGCCGGGAATGGTTCATGGTCCGCGGCATCAGCGACTACGCGGACAGCCAGCGGGATGAGACATGGCAGCGGTACGCCTCGCTCGCGGCGGCGGCGTACGTTCGCGCGCTGCTGTCAAAGTGTCTGCCGATCGAGCCGCGACGCACCGAGCTCGGCGATGAACACGTTCCAGGCGCGACGTGGGAAGGCGAGTCTCGGCCCTAGTTGGTCTTTCGAGTCCCGAACGAGCATGGGGTCGGCCGCGCAGGTGGCTTCCAGGCAGGCCTCCGGCTGGGTGGTGCTCACCGAGCTTTTCCGCCAGGAGACCCCACGCGGCTCGACGTCGGACACGCAACTGTCGCTGTGCTCGGCCATGTGCACCCCCTCTGGCTCGGCGGACCCCGAATTCGAGCGTAGCCGCTGCGGGTTCGCCCGCCGTACCGCCGAGAGCAGGATGCGTTGGGGTGTCATGCGGTGAGGCGTTGCAGGTGCGGGGCGAGCAGGCGGAGGGCTTGGCCGCGGTGGGACAGGGCGTCCTTGGTGGCGGGGTCGAGCTCGGCGGAGGTTTGGGTGTGGCCGTGGGGAATGAAGATGGGGTCATAGCCGAAACCGTTGATGCCGCGGGGTTCGCGGGTGAGGGTGCCGGGCCAGGTGGCGGTGACGACGGTTTCGGTGCGGGTGGGGACGGCGAGGGCGGCGGCGCAGACGAAGGCGGCGCCTCGGCGACCGTCGGGAACGTCGCTGATTTGGGCCAACACCAGCTCCAGGTTGGCCAGGTCGTCGCCGTGCTTGCCGGACCAGCGGGCGGACAGGACGCCGGGCATGCCGTTGAGGGCGTCGACGGCAAGGCCGGAGTCGTCGGCGATGGCGGGGAGGTTGGTGGCCCTGGCGGCGTCGCGGGCCTTGGCGAGGGCGTTTTCCTCGAACGTGGCGCCGGTTTCGGGAGCTTCGGGGAACGGAGGCACCGAGTCCAGGCCGATGATCTCGATGCCGGTGATGCTCTCGGCGGCGAGGATTCGGTTCAGCTCGGCCAGTTTCTTGGGGTTGCGGGTGGCGAGCAGGATCCGGGTCATGACTTGCCGGCCTTGGGGGAGGGCAGCTCGTTGGGGTAGGGCTCGGCGAGCGCTTCGGCCTGCAGGCGGTTGATCTCGGCGCAGCCCGCCAGCGCCAGGTCGAGCATTTTGTCCAAAGTGGACCGCGTGAAGGTGGCGCCCTCGCCGGTGCCCTGGACCTCGATGATGGTGCCGGCGTCGGTGGCGACCACGTTCATGTCCACCTCGGCGCGGGCATCCTCCTCGTACGGAAGGTCGAGCCGGACGCGGCCGTCGACGACGCCGACGCTGACCGCGGCGACCGCGCAGGACAGCGGTTGCGGATCGGTGAGGCGGCCGGCGGCGCCGAGCCAGGTCATGGCATCGGCGAGGGCGACGAAGCCGCCGGTGATCGCGGCGGTCCGGGTGCCGCCGTCGGCCTGCAGGACGTCGCAGTCGACGACGATGCTGGCGTCTGGGAAGGCGCCCATGTCGATGCAGGCGCGCAGGGAGCGGCCGATCAGCCGGCTGATCTCGTGCGTGCGGCCGCCGACCCGGCCGCGGACCGCCTCGCGCTCACCGCGGGTGTTGGTCGCCGAGGGGAGCATCGCGTACTCCGCGGTGACCCAGCCCAGACCGGAGCCGGCGCGCCAGCGCGGGACGCCGTCGGTCACGCTCGCCGCGCACAGCACCCGGGTCTTGCCGAACTCCACCAGCACGGAGCCGGCCGGCCACTCCTGATAGCCGCGGGTGATCTTGATTTCTCTGAGCTGGTCGTCGCTCCTGCCATCGCTTCGCGCCACCAGAACACCCTATGACTAGGGGCGAAGTGTGCTTGACCACACCCCAATTCAACGCTCGTTGACATCCATGGGTGGTCGAGCGCACAATTCATCACAAGGTGAAATTTGCGCCGCGGGCTCCAGCGGATTGGGGGTAGGGACATGAGAACTCGGTGGTGTCATCGGGTTGGCAGTGCGGACGGGGACGGTCCGTGCTGGTCGGCGACACCGCTGGGGTGGTGACGGACATGACGGGCCTTGGCCGCGCAACGGGGTTGGTGCGCAACGGGTGTGTGCGGGGCCGGCTTGGGGCGCGGGGTGTGGGACGTGCGGGGACTGGGCCGGCTCGGGATTGGGGGCGGGTGGCGATATGCGTGACGACGTGGCCACACCACCGGGTCATGCGCCCGATGTGGACGGTGTGCGGGCTGAGCTGGCCTGGGATCGGCGACATGACAGCGGGCGGCCGCGGCGCCGGGGTGGGGCGCGGGATGTGGGACCTGCGGGGACCGGGCCGGTTCGGGAT
>NZ_DASZCQ010000347.1:0-29124 GCF_035942955.1 Actinophytocola sp. | reverse complement strand
GGCTTCGGATGCTCCTGGCCCCGCGCGACCCCGCGGACGACAAGGACGCGATCCTCGAGGTCAAGTCGGGGGAGGGCGGCGAGGAGTCCGCGCTGTTCGCCGGCGACCTGCTGCGCATGTACCTGCGCTACGCCGAGCGGCGCGGCTGGTCGGCCGAGGTCATCGACGCCGTCGATGCCGAGCTCGGCGGCTACAAGGACGTCTCCGTGGCGATCAAGTCCCGCACGGACGAGGGCATCTGGTCGCGGCTGAAGTTCGAGGGCGGGGTGCACCGCGTGCAGCGGGTGCCGGTGACCGAGTCGCAGGGCCGCATCCACACCTCGGCGGCCGGCGTGCTGGTCTACCCGGACGTGTCCGACGCCGACGTCGACGTCGAGATCGACGAGAAGGACCTGCGCATCGACGTGTACCGCTCGTCCGGGAAGGGTGGCCAGAGCGTGAACACCACCGATTCCGCGGTGCGGATCACGCACCTGCCCACCGGGATCGTGGTGTCCTGCCAGAACGAGAAGTCGCAGATCCAGAACCGGGCCGCGGCCATGCGGGTGCTGCAGGCCAAGCTGCTGGAGCGCAAGCGCCAGGAGGAGCGGGCCGAGATGGACGCGCTCAAGGGCGACGGCGGATCGAGCTGGGGCAACCAGATGCGCTCCTACGTGCTGCACCCGTACCAGATGGTCAAGGACCTGCGCACCGAGTACGAGGTGGGCAACCCGACCGCGGTGCTGGACGGCGACATCGACGGCTTCCTCGAGGCCGGCATCCGCTGGCGGCGCACCCAGGGGCAGTAGCCGGCCGGACACTCGGCGTGCGACACAACCAGTCCAGGCGGTAGGCAACAAGTCGATAACACGGGCGGAGGTAGACTCGCGCCTCGTGATCCGGCTCGAGCACGTATCCAAGGTGTACAAGACCTCCACGCGACCGGCGCTGGAGGGCGTGTCCGTGGACGTGGACAAGGGTGAGTTCGTCTTCCTGATCGGTCCGTCCGGTTCGGGCAAGTCCACCTTCCTGCGGCTGCTGCTGCGGGAGGAGGTGCCCACCCGGGGTCGGGTCTACGTGGCGAACTTCGACGTGGCAAGAATGGCGAGACGCCGGGTGCCCCGGCTGCGCCAGTCGATCGGCTGTGTGTTCCAGGACTTCCGGCTGCTCAACAACAAGACCGTGGCGGAGAACGTCGCGTTCGCGCTGGAGGTCATCGGCAAGCCGCGGCACACCATCAGCAAGGTCGTTCCCGAGGTGCTCGAGCTCGTCGGGCTGGAAGGCAAGGCGGCCCGGATGCCGCACGAGCTGTCCGGCGGCGAGCAGCAGCGCGTGGCCATCGCGCGGGCCTTCGTGAACCGGCCGCTGATGCTGCTCGCCGACGAGCCGACCGGAAACCTCGACCCGGACACCAGCCAGGACATCATGCTGCTGCTGGAGCGGATCAACCGAACCGGTACCACCGTGCTGATGGCCACCCACGACCACTCGATCGTCGACTCGATGCGGCGCCGGGTGGTCGAGCTGGACCTCGGCCGGGTGGTCCGCGACGACGCCCGCGGTGTCTACGGCGTCGGCCGCTGACCACCCACCCCCGACACCCCTAGGAACAAAGTCTCCCGATGAGAGCCAGTTTCGTCCTCAGCGAGGTCCTCACCGGTCTTCGGCGCAACGTCACGATGACCATCGCGATGATCCTGACGACCGCGGTCTCGCTCGCCACCCTCGGCGGCGGCCTGCTGTTCGTCCGGATGATCGACAAGACCCAGACGCTCTACCAGGACAAGCTCGAGGTCTCCGTCTACCTCATCGACGACGTGAGCGCCAACGACAAGGCGTGCAACGCCGATCCCTGCCTCGGCCTGCGCTCCGACCTGGAGCGTGACCCCGCGGTCGAGTCGGTCCAGTTCGAGAACCGCGACGAGGCCTTCGAGCGGTTCAAGCGGATCTTCGAAGCCCAGCCGGAGCTGGTCAAGCTGGCCCGGCCCGAGGCGCTGCCGGCGTCGTTCCACGTCAAGCTGAAGAACCCGGACCGGCCCGAGGTGATCGAGCAGACCTACAACGGCCGTCCCGGCGTTTCCTCCATAGTGGACCAGAGCGAGTTCCTCGAGCGGTTCTTCGCGCTGCTCAACGGCGTGCGGAACCTGGCGTTCTTCGTCGCCCTCGTGATGGCGATCGCCGCGCTGCTGCTGATCTCCAACATGGTGCAGGTGTCGGCGTTCAACCGCCGCAAAGAAGTCGAGATCATGCGGCTGGTCGGCGCGACCCGCTGGTACACCCAGCTGCCCTTCCTGCTCGAGGCCGTGGTCACCGGGCTGATCGGCGCGGTGCTGGCGATCGGCTTCCTGGTCATGTTCAAGGCCTGGTTCCTGGACAGCGTGATCGGCGGATTGATCAATACCGGGGTGGTCGGGTCGATCGACACCCTGGACATCCTGCTGGTGTCGCCGTGGCTGGTGCTCACCGCGATGGGAATCTCCGCGGTCACCGGATACATCACGCTGCGCCTGTACGTGCGGACCTAACCTTAAGCTCATGGTTAAGGAGACCGGCCGGAAGGTGATCGCGTCGAACCGCAAGGCGCGGCACGACTACACGATCCTGGACACCTACGAGTGCGGGATCGTGCTGGCCGGGACCGAGGTGAAGAGCCTGCGGGAGGGCCGGGCCTCGCTGGTCGACGCGTTCGCCACGGTGGACGACGGCGAGGTGTGGCTGCGGAACCTGCACATCCCGGAGTACGGGCTGGGCACCTGGACCAACCACGCGCCTCGGCGGACCCGCAAGCTGCTGCTGCACAAGAAGGAGATCCTGCGCCTGGTCGGCAAGACCAAGGAGAGCGGTCTTGCCCTCGTGCCGCTGTCGATGTACTTCAAGGACGGCAAGGTCAAGGTTGAGCTGGCGCTGGCCAGGGGCAAGAAGGCCTACGACAAGCGGCAGGCGCTGGCCAAACGGGACGCTCAGCGCGAGATGGCCCGGACGGCCGGTCGGGCGGCGAAGGGCCGCTGGTGAACCCGGCGGGGCCGCGGTCCGATGCGGACGTGGCGTCCTGGGTGGCCGGGCTCGGCCTGCCCGGACTGGTCGACCTGCACGTGCATTTCCTGCCGGATTCCGTCCAGCGCAAGGTGTGGGAGTTCTTCGACCGGGCCAGCCGGGAGTACGGCCGGGAGTGGCCGATCCACTACCGACTCCCCGAGTCCGAGCGGGTCGCGGTGCTGCGCGGGCTCGGCGTGGTCGCGTTCGCTCCGCTGGTCTACCCGCACAAGCCCGGGATGGCCGAGTGGCTCAACGGCTGGGTGTCGGACTTCGCCGCGCGCACGCCCGAGGCCGTGCCGACCGCGACCATGTACCCGGAACCGGGTGTCGAGTCCTATCTGGACAGCGCGTTGCGCACGGGCATTCGCTGCGTGAAGGTGCACGTGCAGGTGGGCGCGTTCGATCCGCGCTCGGCGCTGCTGGACAAGGCCTGGGGGATGCTGGCCGACGCCGGCGTGCCGGTGGTCGTCCACTGCGGACACGGGCCGATCCCGGGGGAGTTCACCGGCCTCGACGTGTTCGCCGAGGTGCTCGCGCGGCACCCGCGGCTGGTGGCCGTGCTGGCCCACGCCGGCATGCCCGAGGTGGCCGCCGCGCTGGACCTCGTAGACCGGTACCCGGGGGTGTACCTGGACACCACGATGGTCGGCGTGGATTTCGCCGGCGCCCGGGCCGGGTTGCCGAAGGACTGGGTTTCCCGACTGGTCGGGCATGGCGATCGGGTGGTGCTGGGCACCGACTTCCCGAGCATCCCGTACCCGTACGCCGAGCAGCTCGCCGCGATCGCCGGCTGGGCCGCGGCCGACGACCGCCTCGGCGAACCGTTCCTGCGCGCCGTGCTGCACGAGACCCCGGCCCGGTTGCTCGGCCTCTGACCCGTGTGCTCGCTCACGGCGAACATGATGCGGAAACATCTCCGGTCCGGTTCGGGTTGAGTTAGGCAGACTCAACCTTGGAGGGATCATGGCAGAGGAGCTGGCGCTACCGGTTCTGCCGCTGGACGACACCGTTCTGCTGCCGAACATGGTCGTGCCCGTCAGGCTTGCCGGGCCGGAGACCGCCGGGGAGGCGCGGGCCGCGGTCGAGGCGGCTCAGGCCGCCGCCGAGGCGAGCGAGAAGCCGCGGGTGGTGCTGGTGCCGCGGCTGGACGGCAAGTACGCCCGGGTCGGCACGCTCGGTGTGGTCGAGCAGATCGGCCGGCTGCCGGGCGGCGACCTGGCCGCCGTGGTGCGCGGCACGGCCCGGGTGCGGATCGGGGCCGGAACCACCGGACCCGGGGCCGCGCTGTGGGTTCAGGCCGAGGTGACCGAGGAGCCGGCGATCACCGACCGCGCCCGGGAGCTGGCCCGCGAGTACAAGGGCCTGGTCACCACGATCCTGCAGCAGCGCGGGCTGTGGCAGGTCGTGGACACGGTGGCGCAGGAGGACGATCCGTCCGCGCTGGCCGACATGGCCGGGTACGCCTCCTACCTGACCGCGGAGCAGAAGGTCTGGCTGCTGGAGACCCCGGATGTGGTGACCCGGCTGGAGAAGCTGCTCGAATGGGGCCGCGAGCACCTGGCCGAGCTGGACGTCGCGGAGTCGATCCGCAAGGACGTCAAGGAGGGCATGGAGCGCCAGCAGCGGGAGTTCCTGCTGCGCCAGCAGCTCGCCGCGATCCGCAAGGAGCTTGCCGAGCTGGACGGCAAGCCGGCCTCGGAGGAGGCGGACTACCGCGAGCGGGTCGAGGCCGCGGATCTGCCGGAGAAGGTCCGCGAGGCCGCGCTGTCCGAAGTGGACAAACTGGAGCGGACCTCGGACCAGTCGCCCGAGGTGGGGTGGATCCGCACCTGGCTGGACACGGTGCTGGAGATGCCGTGGAACGTTCGCACCGAGGACGCCTACGACGTCCGCGGCGCGCGGGAGATCCTCGACGCCGACCACTCCGGCCTCGCGGATGTGAAGGACCGGATCATCGAGTACTTGGCCGTGCGCAAGCGGCGCGAGGAGCGCGGCCTCGGCGTGGTCGGCGGGCGGCGCAGCGGAGCGGTGCTGGCGCTGGCCGGGCCGCCCGGGGTGGGCAAGACCTCGCTCGGCGAGTCGGTGGCGCGGGCCATGGGCCGCAAGTTCGTCCGGGTGGCGCTCGGCGGCGTGCGGGACGAGGCGGAGATCCGCGGGCACCGGCGCACCTACGTCGGCGCGATGCCCGGCCGGATCGTGCGGGCCATTCGCGAGGCCGGCTCGATGAACCCGGTGGTGCTGCTCGACGAGATCGACAAGGTCGGCGCCGACTACCGCGGCGACCCGACGGCCGCGCTGCTTGAAGTCCTCGACCCGGCGCAGAACCACACCTTCCGCGACCACTACCTCGAGGTCGAGCTGGATCTGTCCGATGTGGTCTTCCTGGCCACCGCCAACGTGGTCGACGCGATCCCGGCCCCGCTGCTCGACCGGATGGAGCTGGTCACGCTGGACGGGTACACCGAGGACGAGAAGGTCACCATCGCGCGCGACCACCTGCTGCCGAGGCAGCTCGAGCGCGCGGGGCTGACCGCCGACGAGGTGTCCGTGCACGACGACGCGCTGCGGCTGATCGCCGGCGAGTACACCCGGGAGGCTGGCGTGCGCCAGCTCGAGCGGTCGATCGCCCGGATCCTGCGCAAGGTCACGGCCCGGCTTGCGGTCGGCGAGGTGGAGTTGCCCGTGTCGGTCGGCGCGGCCGATCTGCGGGCGTACCTTGGCCAGCCCAAGCACACACCGGAATCCGCCGAGCGGACCGCGGTGCCGGGCGTGGCGACCGGGCTCGCGGTCACCGGTGCCGGCGGCGACGTGCTGTTCGTCGAGGCATCCTTGGCGGACAAGGAGACCGGCTCGACCGGGGTCACGCTGACCGGCCAGCTCGGCGACGTCATGAAGGAGTCGGCCCAGATCGCGCTGTCCTACCTGCGCTCGCAGGGCGGCCCGCTGTCGCTTCCGGTCGGGGAGCTCGCCGAGCGCGGCGTGCACGTGCACGTGCCGGCGGGCGCGGTGCCCAAGGACGGGCCGAGCGCCGGCGTCACCATGACCACCGCGCTAGCCTCGCTGCTGTCCGGCCGGCCGGTGCGCGCCGATGTGGCGATGACCGGCGAGGTGTCGCTGACCGGGCGGGTGCTGCCGATCGGCGGGGTGAAGCAGAAGCTGCTCGCCGCGCACCGGGCCGGGATCACCACGGTGCTGCTGCCCAAGCGCAACGAGCCGGACCTCGACGACGTGCCGGAGTCGGTGCTGGCCGAACTGAACGTGCACCTGGTCGGCGACGTCCGCGAGGTGCTGGAGCTGGCGCTCCAGCCGGCTACCGCCGCGGATGCCGCGGCCCAGGCCGCCTGACCCACCAACGAAGGCCACCTTCAGACCCGACCCGCCCGGGCGGGCTGGGCTGAAGGTGGCCTTCGCCTCGGCGAGCCGAATGAGGGTGGCCTTTTGCCCCGCGGGTGGGTGATGGTGGTCTTCCTCGACACTGCAGCTGATGAGGGGGACCTTCGCCCGGCTGGACTCGGTGAGGGTGGCTTTCGCCTCGGCGAGCCGAATGAGGGTGGCTTTCGCTGTGGGCTTCGGAGTGAAGGTGGCCTTGGGTTCGGCGGGTGAAGTGAGGGTGGCTTTCGCCCCGCCCGGCCGAGTCAAGGTGGCCTTCGCTGCGTCGTCCGGAGTGGAGGTGGCCTTCGCCTCGGCGCGCAGCATTAAGGCGGCTTTCGCTGGGGCGGACCGGGTGAGGGTGGCTTTCGCGATGCCGTCCGGGGTGAAGGTGGCTTTCGTGCAGCGCGTGGGGTGAGGGTGGCCTTTCGCCACCGCGCGTGGTGTGAAGGTGGCCATCCCGGCCTGCCGGTGTGTGGGTGGCTTTCATTCGTTGGGTTGGATTGGGCGAAGGCCACTTTCGTATGGGAGGGGGAGAGGGGGGTTCAGCCTCGTTCGAGGAAGGTGAGGACCGCGCGGACGCGGCGGTGTTCTTCGGGGCTGGGTTCGAGGCCGAGTTTGCTGAAGATGTTGCCGACGTGCTTCTCCACCGCTCCGTCGGAGACGGTCAGCGACTTGGCGATGGCTACATTGGACAGTCCCTGGGCCATCAGGCTGAGCACCTCCCGCTCGCGCGGGGTGAGCACGTCGATGGGGTTTCGTCGGCCGCGGGCCATGAGCTGCGCGATCACCTCCTGATCGATGCACGTGCCGCCGCCGGCGACCCGGTGCACCGCGTCCACGAACTCGGCGACGTCGGCCACCCGTTCCTTGAGCAGATAGCCGACTCCGCCCGCGCCTCCGGCCAGCAGCTCGACGGCGTACCGCTCCTCCACGTATTGGGATAGCACCAGCACGGGCAGTCCCGGCTGCTGCTCCCGCGCGGTCAGCGCCGCCCGGAGTCCCTCATCGGTGAACGTCGGTGGCATCCGGACGTCCACGATGGCCAGATCGGGCCGGTGCTCGCTCACCGCGACGAGCAGGCCCTCCCCGTCCTCGACGGCCGCGACGACGTCGATGTTCTCGTCGGCCAGCAACCGCTGAATCCCGGCGCGCAGCAGGACGGAATCCTCGGCGATCACCACGTGCACGGCAGGTCCGCTCTGATCACGGTTGGTCCCCCGATCGGGCTCACCACGGTCATGACGCCGTCAATCGTGGCAGCCCGATCGGCCAGACCGGCGAGCCCACCCCCGGGCCGGAACGCCGCCCCGCCGTCACCGTTGTCGGTGACCTCGACGATCACCATGTCCCCGGACGGCCGGTCCTCCCGCCACACCTTCACCGTGACCTGGGTGGCGTTGGCGTATTTGGCGACGTTGGTCAGCGACTCGCCGACGACGAAGTACGCGGTGCTCTCCACGGCGGCCGGCGGCCGGGGATCGACCGTGACCGTGACTTCCACCGGCACCGGGCTCTTCGCGGCCAGCGAGGACAGCGCCGCGTCCAGCCCGCGGTCGCCAAGGACGGCCGGGTAGATGCCCCTGGCCAGGTCGCGCAGCTCGGACACGGCCAGCTTGGCGTCCGCCAGGGCCTCGCCGACCAGGACCTTCGCCCCTTCCGGGTCCGCGTCGAACTTCTTCTGCGCCCGGCCGAGGCCCATGGCCACCGCGACCAGCCGCTGCTGCGCGCCGTCGTGCAGGTCGCGCTCGATGCGCCGCCGCTCGGCCTCGGCCGCGTCCACTCCGCGCGCCCGGGACGCCTGCAGCCGCTGCGCCCGCTCGGTGAGCCGGGTCGTGGTGTTCGGCCCGAGCATCGTCGCGGCCAGCGCCGCGTGCAGCGAGGCGATGGACGGCAGCACCCAGATCGCGATCGGCAGCAGCACGATGCCGGCCAGGGCCATGGCGAACTCGATGATGCTCAGCGGGAACGCAAGGAGCAGATAGCCGAGGTTGCGCCAGGTCTGGGCGTGGGTGAGCTGCGCCCGCCAGCGCTGGAACATCGTGCCGCTGTGCTCGATGCGCGGCGTTGGAATGTCGACCCCGAGGGTCACCCTGATCCACCTTCGGTCCAGCGCGGCGAACCCGTACACCAACTGGGTGGTGAGCATCAGCAGCGGGATGCCCACCCAGATGATCACGGTGCCCAGTCCGACCCAGAGGAACACCATCACCGACACGAACGCGACCAGGCTCAGCGGGTAGGCGCCGAGCATGAACGCGATCGTGCCCAGCGCGCGGCCGACCGGGGTCCGGCGCTGCACGGTGATCGAGGCGGGCACGTCACCAGCATCCACCTCGGGTGGGACCGGCACCACGGCCAGGTGCGGGGGGTCGGGCAGCGGGCTCGCCATCGCGTCACACGCCCGGGTAGACATGGGTGCGAAAATCCCAGTTCACGCTCGGCGTGGCCGGCGCGCCGGCCATGGCGTCCAGCTTGCGCCCGCTCGGGCCCAGCATGGCGCGGGCGTACCGGGCGTGCAGCGAGCCGAGGCCCTTGGTCAATGCCACCGTGACGGCCAGCAGCAGGGCGCCCAGCGCCGCCCACGGCAGCGCCTCGAACGCCGAGTCGACCCGGATGAACGGGTGGCCCCAGGCCACCGGATACCAGTCGTCGGGCAGGAACCCGAAGTACAGCGGCATCAACAGCAACCACAGCGAGACCGACCAGAACGACACCATCAGCGTGAACTCGGCGATCCCGATCGGCAGCAACAGGACCAGGTACAGCATGTCCTTCCAGGTCGCCGCGTCCTTCACCCGGGTCTTCCACTGCGCCGACATCCCCTCCGGCAACGGCCGGTACGGCGTGGCGACGAAGGTGCCGAGCAGCGCGTGCACCCGGCGGCGCTCCAGCCGCGCGCCGCCCCGCCACAGCAGCAGGGCGACGGCCAGCACCGGCACGCCGACCCAGATGATCGCGGTGGACAGGCCGACGCTCAGCAGCGTCACCACGAGCACGAAGCCCGCGATGCCCGCCGGCAGGTTCAGCAACAGATAGACGAGCGCGCCAAGCACGGGCGGGTTCGGCCTGGTGCCGTCGCTCTCGGTGACATTCGCCGGGGCCATCGTGATCTCCTCCTGCTGGGATCGGCACGACCAGCATCCCGCGAGCGGTCTCCGCCAACCATGGGGTGCGCCGCCGTCCTGGGGGTGGGGCTAGCCCTACCCCCGTCGATACCGGGATGATCCGCGCCTACCCGCGCGTTATCCTTGATGAACGACCCATCGACAAGGGGGTGAACGGTTTCGACTCTGGACGTTGAGCCAGGGGAAGCGTGCAGGTGCAGGCGGCAGACCACCTCAAGCGTCGCCGCAAACCAATAAGCGCCAAGACGAATAGTCAGCGCGACTTCGCCCTCGCCGCCTGAGCGAGAGCGAGTCTGTCGGCCCGGGATCGCCTCCGACCCGGTCTGCCGGCATCATCCAGGAGGCTCACCGCCGCGGGTTGGCCGCGGATCCGCGGCGGGACACCTACAGCGGCTGGGCCCGTCACACCGGCTAGTTCACGTGACCGGCGGGGCCGAGCAGAGGCACAGTGAACTGCGCACGGAGAAGCCCTGACGAAGCGGCAGAGGACCCGGGTTCGATTCCCGGCACCTCCACTCTGGCGACGTGTGTCCGCGGAAAGCGCGGACCACGTCGCTTCGGATTATGTTGGGGGGCCGAGCCCCCAAACCCCCCACGGTGCTGGCTCCTGCTGACCCAGCGGGGTTGCGTTGGCAGGGGACCAGCGATGGTTAGACATCCAATCTATGGGGGTGTGGGGCGGTTGGGGTTGGGGTTGTGGCCTTGACGGGGGCAAATACATCCGATGTAATGCACGCACTGTGTGGCCGGTGTGGACCTCAACGAAGAGATGGTTGCCATGAGGAAGCTGTTGGCGGTGGGGGCGGCGGTCGTTGCGGTGGGTCTGGTGGGGGCGTGTTCGGTCGAGGAGGCGCCTTCGCCGGGGCAGGGGGGTGGGCAGGGGCAGCAGGAGATTTCGTTTCTGACGTTTGAGACGCCGAACCTGACGCCGGAGGTGTGGGATGCGGCGATCAAGCGGGTGACGGACAAGCATCCGGAGATCAAGGTCAACAAGTTGGTGGCGCCGACGCAGGATCGGACGGCTTACGCCAAGCAGTTGCTTGCGTCCAACCAGTTGCCGGACGTGTTGGTGGCGGTGTCGCCGGCGGGGTTCGCGGAGTCGGGGGCGCTGTACGAGTGGAAGCAGGAGGAGCTGGGGGAGTTCCTGTATCCGCGCAACGGCGCCATCGGGGGGAAGGTGTACCAGTTGCCGGCGAACACGCAGACGATCCCGGTTGTGTACTACAACAAGAAGTTGTTCCAGCAGGCCGGGGTGACGGCGCCGCCGAAGACGTACGCCGAGTTGCTGGACGTGGCGGCGAAGTTGAAGGCGGCGGGGATCACGCCGTTCGTGATCGGTGGGGGGAAGACGACGCACGACGCGCTGGGGCCGACGTTCGCCGGGATCCTGGCGACCGAGGTGTACGCGAAGAATCCCAAGTGGATGGCGGACCGGCGGCAGGGGAAGGTGAAGTTCACGGACCCGGAGTTCACCAGGGCGGCGCAGAAGCTGGCGGACCTGTCGGCGAAGGGGTACATCGACAAGGGGATGCTGTCGCAGGACTACGCGGCGACGCAGAACGCGTTCCTGACCGGCAAGGGCGCCATGTACGCGATGGGGAACTGGTTCGCGGCGGCGGCCGATGATCCGAAGACCAAGCCGGACTTCGAGATCGGGCAGTTCTTCTGGCCGTCGGATGACGGCAAGCAGGTGGTGTCGGCGTTCACGGGTGGTGGGCTGCTGGTGAACGCGAAGGCGAAGAACCTTGAGGCGGCGAAGAAGTTCGCGCTTGCGTACCAGTTGGACAAGACCAATTTGGACACGTCGTGCAAGGCAGACGGGCTGATCCCGGCGATCAAGAACTACTCGCCGCCGAGCGATGTCGGGCCGGTGTACAGGGAGGGCTTCGACATGTTGCGGCAGGCCGAGGCCGCCAATGCGGTCGTGCCCGCGTTCGGGTTCGAGGCCGGGGATGACGGGATGCTGGTCGGCGTGCCGGAGAAGTGGGACGCCGGGATGGCCGACCTGGTGACCGGGCAGAAGTCGCCGACGGACGTGGCCGCGTTCCTGGACACCGAATGGGAGAAGGCGTCCTGACGGCTCAGATCACCCGGCGCCCGCAGACCGGGGCGCCGGGATCTGGTCCGCCGCGGCCGCGCCGGCGCCGGGCTTCGGCGTGGCCGCGGCTGTGGGCGTTCCTCACATTCGGCGCGCCGGGGCTGCTCGTGTACATCTGCTTCGTGCTGGCGCCGATCCTGGTCAGCGTCGGCTACAGCCTGACCAACTACAACCCGTTCCGCCCGCCGACGCGGTACGTGGGGCTGCGCAACTACCGGCTGCTGTTCGAGGACCCGGAGTTCCTCAACGCGCTGCGGGTCACCACGATCCTCACGGTGATCGTGGTGGTGGTGCCCAACGTGCTCGGGCTGGCCATCGCGTTGCTGCTGGACCGGCGGGGGTGGCTGTACAACGCGCTGCGCAGCGTGTTCTTCGTGCCGGTGGTGCTGAGCTCGGTCGTGGTGAGCATCATCTGGACCCGGATGATGGCCGACGACGGGGTGATCAACCAGGCGCTGCGCGGGCTGGGGGTGGACCGGCCGCCGGGCTGGCTGTCCGATCCGGACCTGGCCGTGTACTCGCTCGGGGTGATCCTCTCCTGGCAGACGCTCGGGTTCTGCGTGGTGGTGTACCTGGCCGGGCTGCAGGGAGTGCCCCGGGAGCTGATCGAGGCCGCCGCGATCGACGGAGCCGGCCCGTGGCAGCGGTTCCGAAAGGTCACCTGGCCGCTGCTGGCGCCCGCGCTCACGATCAACACCGTGGTCCAGCTCATCTCGGCGTTCAAGGTGTTCGACCACATTCAGGTGATCACCAACGGCGGACCGGGCGAGGGCACCACCGCCTCGATCGCGTTCACCGTGCTCCAGGTCGGCTTCACCGCCAACCGCCAGGGCTACGCCTCCGCCATGGCCATCGTCATGCTCGTGATCATCGCCGCCGCCTCGGCCGTCACGCTCAAGCTGCTGCAGCGCCGGGAGGTCGACCTATGATCGACTCGCACCCCACCAACAGCAGCCCCCACCCCGATCTGGGGTGGGGGGCGGGTTCGTGGGCCAGTCTACCCGCACGAACCGCAGTTGATCTTGAGGTTGGCGGAGCTGTCCACAGGTGGGGTGGCTGTGGATAGGCCGGGGCTGCTGCGGCCGGTGGCGGCGCTGATCGTCGGTGCGGTGTTCTTCGTGCCGCTCTACGTGGTGCTGGCCAACGTGTTCAAGGTCGGGCCGAGGATCAGCACCGATCCGATGGGGTTGCCGCTTCCGCCCACGGTGGACAACCTGGTTCGGGTGATGAGCCGGCCGGACCGGCTGTTCTGGGTGAGCCTGACCAACAGCGTGGTGATCACGACGGCGTCGGTGCTGGTGCTGACGGTGCTCTCGGCGATGCTGGGGCACTACCTGGCGCGCAGCCGGAGCCGGTGGGCGCGGGCGGCCACGGTGCTGCTGCTGTGCGGGCTGATGATCCCGCCGCAGGTCATCCTGCTGCCGATCACCGAGGTGCTGGACACGCTGGGCATGATGACCACGATCCAGGGGCTGATCCTGTTCAACGTCGGGTACTACATCCCGTTCGGTGTGTTCGTGTTCTCCGGGTTCATGCGGCAGATCCCCCGCGAGCTGGAGGAGGCGGCCGCGATCGACGGGGCGAGCCGGTTCCAGACGTTCTGGCGGATCGTGTTTCCGCTGCTCCGGCCGGCCAGTGCCAGCGTGATGATCTTCCTCGGCGTGTGGATCTGGAACGACTTCCTCAACCCGCTGATCATCCTGGGTCCCGGCAAGGGCACCACGATCACCACCGGGATCTACCGGGCGATCGGCCAGTACCAGGCGGACTTCGGCACCGTTTTCGCCCTCATGTTCCTGGCCACCATGCCGGTGTTGATCTTCTATCTGGCGCTTCAGCGCAACTTCGTCAAGGGCCTGACCGGCGGGGCGACCAAGGGATGACGTCGCGAACGTTCGAGACGTCATGGACGATGTACCGGGCGGACCGACTTTCTGGAGAGGGAACCTGCCGTGCCAGTCACCGACGAGGCCATCGAGAAGATCAAGGCCATGATCGTTACCGGCGAGCTCGGACCGGGCGACCGGCTGCCCAAGGAGAACGACCTCGCCGAGCGCCTCGGCCTGTCCCGCAACTCGCTGCGGGAGGCCGTGAAGGCCCTGTCCCTGATCCGCGTGCTGGACGTCCGGCAGGGTGACGGCACCTACGTCACCAGCCTCGAGCCCAACCTGCTGCTCGACGCGATGAGCTTCGTGGTCGACTTCCACCGCGACGACACCGTGCTGGAGTTCCTCGAGGTCCGCCGAATCCTGGAGCCCGCGGCCACCGCGATGGCCGCCGCAGCGATGAGCGACGAGCAGATCGTCGAGCTGCGCCAGGTGCTCGGCGCGCTCGACGACGCGCCCACCATCGAGGCGCTGGTGGCCAACGACCTGGAGTTCCACCGCCGCATCGCGCTCGGCTCGGGGAACACCGTGCTGTGCTCGCTGCTCGACGGCCTGTCCGGACCCACCACCCGGGCCCGGATCTGGCGCGGCCTCACCCAGGAGGGCGCCGTCGACAAGACGCGCGAGCAGCACACCGCCATCTGCGACGCCATCGAGGCCCGCCAGCCGGAGGTGGCCCGTTCCTGGGCCACCGTCCACATCGCCGGCGTCGAGCAGTGGCTGCGCCGCACCCTCGTCGAAGCCGAGCCCAACGGCTCATAGCCGGTACGTGCGGCGCGCCGTGCCGGCCAGGACGGCCGCCCGCTCGCTCGCCGACGCCCCGTCGAGCAGATCGTGGGTCAGCTTCAGCACCTCGGCGTAGCTGCCGGCGAGCTCGCAGACGGGCCAGTCGGAGCCGAACATGACGCGGTCGGCGCCGAAGGCGGACAGGACGTGCTCGGCGTAGGGACGAATGTCGTCGGCGGTCCATGCGTCCCAGGTCGCCTCGGTCACCAGGCCGGAGAGCTTGCAGACGACGTTCGGCAGGGCGGCGAGGTCGGTGATCCAGGAGGCCCATGGCTCCCCCTCGCCGGTGGCGATGCCCGGCTTGCCGGCGTGGTCGAGGACGAACCGCACGTCGGGGAGCCGCCGGACCACCTCGAGGGCGGCCGGGCGCTGCGGGGCGCGCACCAGCAGGTCGTAGACCAGGTCGGCCGCGCCCACCGCGCGCAGGCCGCGGAGAACGTCGTCGTGCAGCAGCCACTCCGGATCGGGCTCGTCCTCCACCTGATGGCGGACGCCCACCAGCAGCGGATCCGCGGGGATGTCCGGTGCGGTGAGGTCGACCCAGCCGACCACGCCGGCGATCAGGCCGCCGCTGCCGGACGCGGCGGCGAGGAACTCCTCGGTCTCGGCCGTCGAGGACACGGTCTGCACCAGCACGGTCGCCGACACCTCGGGACCGATCACCGAGCGCAGATCGTCCACTGTGTACGGACGGCGGATGGGCGCGAGGGCGGTGCCCGACATCCAGGGGTAGTCCCGGATCCGCGGGTCCCAGAGGTGGTGGTGGGCGTCGACGATCATGACGGGACCGGGGCGTCTTGCCGGAGCAGCCCGGCGTCGACCAGGTCGGACCACAGGGCGGGCGGGACGGGGGCGGCGAAGAGCTTGGCGTTGCGGGTGATCTGCTCGGCGGTCCGCGCGCCGACGACCACCGAGGCCACGGCGGGATGCGCGGCGACGAACGCCATGGCCGCCTGCGGCAGCGACACCCCGTGCCTGGCGCAGACCTCGCCGATTCGCAGCGCCCTGGCGTGCAGGTCGGCCGGCGCCTGCGCGTAGTTGTACGTCGCGCTCGGCGGCGGCCGGTCGACGGCCAGCAGGCCGCTGTTGAACACGCCGGCCGCGAGCACCGACACTCCACGTTGGACACACAGCGGCAGCATGCTGTCCAGCGCGGTCTGCTCGAGCAGGGTGTAGCGGCCGGCGAGCATGACCGTGTCGATGTCGGTCTCGCGCACGAAGCGCTCCAGCATCTGCCACTGGTTCATGCCCGCGCCGATCCGGCTCACCACGCCCTGGGAGCGCAGCTCGTGCAGGGCGGGGTAGGCCTGGCCGGCCGCCTGCTCCCAGTGGTCGTCCGGGTCGTGCATCAGCACGATGTCCACCCGGTCGAGGCCCAGCCTGTCCAAACTGGACTCGAGGCTGCGGCGCACGCCGTCGGCGCTGAAGTCCCAGACGCGCCGGTACTCGGCGGGCACGTCGAAGCCCCCGTCGTCGCGTTGGCCGGCCCGCTCCGGGCTCGGCTCCAGCAGCCGGCCCACCTTGGTGGAGATCAGGTACTCCGAGCGCGGCCGGTCGGCGAGGGCCCGGCCGAGCCGGCGTTCGGACAGCCCGAGGCCGTAGTGCGGCGCCGTGTCGTAGTACCGGATTCCCAGCGACCAGGCGGTGTCCACGGCCGCGAGGGCGGTGTCCTCGTCGACCCAGCGGTGCAGGCCGCCGATCACCGCGGCGCCGAACCCGAGGGAAACGGTCATGGCAGCTCCCATACCTTTGCGATGCCCATGTCGTTGCCGGAGTAGTCGTCCTGGACCTCGAGCAGCTCCGCCATCTTCGCCTGCCACGGCACGTTGGCCGGGTGGTCGGCCAGCCGGCGGCGCATCGCCCGGTAGTCCTCCACCTCGACGAGGTGGAACAGATCCCGGCCGTCGCGCCAGATCTCCCAGCTGTGCACCCCGGCCTCGCGCAGCGCGGCGTCCAGCTCGGCCGGGATCACCGCGTGCTCGCGTTCGTAGTCGGCCTCGCGGCCGGGCTTGAGCCGAGTGTGCAAGGCAATCCGTTGCATCAGTCCTGAGCCTTCCCGGTAGTGAGCCGCGCCAGCACCAGCGCGACCAGGATCACCAGGCCGTACACCATCTGGATCTGCTCGGCCGGCACCTGGGCGAGGACGAGCACGGCCTCGATCAGCCGCAGCAGCAACACCCCGGACAGCGCGCCGAACAGCGAGCCCTTCCCACCGTCCAGGCTGATCCCGCCGATCACCGCGGCCGCGAACACCTGGAAGATCATGTTCTGGCCCTGGCTCGCCGACACCGAGCCGAGTTGTGCCGACAGCATCAACCCGGCGATCGCGGCCAGCACGCCGGCCACGACGAAGGTCAGCCAGATCACCCGGTCGACGCGGATGCCGGCGGCCCTTGCCGCGGCCGGGTTGCCGCCGACCGCGTACAGCGAGCGGCCGACCCTGGTGTAGCCGAGCACACCGATCCCGACCGCGAAGGCGGCCGCGACGATCCAGATGGCGATCGGCAGGGTGAGGAATCGCTGGCTGCCGAGGTGGTCCAGCAGCGGAACCTGCTTGGCCAGGTTGGACATCGTGGCCCCGCCGACGATGGTCAGCTGCAGGCCGCGCAGCGTGATCAGCATGGCCAGCGTCACGATGAACGCCGAGAGCTTGAACCGGACGATGAGCAACCCGTTGAAGATCCCGGCCAACGCCCCGAAGACCAGCGCGACCGGCAGCACCGTCCACGTCGGCCACGGCGCCCCCAGCGCGGTGGTCTTGCCGATCACCAGGAAGACGGCGATGGCCGGGGCGATGCCGACAATCGACTCCAGCGACAGGTCGAACTTGCCGACGATGAGCACCAGCGCCTCGGCGAGCACCACCAGCGCGAGCGGCGCCAGGTTCTTCAGCACCGAGTCGACGAAGTAGGACTTGGTGAGAAACACGTCCGGGTTGGTCACGTAGCCGTAGATCACCAGGGCGATGATCGGCGGGATCAGGGCGAGATCCCGCAGGCGCGCGAGCCGCAGCCGCCGCGACGGCCGGAGGAACCCGGAGCCGGGCAGGGCCGGCGCCTCGGGCTGGGACGTCGTCGCGTCAGTCATCCGGAGATTCCTTCGATCTCGGCCACCAAGTCGGCCTCGTCCCAGCCGCGGGGATGCTCGGCGATCACCCGGCCCGCCGACATGACCAGCACCCGGTCGCACATGCTCAGGTCGGCCAGCTCGTCGGAGATCAGCAGCGCGCCGCGGCGCTGCCTCGTCTCGCTATCGACCGCGCCCAGCAGCGACTCCTTGGAGCGCACGTCGACGCCCGCGGTCGGCTGCACCAGCACAAGGACCCGCGGGTCGCTGGCCAGCGCCCTTGCCATCACCACCTTCTGCGAGTTGCCGCCGGACAGCTCGGCGACCGGCTGATCCGGCCCGGCGGTGTGCACATCGAGGTCGGCGATCAGCTTGCGCGCCTTTGCATCCCGCCGGCGCGGTAGCACGGTTCCCGCCGGCCCCAACCGGTCGGCGATGGTCATGGTCGCGTTCTCGGCGACCGACAGGCCGGGCACGAACCCGTCCACGTGGCGATCTCCCGGCAGGTACCCGATCCCGCCGCGCAGCGCGGCAGGCACGTTCGACGCGGGTAGCCGCCGACCGTCCACCCGCACCTCGCCGGTGCGCGGCCGCAACCCGACCACCGCCTCGGCGAGCTGGCGCTTGCCGCTGGCCGCCGAGCCGGCCACGCCGACGATCTCGCCGCGCCGCACGGTCAGGTCCACCCCGCCGACGAACCCGGGAACGGCCACACCGGACAGTTCGAGCACCGGCTCGGCGTGCGCGGGCACGGGCGGGCGGTCCGCGCCGACCCGGACCAGGCCGCGCGCCTCGCCGATCATCGCCTCGACGAGCTGGTCGTGGCTCAGCTCGTCGACCGGTGCGGTGAGCACGTGCCGGGCGTCGCGGAGCACCGTGACCCGCTGGCAGATCTCGTAGATCTCCGGTAGGTGGTGCGAGATGAACACGAACGTCACGCCCTGCGCGCGCAGGTCGCGCAGCCGGTCGAACAGCCGCGAGATCGCCCGGTGCTCGAGCTGCGCGGTCGGCTCGTCGAGGATGACGAACCGGGCGCCGAGGGACAGCGCGCCGGCGATCTCCACCAGCTGGCGCTGCTCGACGGTCAGCTCCCGGGCCGGCACGTCGGGATCGACCGGCACGGCCCAGGATTCGAGCAGCTCCGCGGCCCGCCGGCGCAGCCGCGACTTGGACAGCAGCCCGAACCGGCCGCGCGGCTGGCGGTTGAGGAACAGGTTCTCCGCCACCGAGAGATCGCCCACCACCGACGGCTTCTGGTAGACGCAGGCCACCCTGGCCCGCCAGGCCGCGAGGTCGCCGAGCGGGGGAGCGGGCTGGCCGGCGAAGCGGACCTCGCCGGCGTCCGGCCGCAGCAACCCGGTCAGCACACCGACCAAAGTGGACTTTCCGGCCCCGTTCCTGCCCACAAGGGCATGGGTCTCACCGGGCAGCACGGACAGCTGGCCGTCGGCGAGCGCTACCGTTGGCCCGAACCGCTTGGCGATGCCGATCGCCTCGACTACCGGGGTCGTCGTCACGGCTTCTTGTTGCCCCACAGCGACTGGTCGTCCACATTGTCCTTGGTGACCAGGGGCGCCGGGAGCTGGTCCTCGAACCCGTTGGGGAGCTTGACAATCATGCTGCCGTGGTCGGACGGACCCTCCTTCGGCGTGACGCCGGCGAGCGCCTGCTTGGCCCAGTACAGGCCGTACTGCGCGTACAGGTCGGCCGGCTGGGACACGGTGGCGTCGATCTCGCCCTTGCGGATCGCATCGAACTCCTGCGGGATGCCGTCGTTGGACACCACGAAGATGTGCCGCGGGTCGGACGGCGGCACGATCAGGTTGCGGGCCTTGAGCACCTGCAGCGTCGGGTCCAGGAACACCCCGCCGGCCTGCATGTAGATCCCCTTGATGTCCGGGTCGGTGGACAGCCGGGTCTCCAGCGCGGCCTGTGCCTTGGCCCCTTCCCAGTCGGTCGGCTCCTCGAACACGGTGATGCCGGGGAACTTGCTCGTCATGCACTCCTTGAACGCCTCGGAGCGGTCCCGGCCGTTGATCGACGACAGCGCGCCCTGAAACTCGATCACCTTGCCCTTGCCGCCGAGCTTCTGGCCGAGGAACTCGCACGCCTTCTGGCCGTACGCCCGGTTGTCCGCCCGCACCACCATGTAGACCGCGCCGGTGTCCGGGCGAGTGTCCACACTCACCACCTTGATGTTCTTGCCGGCCAGCTCGTCGAGCTTCGGGCCGATCGCGCCGGTGTCCTGCGGTGCGATCACCAACGCCTTGGCGCCCTGGGCAACCAGGCTGTCCACGTTGCCGATCAGCTTCTGGATGTCGTTCTGCGAGTTGGTCGGCGAACCGGCCAGCCGCACGTCGAGCTCGTCGGCCTTGCTTGGCACATAGCCGTTGTAGGCGTTCCAGAAGTCCGAGTCGGCGCGCGGGAAGTCGACGCCGATGGGGCCGGAGCCGCCGCCGGCCGGGGCGCCACCGGAGCTCGGCTCGTCCTTGCTGCAGGCGCTCAGCAGCAGCGTCGCGGCGGCCAGGACGGCCAGGGTGGTGCGGGAGATCGTCATTGGTCCCTCCTGGTCTAGGTCTTGGGGCGCAGCCGCAGTCCCTGCATGCCGCCGTCGACGGCGAGCGCGGTGCCGGTGGTCGCCGCGGCCAGCGGGCTGGCCAGGTAGGCGATGGCGGCGGCCACCTCGGGGGCGGACACCAGCCGCCCCATGGGTTGCCTGGCCCGCAGCGCGGCCAGCTCGCCGTCCGGGTCGGCGGCGGCGTCGAGCAGCCGGCGCACCCATGGGGTGTCCGCGGTGCCCGGGTTGACGCAGTTGACCCGGATTCCCTCGGCCACGTGGTCGGCGGCCATGGCCAGGGTGAGCGACAGCACGGCCCCCTTGGTGGCGCTGTACAGCGCGCGGTTGGGCAGGCCGGCGGTGGCGGCGATCGAGCAGGTGTTGACGATCACCGCGTTGCGCGAGGCGCGCAGGTGCGGCAGGGCGGCGCGGGCCACCCGGACCATGCCGAACACGTTGACGTCGAACACCCTGCGCCACTCGTCGTCCGAATTGGACTCGATGGTGCCCTGCGCGCCGATTCCCGCGTTGTTGACGAGGATGTCGATGCCGCCGAGCTGCTTCACCACGGTCTCGATCGCGGCGCGGACCGACGCGTCATCGGTGACATCGGCCTTGAGGCGCAGCAAAGACTCCGGCGCGCCGGTCGGGTCGAGATCCAGGCAGGCCACCCGGGCCCCGCGCTCGTGCAGCAGGCTCGCGGTGGCCAGGCCGATCCCGGAGCCGCCACCGGTCACCACGGCCACCAGGCCGTCGAACTCGCTCATGGTCAGCTCGCCTCCCTCCACACCGGACCATCGGGATAGGCGTACTGCGCGAGTGTCTCCGCGCGCATCGAGGCGCTGAAGCCAGGGGCGGTCGGCGCGACGTAGTTGCCGTGGCGGATCGTGACCGGGTCGATGAAGTGCTCGTGCAGGTGGTCCACGTACTCGATCACCCGGTTGTCCAGCGATCCGGACACCGCGACGAAGTCGAACATGGACAGGTGCTGGACCAGCTCGCACAGCCCGACCCCGCCGGCGTGCGGGCAGACCGGCACGCCGAACTTGGCCGCCAGCAACAGGATGGCCACGTTCTCGTTCACCCCGGCCACCCTGGCGGCGTCCAGCTGCAGGTAGGAGATCGCACCGGTCTGCAGCAGCTGCTTGAACACCACCCGGTTCTGCACGTGCTCTCCGGTGGCCACCCGCACCGGCGCGATCGCCCGCGCGATCGTGGCGTGCCCGAGCACGTCGTCCGGGCTGGTCGGCTCCTCCACCCACCACGGGTCGAACTGGGCCAGCTCGCGCACCCAGGCGATCGCGGTGCTGACGTCCCAGCGCTGGTTGGCGTCGATGGCGATCCGGATGTCCGGCCCGACCGTGTCCCTGGCGATCCGCAGCCGCCGCAGGTCGTCCTCCAGGTTCGCCCCGACCTTCAGCTTGATCTGGGTGAAGCCGTCGTCCACGGCCTGCTTGCACAGCAGGCGCAGCTTGTCGTCGTCGTAGCCGAGCCAACCGGGCGTGGTGGTGTAGCCCGGGTAGCCGTGCTCGCGCAGCCGCGCCTCCCGCTCGGCCTTGCCCGGCTCGGCGCGGCGCAGGATCTCCAGCGCCTCCCGCGGGGTGAGCGCGTCGGACAGGTAGCGGAAGTCCACAAGGGACACGAGCTCCTCCGGGGACAGGTCGGCCAGCAGCTTCCACACCGGCTTGCCGTCCCGCTTGGCCTTCAGGTCCCACAGCGCGTTGATCACCGCGGAGATGGCCATGTGCATGATGCCCTTCTCCGGGCCCAGCCAGCGCAGCTGCGAGTCGTGCACCATCTGCCGCCACATGTCGCCGAGGTCGGCGAGGGTGCCGTCCAGCTGCCTACCGACCACATAGGACTCCAGTAGCCGGATCGCGGCCGCCTGCACGTCGTTGCCCCGCCCGATGGTGAACGCGAACCCGTGCCCCTCGAGGCCGTCCGGGGAGTCGGTCTTGATCGCCACGTAAGCGGCCGAGTAGTCCGGATCCGGGTTCATCGCGTCGGATCCGTCCAGCTCGCGGGACGTCGGGAAGCGGATGTCGAACGTCCGCAGGCCGGTAATCGTCGCAACCATCAAGCCGCGCCTTTCAACTCGGGCATGTTGGCCGTCGTCGTGGGTCGCCTCGAGTGGTGGGTCTCCGGACCGCTCCTCGGGCAGGCCTCGTTCCTCGGCCAAGCCTGCGGCTCCTCGTTCCTCGGAGCCGCAGGAGTATCGATGGCTCGCTCCGCAAGCTCCGCTCGCCCCTCGTCGCGGTGGGCCAACTCCCTCGCCAGGCATTCCGCAAGCTTCATGCCTGCCCTACAACCTGCCGTTGCCGGCCGAGACCGTCGATCTCCAACTCAAGCACGTCGCCGGCCCGCAGGTACGGCTTCGGATCTGGCTGGCCGAGCGCGACGCCGGCCGGGGTGCCCGTGTTGATCACGTCACCCGGCTCCAGGACCATGAACTGGCTGACGTAGTGGACCAGCCGGGCCACGGTGAAGATCATGTTCTTGGTTGAGCTCTGCTGCCGCAGGTCACCGTTGACCCACAGCCGCAGCGCGAGCTGCTGAGGGTCGGGGATCTCGTCCGCGGTCACCAGCCACGGGCCGAGCGGGTTGAACGTCTCGCACGACTTGCCCTTGTCCCAGGTGCCGCCGCGCTCGAGCTGGAACTCCCGCTCGGACACGTCGTTGGAGATCGCGTAGCCGGCGACGCAGCGCAGCGCCGCGGCCTCGTCCTCGACGTAGCGGGCGGTGCGGCCGATCACCACGGCCAGCTCGACCTCCCAGTCGGTCTTGGAGCTGCCGCGCGGGATCAGGACCTCGTCGTTCGGGCCGATGACGGTGTTGGGGGCCTTCATGAACAGCACCGGCTCGGCCGGCTTCTCCGCGTGCGTCTCCTCGGCGTGGTCGGAGTAGTTCAGCCCGATGCAGACGACCTTCCCCGGCCGGGCGATCGGCGGGCCGATGCGCGCCGGCGGGTCCAGCTCGGGCAGCTCGCCGGCCTCGACGGCAGCTCGGACGCGCTCGGTCCCGTCGCCGGCCAGCCACGCCCCGTCGATGTCGCTGACCAGGCCGGACAGGTCGAGCAGGCGATCTTCGCGGTCCAGCGCGGCCGGCCGTTCCCCGCCCACTGGACCGATTCGGAGCAGCCTCATCGAGCCCCCTCACGAAAACATCGGATCATTGCCCTGATGTATAGCCGCCGGCGTCCATGCTGGCAAGTGCGTGTGTCGAACTGCCATCGAAGACGTCCGATGTTAACGAGAGTTGTGCGATTTTGGTAGGAAGGCCCGGTGGACCAGGAGAAACTGCTGGCCCCGATGGCCGCCACGGTGGTCCGGGTGGACGTCCGGCCGGGCGACGAGGTGCGGGCCGGCCAGCAGGTCGTGGTGCTCGAGTCGATGAAGATGGAGCATCTCGTGCGGGCGCCGGCCGCCGGTGTGGTGGCCGCGGTCGAGGTGGCCGCCGGCGAGGCGGTCAAGCAGGATCAGCCGCTGCTCGCGCTCGATCCGGTGGACGGGGCCGAAGCCGAGCCGGTGGCCGAGCCCGCCGACCTCGGCGACCTGCGGGCGGATCTGGCCGAGGTGCGGCGCCGGCACGAGGTCGGGCTGGACGCCAACCGGCCGGACGCGGTGCGCCGCCGGCGGGAGCGCGGCCAGCGCACCGCCCGGGAGAACCTGGCCGACCTCTGCGACCCCGGCACCTTCGTCGAGTACGGCGCCCTGGTGGTGGCCGCCCAGCGGCAGCGGAGGGGCCTCGACGAGCTGATCGCGCGCACCCCGGCCGACGGGCTGGTGACCGGGGTGGCCGAGGTGAACGGGTCGCGGTGCGTCGTGCTGGCCTACGACGCGACCGTGCTGGCCGGCACGCAGGGCGCGTACAACCATGCCAAGAAGGATCGGATGTTCACCCTCGCCGCGCGGCAGCGGCTGCCGGTGGTGCTGTTGGCCGAGGGTGGCGGCGGCCGTCCCGGCGACACCGACGTGCCCACCGTCGCCGGGCTGGACGTGCCGTCGTTCCACCTGTTCGCCCGGCTGTCCGGGCTGGTGCCGCTGGTCGGCGTCGTGTCAGGGCGCTGCTTCGCCGGCAACGCCGCGCTGCTCGGCTGCTGCGACGTGGTGATCGCGACCGGGGACGCGACGATCGGCATGGGCGGCCCGGCCATGATCGAGGGCGGTGGGCTGGGGGTGTACGCGCCGGAGGAGATCGGCCCGCTGTCGGTGCAGGTGCCCAACGGCGTGGTGGACGTGGCGGTGGCCGACGAGGCCGAGGCGGTCCGGGTGGCGCGCCGCTACCTGTCGTACTTCCAGGGGCCGGCGTCCGACTGGAGCTGCTCCGACCAGCGGGCGCTGCGGGCGGCGGTGCCGGAGAGCCGGGTGCGGGCCTACGACGTGCGGACGGTGATCGACACGCTGGCCGACACCGACTCGGTGCTGGAGCTGCGGTCGGAGTTCGGCGTCGGGATCGTCACGGCCCTGGTGCGGGTTGACGGGCGCCCGCTTGGGTTGATCGCCAACAACCCGATGCACCTCGGCGGTGCCATCGACGCCGACGCCGCCGACAAGGCCGCCCGGTTCCTGCAGCTGTGCGACGCGCACGGGCTGCCGGTCGTGTCGCTGTGTGACACGCCGGGGTTCATGGTGGGGCCCGAGGCCGAGCGGACCGCCACCGTGCGGCACTTCGGCCGGATGTTCGTCGTCGGGGCCAACCTGAGCGTGCCGATCTGCGCCGTCGTGCTGCGCAAGGCGTACGGGCTCGGGGTCATGGCGATGGCCGGCGGAAGCCTGAAGGTGCCGGTGGCCACGGTGTCCTGGCCGACCGGCGAGTTCGGCGGGATGGGCCTGGAGGGCGCGGTGCGGCTCGGCTTCGCCCGCGAGCTGGCCGCGATCGAGGACCCGGAGCGGCGGGCGGCCGCCGAGCGGGAGATGGTGCGGCAGGCCTACGAGCACGGCAAGGCGCTCAACACGGCGTCGATGTTCGAGGTCGACGACGTCATCGACCCGGCGGAGACCCGCACGTGGATCACCGCGACGCTGGCCTCCGCGGCCGCCGGTTCCGGGCCGGGGAAGCGGCGGCCGCACGTCGACACCTGGTGACCCGGGCCCGAGTGGATCTTGTCGGTGTGGTGTGCGAACATGCGTTCGACAGATTCGCTGGCGGTGGGGAGACACTCGATGTGCGACGTGTGCGACGGAAAGACCGAGGAGCAGGTGCGCCGGGAGTTCCTGGCCCGGATCGCCCAGCATGACTACACGATGGTCAGCGTGCGCGAGGAGCGCGCGCGGGACCGCACCTGGGTGGCGCCGGGCTTCGTGTACTCGGTCGGCCTGTGGACCTTCCGGCGCGCGCCGGAGCTGATCGTCGTCGGGGCGCCGGTCCGGCACGCCGTGGCGGCGATCGAGCGGTACGCCGAGCTGACCGAGTCGGGCCGGCGGTTCGCGCCCGGCGGCCCGTATCCCGGCATCGTGCCGGGCGCGGCGGTGATGCTCGAGGTCGTCGCCCCGGCGTTGTACCGGCAGTGGCTGGTGAGCGCGTTCGACTTCTACCCCGACGGGGGGTTCCCGGTCCTGCAGCTCATCTGGCCGGACTCGGACGGCGCCTGGCCGTGGGACCGCCGGTGGGAGCGGCACAACACGCCGCAGCCGATCCTGACCGAGACCGGCCGGCCGGAGAGCTGGTCGCCGCCGCGTCCGGCCGGCGCGGTGCGTCGCCGCGCCACCGGCTGACGGAAATTCCCCGAACCGGTGAACCGGTCCCCCATGACGCTCGTGTGTGTTGCGTCCGCGCTTGACGACAGACGCACCAAGAGGAGATGTCATGAAGTGGGTACGGGCGCTCACCGGAGCCATGGCGGCCCTTGCCCTGGGCGCCGCGGCCGCGTGCGGGCAGGGCAACGCGGTTGCCGGGGACGCCGTGGAGCCCGCTGCCGCCGCCGCTCCTGGGGACGACTACGGGGCCGCGCCGCAGGGCGGCAATCAGACCACCGCGCTGGCCAGCAAGTTGGGCGTGGCGAGTGCGGGTCCACTTGGCACGGTCGTGGTCAACGAGCTGGGGCGCACGATCTACCGGTCGGACAAGGACACCAAGGAGCCGTCGAAGTCCAACTGCGACGGTGACTGCGCCGAGGCGTGGCCGCCGGTGCTGGTGGACGACCCGGCCAACCTCGAGGTCAACGGCGTCGACAAGGCGCTGCTGGGCACGGTCACCAGGGCCGACGGCAAGAAGCAGCTGACCATCGGCGGCTGGCCCGGATACACCAACGCCCGGGACACCAAGGAGGGCGACGTCAACGGGCAGGGCGCCAACGGCCAGTGGTTCGCGTTCACTCCGGACGGCAAGAAGGCCGCCAGCAAGGCCGACGCAGCCAAGACCGTGTCGATCGTCGTGATGCCCGTCAACCCGCTCGGCGACATCCTGACCAACGCCGAGGGCATGACCCTGTACCGCTTCGACACCGACGGCAAGAACCCGGCGAAGTCCAGCTGCGAGGGCGAGTGCGCGGTCAAGTGGCCGCCGCTGCTGATGCCCGAGGGCGCGACGCTCGACCTCAAGGGCGTCGACCCGGCGCTGGTGGGCACCACGCTGCGCGCCGACGGCAGCAAGCAGGTCACCGTCGGCGGCTGGGCGCTCTACACGTTCTTCAAGGACAAGAAGCCGTGCGACACATTTGGCCAGGGCGTCGACGGAACCTGGTTCGCCTCCACACCGACCGGAGGCAAGGCAGGCGTCTGACGGAGGGAGAAAGGCTGAAGGTGGCCATCGCATCGCGAGGTGTGCGATGGCCACCTTCAGTCGTGTCCGCGGTTCACCGCATGGGGTGACGCGGTTTCTCAGGATCCGTTCAGCCGCGACCGGTAGCCTCTCGGCGTGGTTCGTGTGCTTGACGGGATCGGCACGCTCGTCCGGCTCGGACTCGCCGCGGTGTGGCTGATCTCGGGTGCGATCAAGGTCAGTGATCTCAACCAGACCTACATCGCCGTGCAGGCCTACGAGCTGCTGCCCGCCGGGCTGGCCAGTGCCGTTGCCGCCGCCTTGCCGTTCCTGGAGCTGGCGCTCGGGGTGTTGCTGCTGGTCGGGCTGGGCACCCGGCTGGTCGCGCTGGTCTCGGCGGTGGTGCTGCTGGCGTTCATCGGGGCGGTGACGCAGTCCTGGGCGCGCGGGCTGACCATCGACTGCGGCTGCTTCGGCGGGGGCGGTCAGGTGCCGGCCGGGCAGACGCGGTACCCGCAGGAGATCGCCCGGGACGTCGGGTTCCTGCTGCTCGCCGGGTGGCTCCTGGTGCGACCGAGGACGCTGGTGTCCGCGGACGGCATGTTCGGTGAACGTGAGGAAGGGCGAATCGGTGGGCGGAGCGGAACGCAGCGCTCGGAAGAAGCGGCAGCAGCAGCGGACGGCGGGGAGCCGGGCAGTCGCGTCGGCGCGCGCGAGCGGGAGTGACCGCACCAAGATCATCATCGGCGTGGTCGTCGTGCTGCTGCTGGCCGGCGCGGTGCTCGGCGGCGTGCTGTACACCAACGCGCAGAAGAACAAGACCGAGGGCCAGACCATCGCGCCGCAGCCGGTCTCCGCCGACTACCCGGTGAGTCGCGACGGCGCCGTCGTGGTGGCGGGCAAGCCCGACGCGAAGGTCACCATCGATCTGTACGAGGACTTCCTGTGCCCCGCCTGCCGGGCGTTCGAGACGGCCAACGGCTCGGCGATCGAGGCCAAGCTCAAGGACGGCAGCGTGCGGGTCCGCTACCACATGCTGGCCATCCTCAACGACCGGTCCGATCCGCCCGGCTACTCGCTGGACGCCGCCAACGCCGGGCTGTGCGCCGCCGACGCGAACAAGTTCCCCGCGTTCCACAACAGCCTCTACGAGTCGCAGCCCGAGGAGGGCGCCCGCGGCTACGACAACGGCCAACTGGCCGACCTCGGCGCCCGGCTCGGCATCACCGGCCCCGACTTCAAGTCCTGTATAGACAATGGCCGGTACGAGGCGGACATCCAAGCCGCCGAGCAGCAGGCCACCACCGCCCCGTACCTTCAGCAGGACTTCGGCAACGGCCAGCGCGGGTTCGGCACGCCGACCGTCGCCGTGGGGCAGAAGGTGGTCGACACCTCCGACCCGCGATGGCTCGACAACCTGGTCAGCGCCGGCTAGCTATCGCCCAGCCCCGGGATCGGCGGCGCACCCACCGACCACCGGGCCGTGCTCCACCTCGGTGCGCGACCCGCCGCCCGGCCGCCAGCACGCAGGTGATCCCAGCCGCTCCCGCAGGGCGTGCTCCGAGGTGCTCGGTGTGCTCGCCGCGACCGGTCGACCCGGCCATCACCCGCAGTTGCGGCCGGGCGTGGTCCCGGCGGTCCTCCGGCGTCGGCCGCCCCTCCGGACAACGTGTCCACAGGTCCGCCCTGCTCACCATCGACAGCTCGGTGATGCTGTCCAACCTCCCCCACTCCACTGCCCACCCCCATGTCCCTCCGCCGCGCTCCTGCACCCCGCCCGCTGCCAGCAACCGCTCCACCAGCAGCACCCGCTCCATCCCCACGGTCGAGCAACAACCCGGCTACACCCCACCCCATCCCGTCAGGTACCGTGTACGACGCACCAAGGGGCTGTAGCGCAGCTGGTAGCGCACCACACTGGCAGTGTGGGGGTCACGGGTTCGAGCCCCGTCAGCTCCACTTGCTCGGGCGACGTGTCCGCGGACCACGTCGCTCGTCGTATCTTCTGGGGGACGACCCCCAGACCCCCGCATGTTCGGGCGCTGGGCGCCCGAACGGTTCGTATGCTGATGCGTAGGCCCACTCCTTGATCAATCTTGGGTCCTGCAATGTTGTGCCCTGTTCGGCTTCGGGCAGCGAACCGGCCATGACCGCGTCCCGGTCCGCTCAATCCACGCCATGACAGCGTCCTCGACGACCGCAGTGTCCCGAGACACCGTCATGCGCTCATCCAACCGCTGGCGCAACTCGATCAAGCACGACGACGTCCTGAGCAACTGCCCCGACGAGCGGCCAATCGCAGGAAGTGTCACGGAACATTGGCCCGATCGACCTGAACGTCCTCTTCTGGCGATGACCGTGCGTCACGCTGTCAAACTCGGGTGCGCTCCACTGGGCCGTTGAACCATGCTTGGCCGCATGACGGCGAAGATCACTCGCATTAACCCTGATCAACTGCATGCGCCGCCGGGTTACCACCACGTCACGGTCGTGGAGGCCGGGCGGACCGCCTTTGTGGCC
>NZ_DASZCQ010000346.1:0-11453 GCF_035942955.1 Actinophytocola sp. | reverse complement strand
GTCTTCCGCACCGAGCAGATCGTCCCGGTCACCGCGCCCGAGGCCGAGCTGGTCAAGCTGCCCGAGCTGTCCGACTTCGGCGAGGTCGAGGTGACCGAGGGGCTCCACGTCCGCCAGGTCGCCGGCGCCGACGCCGCCGCGCAGGCCAGCGGTCTTACCGTCCCGCGGGTGGGCGAGCTGCCCCGCGGCGTCACCGGACAACCCACGTACCACGTCGTCGACCGGATCAGCGCGGTGTTCACCTTCTCGGCCGAGAAGGCGGCGCGGTTCGCCGCGGCGGCCGGCCATACGCTGCCGCCACCGCCCACCGGCCTCGACGGCAGCCGGTTCCGGTTGATCGCCGGCCCCGGACTCGCCGCGGTCTGGTCGCAGGACCGCCCCGTGCCGGCCATGATCGTGGCCCGCGCGGTGGCGCCCATCGCGGACTCCATGGGCATCCCGTTCGAGACGGCCCGCGACTACCTGCTGTCGCTGCCCATGCTGCCCACGGACGTCGCGGCGCAGCTGCGCGCCTTCTCCGGCGACGGAACGACGCTGCCCCTGTTCGTGTCGGTCGAGCACATGACGACCACCGCCGCCGACGTCGGCGGGGCGCCGGCCACGGTGCTCGCCGCGCGGGACGGCACGATGGCGGCCGTGGTCTGGGTGGACAACGGGATCGTCACCGCGGTGGCCGGCTCGATGAGCCCCGACGAGGTGCTGTCGGTGGCCCGCGGGCTGCGGGTGGACCGGTGACCGCCGGCCCCGCCGCCCGGCGGGACGGCGCCCTCTCCCCCGACGAGGCCAGGCGGCTGCTCGCGGAGCTGCCGCCGGCGCCGGCGGTGTGGTGCTCGGGCCTGCGCAAGCGGTACCGGCGCCAGACCGCGGTCGACGACGTGTCGTTCACCGTCGGCCGCGGCGAGGTGGTGGGCCTGCTCGGACCGAACGGCGCCGGCAAGACCACCGTCATCAAGATCCTGCTCGGCCTGGTCCGGCCCGACGCCGGCGAGGTGCTGCTGCTCGGGCGACCGGCGGGAGATCCGCACGCAAGGGCCCGCGTCGGGTACCTGCCGGAGCTGTTCCGGTACCAACCGTGGCTGACCGCCGCCGAGGTGCTGGCCCTGCACATCCGGCTCGCCGGCATCGCGGTGCCGGCCGGGGAACGGCGCGAATGCCTGGCCGCCGTCGGCCTCGCCGACCGCGCCGGCGACCGGGTGGGCGGCTTCTCCAAGGGCATGCAGCAGCGCCTCGGCCTCGCCGTCGCGCTGGTCGCCCGCCCGGAGCTGGTCGTCCTCGACGAACCGACCAGCGCCCTCGACCCCATCGGCCGCGCCGACGTCCGGGACCTGCTGCTGTCCCTCAAGGACCGCCAGGTCGCCGTGCTGCTCAACTCGCACCTGATCGGCGAGGTGGAGCGGGTCTGCGACCGGGTCGTCATCCTCGACAGGGGCAGGGTCGCCGCCTCCGGCAGCCTTGCCGAGCTGCTCGGCCGGCGCGAGCTGCGGCTGCGGCTCGACCGGGTCGGCGCGCAGGCGGAGGCCCGGCTGGCCGCCGCCGGCCAGCTCACCCGCTCCGGGAACTCGTTCACGGTCACGCTGCCCGCCGAGACGGACGACGACGCCGTGCCGGACCTGGTGGCCGACCTGGTCGGCCTCGGGGTGCGCGTGCACGCGATCGAGCCGGGGCGGATCACGCTCGAGGAACGGCTGCTCGACATTCTCCGCACCGGAGGTGCCCGGTCATGACCGCCCGCCCCGTGCTCACCATCGCCGCTCTCACCCTCCGGGAGACCTCCCGCCGGCGGGTGCTGCGCGTGCTCCTGGCGCTGACCGTCACGCTGCTCGCCCTCAGCGCCTGGGGATTCTCCCGGATCGACGCCGAGTTCGGCGGGCTCACCACCGGGGAGGCGCGGCTGGTCGCCTCCATGGTGCTCAACCTGGTCATGTTCGGTTTGAGCCTGATCGCCGCGCTCGGCACGGCGTTCCTCGCCGGCCCCACCCTGGCCGGCGAGATCGAGTCGGGCATCGCGCTGGCTGTCCTGGCCAGGCCGATCCGCCGCTCCGCCGTGCTGCTGGGCAAATGGCTGGGGCTGGTCACCTTCGGCAGCGGCTTCGTGGCCATGGCCGGGCTGGCCCAGCTGCTCATCGTCCGGACCACCCTCGGCTACTGGCCACCGCAACCGGCCGCCGGTCTTGCGCTGCTCGCGGCCCAGACCACGGTGCTGCTCACCCTCGGCCTGCTGCTGTCCACCGCCATGTCCCCGATGGCCTCTGGCATCGCGGCCGTCGGACTCTTCGGCGCCACCTGGATCGCGGGCGTGGTCGGTGGGGTCGGGCGGGTCCTCGGCAACGACGGCGTGGCCCACGTCGGCACCGTCTCCCGGATGCTGCTGCCCACCGACGGCCTGTGGCGCGGCGCCATGTACGCGTTCCAGGACCCGACCGCGCTGACCCAGTTCGGCCCCGACATCTTCCCGCTCCTCGTCAGCGAGTCCGCGCTGACACCCGCCTACCTCGGCTGGGCCGGCCTGTGGGTCGCCCTCATCCTCGGCCTTGCCGGGGTGTCCTTCCTGCGCCGCGACCTGTAGCGCGGGTGCCGCCCCTGCGCACGATGGACCACGGTGCGGTGTCGGAGCTCGGTTGCTGGCCAAGCGCGGCCAGGGCGCACGCCGCGCCCTGCTCGCGCAGCGACTGCGCGACCGTGGTCAGCCCGAGCTGTGCCGCAACGGCCGCGTCGTCCCATCCGGTGACCGCCACGTCGTCGGGGGATGGCACGACCGGCGGCGCGGGCGGCGCGAACCACCCCGGCCGCCTGCTGGTCGCCGTCGCGGCCCTGGCCATCGCCCTGTTCCTCCTCGCCCCGGCACTGCTCCGGCTCGGCGGTCTCGGCCGGCCGGGTCGGGCTTGCCGCGGGTGCCAGGATGGCCTTATGCGCGCGCGTTCCCTGCTTTCCTGCGTGATTCTCGTTGCCGCGATCCTCCCCGCCGGTGGTGCGGTCGCCGCGGCCCAGGACACCGGCGGATGCGATCCCGTCGATCCCGCGGCCTGCCTGCTGCCGTTCCCGAACGACTACTTCACCGTCGCCGATTCCGGTACGGCCACTGGTATCCGAGTCGACCTGCAGCGCGATGCCATGCCGCGCAACGTGCTCGGCGTGCGGATCGACCCGCGGGAGTGGAACCGCAACGACGGCTTCTCCCCCGGCGCCATGCTGCTCACCCAGGTGCCGGGGCTGGACCTGCAGCGCACCGGGGCGGCCCCGGTGACCGACATCGGCGCCTCGCTTGCCCCGGACGCGCCGATCGTGCTGATCAACACGCGGACCGGTCAGCGGCACCCGTACTGGGCCGAGCTGGACGCCAACGCCGCCGACCCGGCCAGGCGCGCCCTGATCATCCGGCCGGCGCGCAACCTCGACGAGTCGACCCGGTACGCGGTGCTGTTACGAAATCTGCGGGACGCGGCCGGGAACCCGGTGCCGCCCAACCCGGTCTACGCCGAGCTGGCCCGGCCGACTCCACCCGCCGACGGCGCGCTGCAGCGCCGCTGGCAGTACGCCCAGCGGGCGCTGGACAGCCTGCGCGGCGCCGGGGTGGACCTCGGCGGGTCGTACCTGGCGTGGGACTTCACCGTTGCCAGCCAACGGAACCTGACCGAGCGGATGCTGCACATGCGCGACGAGGCGTTCCGGCAGCTTGGTAGCCGGCCGCCGCTGCTGACCATCGACTCGGTCACCGACTTCACCGCCGAGCAGGACCCGGCGATCGCCCGCCGGGTGACCGGCACCGTGCTGGTGCCGAGCTACCTCAACGTTCCGTTGGGGCCGCCCGGCTCCCGGCTGCACTACGACAGCGACGGGCTGCCCGGCCGGCTGACCCTGAACACCCAGCTCGCCCGGTTCATCTGCAACATCCCGCGCACCGCATCGGGTTCGGCGCCGGCCCGGCCGCTGCTGTACGGCCACGGCCTGCTCGGCGACGCGTCCGAGATCGACTCGGGCGCGCTCAAGGCGTACATGGCCGAGTCCAACACGATGTTCTGCGCCACGCCGTGGATCGGCATGGCCACCGAGGACATCCCGAACGTGGTGCTGGCCCTGGCCGACATCTCCCTTTTTCCGTCCATTCCGGACCGCAGCCAGCAGGGCTTCCTGAACTTCCTGTTCCTCGGCCGGGCGATGGCCCACCCCGGTGGATTGTCCGCCCGCTCGGCGTTCCGCGCCCCGGACGGCCGGCCGCTGGCCACCACCGACCTGGTGTACATGGGCAACAGCCAGGGCGGCATCCTCGGCGGCGCGCTCACCGCCATCGCCCAGGACTTCACCCGCTCCGTGCTCGGCGTGCCCGCCGCCAACTACTCCACCCTGCTCAACCGCAGCGTCGACTTCGACCAGTTCAAGGTCGTCTTCGACCCGGCCTACCCGGACAAGCTCGACCAGCAGCTGGTCTTCGCGCTGATCCAGATGCTCTGGGACCGCGGCGAGGCAACGGGTACGCCCACCACATCGCCGGCGCCCCGCTGCCCGCGACGCCGGCCCACCGGGTGCTGATGATCGAGGCCTTCGGCGACCACCAGGTGGCCAACATCGCCACCGAGGTCGAGGCCCGCACGATGGGCATTCCCGTTCGCCAGCCCGCCCTCGCCGCGGGGCGCAGCCCGGACGTGACCCCGTTCTGGGGCCTGGCACCGGTTCCCGGCTACCCGCACCCCGGCTCCGCCCTGATCATGGTCGACAGCGGCACCCCCGCGCCGCCGCCGACCAACCTGCCCAACCGCGCGGGTCAGGACCCGCACAGCCACCCCCGCAACTCCCCCGCGATCCGCGCCATGACCGCACACTTCCTGGCCACCGGCGAGGTCATCGACACCTGCGCCGCCGTCCCCTGCACGGCGACCCCGGGCTGAGCGAAGCGCTTCACGGACGACGCAAACCTGGCGCACGCATGCCCTCGGCCAGCAGCGCCCGGCCAAGGCCCCTGCCTCGGCACCGCGGCGATCGCGACGGAACGGCTCTACCCCGGCGACTCCCTGGGCCCCCGGACAACGCCCCGGCCCAGCGCGTACGTGTTTCGAAAGTGCGCTGGGGTCGCCAATCTTTGGCGAGGGCGGCCGCCACACGACGACCAGGGCAGGGGCGAGGAACGAGCCCCTGCCCGCAGGCGTCGTCAGCCGACCACCCACGACACCCCACCACCCACCCCGGCCCGCAACCCCCCACGCAACCCAACCCCAGGCCGCTCGCCGAAGGCGACCGGCGGCCTTGCCCGAGCTAGAAAACACTTCTAGGCCGCCACCCCTCGTTCCTCGACCCGGGCGGCGATGCGGCGGGAGCGGGCCGTCAGCAGCCCGCCGAGGATCGCGGCGATCAGCCCCAGCACCAGGGCCGCGGCGCCACCGACCACTCCGTTGCCGGAGCCGGGACCACCGTCGGCGGTGACCAGCACCAGCGCGCCGTTGACCGCGGCGAGCAGCCCCGCGGCCAGGGCCATGGTGGCGCCCCTTCGCCCGCCGTTGCCGGTGCGGCGGCGGGAGCGGGCCAGCGCCAGCCCGCCGATGATCACGCCGGCCAACCCCAGCAAGGCGGCCGCGGTGGCCCAGACCCGATCGAAGGTCAGGGTGTACGCGCCGACGTCGGCCGACTGGGCGAAGACGTGCGCGGCGAGCAGGTGACGGATGGACATGAGGTGCTCCCTTCCTCCCACGACGGAACGACGCTGATCATGTCCGGTGAACCCGCCGCCGGTCGTTGTGCGGACGCAGACAATTCGCGCTGCCGCCGGCGCCGTAGCGGCCGCGGAGGTACCGCGGGTGCGGTAGGCGGTTGACCATCTCCGCGCGGGAGTCGCCCGCGCGAGCATCCGGTTAGGGTGCCAAGCATGAGCAGGGGACGGCTCGGAGACTGGCTGATCGCCGCCGGTGTGGCGGCGAGCCTGCTGGTCGCCGGGCTGTCCGGGCAGCACCCCGCGACGGGTCTCGCCCCGCTCGGCTACCCGTTGTTGATCATCAGCGGGCTGGCGCTTGCCGCGCGCCGCCGGACCCCGGTCGCCGTGCTGGCCGTGACCGGGGTGTGCGCGCTGGGGTACCAGGCCGTCGGTGTCGACGTGCCGGCCGTGGCGTATCTGTTCGCGGTGTACGCCGCGGTGCGGGCGGGACACCGCATCGTCACGGTGGCGGCTTCGGTGATCATGCTGGCCGCCCTCCCCTTGGCGGCCCTCGCCTCCGGCCTTTACGGCACGGGCGAGGCGTTCGCGCAGGCCCGGGGTGCCCTCGAGCTGGCCTGGCTGATCGCCGCCGGCGCGGCGGGTGAGGCGCTGCGGCAGGCCGAGCGCCGGGCCGACGAGGCCGAGCGCACCCGCGAGGAGACCGCGCGGCGCCGCGCCGACGAGGAGCGCCTGCACATCGCGCGGGAGCTGCACGATTCGCTCACTCACCAGATCTCCGTCATCAAGGTGCAGGCCGAGGTCGCCGTCCACCTGGCCCGCAAGCGGGGTGAGCAGGTGCCCGAGGCCCTGCTGGCGATCCGGGAGGCCGGCCGGGAGGCGGCCAGGGAGCTGCGCGCGACCCTTGAGGCGCTGCGCGACGACGACAGCGCCCCGCCGCACGGGCTCGACCACGTCCCCGAGCTGGTGCGGCGGGCCCGCTCGACCGGCCTGGACGCGACGCTGACGATCGAGGGACAGCGCAACGGCGTGCCGGCCGCGGTGGACCGGACCGCGTACCGGATCGTGCAGGAGTCGCTGACCAACATCGCCCGGCACGCCGCCGCCCGCACCGCGACGGTCCGGATCGACTACCGGCCCGACGCCCTGGTGATCCGGATCGACGACGACGGAAAGGCGACTTCGGACACCGCGCCGGCGCCCGGCGTCGGGCTGCTCGGGATGCGCGAACGAGTCACCGCGCTCGGCGGTCGGCTGCGGGCGGCGCCGCGCGGCGAGGGCGGCTTCACCGTCCACGCCGAGCTTCCCGTGGACCGCACATCATGATCCGGGTCCTGCTGGTCGACGACCAGCCGCTCATCCGCAGCGGGTTCCGCGCGCTCCTTGACGTCGAGGACGACATCGAGGTGGTGGCCGAGGCCGCCGACGGCGACCAGGGCGTGGCCCTGGCCAAGGAGCACGTGCCCGACATCGCGCTGATCGACATTCAGATGCCCGTCGTCGACGGCATCGAGGCGACCCGGCGCATTGCCGCGGACCCGACCCTGGCCGCGGTGCATGTCGTCATCCTGACCAACTACGGCCTTGACGAATACGTCTTCAACGCGCTGCGCGCCGGGGCCGCCGGATTCCTGGTCAAGGACATCCAACCCGAGGACTTCCTGCACGCCATCCGCGTCGCCGCGCGCGGCGACGCCCTGCTCGCCCCGTCGATCACCCGCAAGCTGATCAACCGCTACGTCGCCCAGCCACTCACCACCGGCGTCCACACCGGACTCAAGGAGCTGACCAACCGGGAACGCGAGGCCGTCGCCCTTGTCGCGCAGGGCCTGTCCAACGACGAGGTGGCCGACCGCATGGTGATCAGCCCGCTGACCGCCAAAACCCACATCAACCGGGCCATGACCAAGCTCCACGCCCGCGACCGCGCCCAACTCGTCGTCCTGGCCTACGAATCCGGCCTGGTCACCCCGCGCAGCGAGCCGGCGCCCCCGGCCGCCGGCTGACCGGCCTACGCCGCGCAGAACTCGTTGCCCTCGGGGTCCTGCATGATCCACCAGTGTCCGGCGGGTCCCCTGTCGAACTCGCGGACGCGGGTCGCGCCCAGCTCTTCCAGCCGGGCCACCAGCTTGTCGAGGCCGCCCGGCGCACTGTGGATGTCGATGTGCAGGCGGTTCTTGCCGGACTTGGGCTCGGGCACGTCCTGGAACAGCAGCCGCCGGCCGCGGCCGATGCCGCTGGTCCGGTCGAACGGGTCGTCGGGGTGGCGGATCGCGGCGTAGCCGCGGAAGGTCTTGCGGCCGCGATGCTCGACGACCGCGTCCTGGTCGATCTGGCCGGCGGCGAGCAGCTGCTCGACGAGCGCGCTGGGATCCTCCACCTCGTACTCGAGGGCCGCGGCCCAGAAATCCGCCAGCGCGGAGGCGTTCCTGCTGTCGATGACCAACTTCCAACCCATTGCCATGGCGGCAGTTATACCGGCGTCCTGGACGCATCCGCCGGTTCGGGTGTGCTCAGCAGCGGGCCGTACCGGCTGAGGAACCCGTCGAAGGCCGAGCAGAACGCGTCGCATTCCGGCGTGCCGATGTCCAGACTCAGCGCGACCATCCCGCGCCGGGCGAGGTGAAACCCGCGGTCGAGCAGGTCGAGGTGGAACAGCTCCCGGTGCACCGGGGTGGGCCGCAGGTCGCGTGGAGCCACGATCGGCTCGGGTTGGAAGTGGACCGTCATCATGCTGCCGAGGCCGGTCCATTGCACGGCCGCGTCGTGGTCCCGACCGATCTCGTTGAGCCGAGCCCGCAGCCGTTCTCCCCGTTCGAACAGCCGCCGGCTGGTCTCGGGCGGGAACAGCCTGGTCAGACCCGCGTATCCGGCCGCCATGCTGAGGACGTTGTTGTTGAACGTCCCGGCGTGCGGCACGAAGTCCGGCCGGCGCGGGTCGTACATCGACATCACGTCGGCGCGACCGCCGAAGGCGCCGAAGGTCATTCCGCCGCCGGTGTACTTGCCGAGCGTCATCAGATCCGGGGTGATGCCGAGCAGGGCCTGCATACCGCCGCGGGACATCCGTGACGTCATGACCTCGTCGAACACCAGCAGCGCGCCGGTCTCGTCGGCGCGCCGCCGCAGAAACGCCAGGAACGCCGGATCGCCGGGAATGCACCCGCCGCTGCCGATCATCGGCTCGACCAGGATCGCGGCGAGGTCGGCCGCGTGCCGGTCGATCAGTTCCCCGGTCACGCCGGCGTCGTTGTACTCACCGACCACGAAGCGGTGCGGGACGTTGATCGGGATCGCCGGCTCACCGAAGTACAGCACCGAGCCGTGATAGGCGCCGGCGAACACCAGAATCGTGCCCCGGCCGGTGTGTGCCGTCGCGGTCGCCAGCGCGAGCAGGTTCGCCTCGGTGCCGGAGTTGGTGAACCGGACCAGGTCCAGCGCGGGAAAGCGCTCGCACAACACGGTGGCCAGCCTCGCCTCGTGCACGCACTGCGCGCCGAAGCCCCAGCCGGCGTCGAGGGCCTCGTCGACGGCGCTCCTGATCACCCGGTTGTCATGCCCGTACAGCCCCGCCGTGTAGTCACCGAGGAGGTCGACGTAGACGTGCCCGTCGACGTCGGTCAGCCGGCAACCCGTACCCCCGGCCATCGTGAGCGGGAACGGCGGGTAGAACACCGTGGTCCGGCTGTTGCCCCCGGGCAGGTTCTCGACGGCTTCCTCATGCGCGGCGCGACTACGGGGATTGGCCGCGACGAACCGGTCCCGAGCCTCGCCCAGCGCGACCTCCAGCGAACTGGCCATCGCTCACCGTCCCGTCGCCTCGGCCGCCCTGGTGCTCGAGCATTACCCCTGAGCATCCCCCGGCATACCCACCGCCTGCCCACCCTGTCGTAGGTGAGCGCGGCGGTCACGCCTGCGGTGCGCGGAAGACCAACCGGTACTTGCCGATCCCCAGGTGGTCGCCGTCGGTGAGTCGTGCGCTGTCCACGGGGTTGCCGTTGAGATAGGTGCCGTTGAGGGAGCCGAGGTCGGTGACGGTGAACCCGGTGCCGGTGCGGCGCAGCTCGGCGTGCCGCCGGGAGATGGTCAGGTCCGCCAGCACGATGTCGCAGTCGGGATGCCGGCCGACGACCGTCGGGTCCGCCACGAGCGGTATGTCGACCGGGCCGGTCAGTCCGGAGCCACGGGTGAGGGTCACCGCCGCGGTTCCCACGGGGGCCGGTGTGGCCGGCGCGGGTGTGGCGTCGTCGGGCTGCGGCGGTGACGGGTAGGCCACGGTGTCCTGATCTGCCGGATCCGGCTGCCCGGATCCGGTGGAGACGTGCTCGACCGTGCCGATCATTGGCGTCCTGCCTTTCCTTGACCTTGTGAGGTCCCGCCGGCCAGGCGGGCAGGGTTGCGCCCCGGCCGGCGCGGGTGGCGGCCGGCCGGGGCGGTGTCCTTGTCGGGTCTAGAAGTCCGGACCGGCGCCGGCGCCGGCCGGGGTCTTCTCTTCCTTTTCCGGTTTGTCGGCGACGACGGCCTCGGTGGTGAGGAACAGGGCGGCGATCGACGCGGCGTTCTGCAGCGCCGAGCGCGTGACCTTGGCCGGGTCGATGATCCCCGCCCGGACCAGGTCTTCGTACTGGCCGGTCAGGGCGTTGAGGCCGTGCCCGGCCGGGAGCGTGCGGACCTTGTCGACCACGACGCCGCCCTCGTGGCCGGCGTTAACGGCGATCTGCTTGAGCGGAGCCTCGACGGCAACACGCACGATGTTGGCGCCGGTGGCCTCGTCACCCGACAGCCGCAGCCCGGCGAACGCCTCGGCGGCGGCCTGCAACAGAGCCACACCACCACCGGCGACGATGCCCTCCTCCACCGCGGCCTTGGCGTTGCGCACCGCGTCCTCGATCCGGTGCTTGCGCTCCTTGAGCTCCACCTCGGTGGCCGCACCAGCCTTGATCACCGCCACACCACCGGCCAGCTTGGCCAACCGCTCCTGCAACTTCTCCCGGTCGTAATCCGAATCCGACTTCTCGATCTCGGCCCGAATCTGGTTGACCCGACCCTGAATCTGCTCGGCATCCCCGGCACCCTCGACGATCGTGGTCTCATCCTTGGTCACCACGACCTTGCGCGCCCGACCCAGCAGCGAGATGTCGGCATTCTCCAGCTTGAGACCCACATCCTCACTGATCACCTGACCACCGGTCAGGATCGCCATGTCCTGCAACATCGCCTTGCGCCGGTCACCAAAACCAGGCGCCTTGACCGCCACCGACTTGAACGTGCCCCGGATCTTGTTGACCACCAACGTGGCCAGCGCCTCACCCTCGACGTCCTCGGCGATGATCAGCAGCGGCTTGCCGGCCTGCATCACCTTCTCCAGCAAGGGAACCAGGTCCTTCACCGCGCTGATCTTGCCCTGGTGCAGCAGCACGTAGACGTCCTCGAGGACCGCTTCCTGCCGCTCGGGGTCGGTGACGAAGTAGCCGGAGATGAAGCCCTTGTCGAAGCGCATGCCCTCGGTCAGCTCCAGCTCCATGCCGAGCGTGTTGCTCTCCTCGACGGTGATCACACCGTCCTGACCGACCTTGTCCATGGCTTCGGCGATCAGGTCGCCGATGGTCCGGTCGCCCGCCGAGATGGACGCCGTCGCCGCGATCTGCTCCTTCGTCTGCACCTCGATGGCGATCTTGTGCAGCTGCTCGGTCACGGCCTCGACGGCCTGCTCGATCCCGCGCTTCAACGACAGCGGGTCGGCGCCGGCAGCGACGTTGCGCAGGCCCTCACGCACCAGGGCCTGAGCCAGCACCGTGGCGGTGGTGGTGCCGTC
>NZ_DASZCQ010000345.1:0-4770 GCF_035942955.1 Actinophytocola sp. | reverse complement strand
GCGCGCGGCGCACCCGTCGTTCCGCACGCGTCCTGCGCGACAGCCGGTCCTGATCGTCGAGAAGGCGACCACTCCGCCATCCGCCGGTCGGCAACGGCAACCCGACGTGATCTTGCGTTGGGAAAGGAGTGCCACATCGCTGTTCTGCCGGGGCTAGGAGTCCCTCCTCAGGGTCGTCGGCGCTCCGGCGCGATGAATGCGCCGGCCAGCAAGGTTTGGTGCTCGGTTAAGCCAAGTCAGGGGCGGCCGATGCGGGCGGCGCATCTGCTGACCTGGATCGTGGTGCTGAGCTGTGACCGCCGCGGCGCGCGGCGCGGCCACAGCGTTGCTACCGTGAGCGGTTCCGTACACGGGGGCTGTTGGCCGGGGCGGCTCTAGCGGGTGGCGAGCTGTTATTCCGTGTCGTCGGCGCTTTCCGGGGCGGTGCCGGGGAGGGTGTCGAAGGACTCGGGGTCGATGCGGGTGACGGCGCCGGTGCTGACGTCGTTGAGCATGTTCATGAGGCCGGCGATCACGGCACGGGTGAAGTGTTCGCGGTGTTCTTGGCCGAGGGTTTGGGTTTGGCCGCGGACTTCGAACAGGACGGTGCCGGTGCCGTTGAGGGCGAAGGAGCAGCGGGCCTGGCCGGGGAGGTCGCGGGTGGGGGCGTGAGGGTAGCGGGCGGCGATGAAGCCGCGGTCGGTCATGCCGTTGAAGGCGCTGATGGCGAGTTGGCGGGACTCGTCCTTGGTGTAGACGTCGGCGTAGGGAGCGTATTTCTGGCCGGGTTCGAAGAATACGTCTGGTAGCGGCGGGTAGTCGACGGCGACGTCGAGCAGGCGGTTGGTGCCCTCCTGGCGGACGCACGCGCCCTGGTGGTGCAGGTCGACGTAGACGTCGGGCACCCGGCCGCGCTCGGCGCGCAGGTCGAGGTAGACGTCGCGGAGGGCCTGCGCCTCTGGCGTGAGGTACCAGCCGGGCTGGGCGGAGGTGCCGGGGATGTCCTCGGGTCGGGGGACGTAGTCCAGCTCGGGATGGAAGTCCCGGTTGACGTCGAAGCCGGGCCGGGTGCGGTAGTCGTCGCCCTGCTGCTGGCCGTCGATGTAGTTCCACGCCGGCGGGCGGCCGGCCAGCTGCGGGAACTGCTGCTGGACCTCCGCCCAGCTCTGGTCGTTGCCCCGACGGTCCAGCTCGGCGCCGTCGGCGTTGAGCTTGGGCACGGCGACCAGCGTGACGGTGGCGCGCAGCCGCCTGGCCTCCGGCGACTCGGAGGTGCCGAGGTAGTGCAGGATGCGGAGCAGCGCATCGGTTCCGGTCTTCTCGTTGCCGTGGATCTCGCTGGTGACAAGGAAGATCTTGGCGCCGGTGCCGACCGTGGCGCTCTTGAGGTCCCGGCCGCGGTTGGACTCGCCGATCTTCTCGACGTGGACGCGGCCGCGGCTGATCCGCTCGAGCTTGGCCAGCTCGCGCTGCAGCTCCCGGTAGTCGGTGAACTGGTCGATCGGAAGGTCGCGCGGCTCCTCGCTGCACGGCCGGTCGTGGTCGGCGGGCACGGCGGGCTGCGCGGCCGCGACGGCCGGGGCGGCGCCCACCAGCAACGGAATCCCGAGCAGGGTGGCTAGGACACGACGCATGGCGACTCCCGTGGTCTGAACCTATGGATCCGCAGGGCCAACGCTAGTGAGTCGGCCCGCGGGTGTCGAGGCCGCACCGTCCACAGAGGACTCGGTTACCTAGGGGTTTTCCGGGATGCGGCAATGGGTATTTCCGGAGCGTAGGTCCCCGACACGGGAGGATCTGGCATGGCCACCGACAGTTCGAACCGGTTGTGGCGCATCGCCTGGGTGTTGGTCGCGGTGGTGGTTCTCGCGCTGGGCGCCATCGGCCTGGCCACCCTGGTTCCGAACCTCAACCCGTTCCGCACCGAGGAGATCGACCGCACCCAGCCGGCACTGCTGGAGTCGATCAAGGATCTGAGCCAGTACCACGCCGCGGTCGGGGAGTTCCAGGTGGTCGTCGACCTGGAGAAGGACGTCGCGTTCGTGCCGTCGTTCCTGGCCGGCGAGCGGGCCCTGTTCGTGGCCGCCGGCAGCGTCAACGCGTTCGTGGACTTCTCCGGGCTCACCGGTGACGCGCTGACCGTGTCCGAGGACCGCAAGTCGGTCGAGATCCGGCTGCCCCCGGCGCAGCTCGACAAGCCGAACCTCAACCAGGACCGCAGCTACCTGTTCGCCACCCAGCGCGGCATCTGGAACCGGCTGAGCTCGCTGTTCCAGGCGCCCGACCAACAGCAGTTCTACCAGGTCGCCGAGCAGAAGATCGGCGAGGCGGCGAAGGCCGCCGGCCTGACCAAACGGGCCGAGGACAACACCCGCGCGATGCTGGTCGGGATGATGAGCACGCTCGGCTACCAGGTCACGTTCTCCGCTCCCAACACCTGACGGCCGGGACGCCGTGTGACACTCCGCTCACGCGAGGGTCGGAGTGTCACACGCTGCCGCGTCCAGTAGGGCCCTTGCGCCGGGCATACCCGGTATGCATACTCGGTAGGCATGTCCGTCAGGCACGGCCTTCTGGCCCTTCTCGAGCGCGGCCCGATGTACGGCTACCAGCTGCGGGTGGTGTTCGAAGAGTCCACGGGTGGCACCTGGCCGTTGAACATCGGCCAGGTCTACACCACCCTGTCCCGCCTCGAACGGGACGAGCTCGTCCGCGCGCTGCCGGAGGGTGACGGCGGGCAGCGCCCGTACGAGATCACCGCCGCCGGGCGGGCCGAGCTGGCGGCGTGGTTCACCACCCCGGTCAGCCGCTCCGACCGGCCGCGCGACGAGCTGGCGATCAAGCTCGCGTTCGCGCTGACCACGCCGGGGGTCGACGTGCGGGCGGTGGTGCAGGCCCAGCGCGGCGCGACCATGCGCACCCTGCAGGAGTTCACCCGGCTGAAGGCGCGCTCCGACGAGCCGGCCGACCTGCCATGGCGGCTGGTGCTGGACGCGATGGTGTTCCAGGCCGAGGCCGAGGTGCGCTGGCTGGATCACTGCGAGGCGAGCCTGGTCCGGTACACCCCACCCCCGACCACCGTGCCGCACCTCGAACCGGAGGGGGAGGAGAGCAGGCGATGAGCATTCTCGAGCTGCGCGACGTGCACCGGGTGCACGGCCACGGCGAGACCGCGGTGCATGCCCTGGCCGGCGTGACGCTGACCGTGGCCGCCGGCGAGCTGGTGGCGGTGATGGGACCGTCCGGGTCGGGCAAGTCCACCCTGCTCAACCTGGCCGGCGGCCTGGACCGGCCGAGCCAGGGGGAGGTCGTGGTGGACGGCACGGTGCTGGGGGAGTGCGACCGGCGCACGCTGGCCGCGTTGCGCAGGCGCCGGATCGGCTACGTGTTCCAGGACCTGAACCTGCTGGCCAGCCTCACGGCGGTGGAGAACGTGGCGCTGCCGCTGGAGCTGGACGGCGTCGGGGTGCGCAAGGCGCGCCTGCTCGCCGAGACCGCACTGTCCGAAGTGGACCTGGGTGACCTGGCCGAGCGGTTCCCGGACGAGCTGTCCGGCGGCCAGCAGCAGCGGGTGGCGATCGCCAGGGCGCTCATCGGCGAGCGCCGGCTGGTGCTGGCCGACGAGCCGACCGGGGCGCTGGACTCGCACACCGGCGAGTCCGTGCTGCGCCTACTGAGGTCCAAAGTAGACGGCGGAGCGGCCGGCGTGCTCGTCACCCATGACGCGCGGCACGCCGCATGGGCCGACCGCGTGGTGTTCCTGCGGGACGGCATCATCGTCGACACGTCCGGCCCGCTCGACGAGCCCGACGCGCTGCTCGCGCAGGACGGCGCCCGGTGAGCGGCTGGCGCATCGCGCTGCGGATCGCGTGGCGCGAGGCGAGACGGGCCAAGGGCCGGGCCGCGCTCGTCGCGGCGCTGATCACGCTGCCGGTGGCCGCCCTGTCGTTCGCCGCGGTCAGCTACGACAGCTTCGAGCTCACCCCGGGCGAGCAGGCCGACCGGCTGATGGGCGGCGCCCAGGCCGTGATCACCTGGCCGTACGGCGGGCCGGTCGAGCAGGAGCCCGACCGGCTGTTCGCGTTTCCGGTCGGCGGGACCGGCCCGCCGGCCGAGCCGAGCCTTGACCGGCTGCTCGCGCTGCTGCCCGCCGGCGCCACCGCGATCCCGGATCAGCACGGCGCCCTGACCATGCGCACGGCGGCCGGAACGGGGACCATCAGCGCCCGCACGCTGGACTACACCGACCCGCTGGCCGCCGGGATCCTCCGGCAGCTTTCCGGCCGAGCCCCGGCCGGCGCCGACGAGGTCGTCCTCACGCCGGCCGCGAGCAGCCGGCTCGGCGTCGGGGACGGCGGCGCCATCCACCTCGCCGACGGCAGCCGGACCTTCCGGGTCGTGGGCACCGTCGAGGAACCGGACGAGCTCGAGGCCGGCACGATCGTGGGGCGCCCCGGCGCGCTTCCCCTCGACAGCGGCGGCCCGGCCTGGCTGGTAGCCACCCCGGGCCCGCTGACCTGGGCCGAGGTCAAGCGGCTCAACACCAGCGGGGTGGTTGCGGTGTCCCGGCACGTGCTGGCGAACCCGCCCGGCCCGGCCGAGCGGTACCGGACCAGGGTCACCGAAGCGGGGCTCCCGCCGGGCACGCTGATCCTCGTCGGCGGGCTGGCCCTGCTGGAGGTCATCCTGCTGGCCGGCCCGGCGCTGGCCGTGGGCGCCCGCCGGCGGCGCCGCGATCTCGCCCTGGTCGCCGCGGCCGGGGGCACCCCGGCGCACGTGCGCCGGCTCGTG
>NZ_DASZCQ010000344.1:0-39177 GCF_035942955.1 Actinophytocola sp. | reverse complement strand
GTCCTCGGTGGCGGTGACCGTGAAGCTGTTGGCCGTGCCCAGCTCCCGGATGGTCTGGATGCCGACCGGGATCGAGTCGTGCCGGAACCCCGCGGTCCGGGAGAACACCAGCACGTCGTACGGGGCGTCGACGGCGCCGGCGGGTAGGCCGGAGTTGACCCCGAGGATCACCAAGGTGGCCGTCGCGATGCCGAGTATCTGACGAATGCGCATGGTCGTTCCTCTCAGGGCAGGGTCCACTCGTCTTTCGCGGCTCTGCGCGCGTCGCGATCACTCAGGCGGGGCACTGACTGGTTCCCGTTGCGTTTCATGGGCCGGTGCCCTGCCATCGTGATTGCGAGCCTTCGGCCGTGGCGCGCCCGGTGGTCGCCTTGGCGGCTGCGATGCTGTTGCTTGGCAGCTCCCACCGTTGGTTGGTGCCGCCGTGGCAGGTCCAGATGATCAGTTGGGTGCCGTCGGCGGAGCTGGCGCCGTTGGCGTCGAGGCACTTGTTGGACTGGACGTTGACGAGGGAGCCGTTGGCGCCGGCGGTCCAGTTCTGAGCGCCGCTGCCGGTGCAGGTCCACAGTTGGACCGGGGTGCCGTCGGCGGTGCCGCCGCTCGCGGTCAGGCACTTGCCAAGCGACCGCCAGGTGTTGCCGGTGCGGGTCCACTGCTGGTTGGCGCCGCCGGTGCAGGTCCACAGCTGGACTTTGGTGCCGTCGGCGGAGCTGGCGCCGTTGACGTCGACGCACTTGCCGCCGGCGCCCGTGATCGGCCCGGTGCCGCCGGCGGCCCCGTCGAGCGTGAACGAGTCCACATCGAACAGGAAGCCGGAGCCGCCGGCGAACGTGAGGTACAGCGTGGTGGTGCCGCTCGGCAGGTTCGACAGGGCGGTGGACACCTGGGTGAAGGTCTCCCAGCCGCCGGTGACCGGCACGGTGACCGAGCCGTGTACGGGTCCGGTCGGCGAACCGGTCCGCACGGACAGCGTGCCGCCGGAGCCGGCCGAGGACACCCGGGCGGTGAACCGGGTTTCGCCGGCGAGCGCGTAGGGCTGGAAGGAGATCCAGTCGCCGTTGTGGATGTCGCCGACGGTCCGGCCGCCTTCGGCGGATGTCTTGGGGAACAGGCCGGTGCCGGACTGTGCCGAGTGGTGCTCGGCCTGGCGGTGCCGGGGCTGCAGGACGTTCTGCGCGTGGGTCGTCAGTGCCGGCTGGCCGTTGGCGCCCCCGTCGGTGTATTCGGCGTCGAGCACCGCGAACAGGTTGGCCGCCGTGTCGTGCTCACCGTCCGTCGGGATCTGCAGCGTTCCCGAGCACCCGGTCCGCGAGGTGATCGGATGCCCGTGGCTGTCGTGGCCGAGCACGTAGCTCAACCGCACCCGGGCGCAGTCGGTCGTGCCGTCCTCCGGATCGGATACGGTGATCGTGTAGGGCACGGTGTCGCCGAAGTTGAACGGGGTTCCGTTGATCGGCGTGCTCAGCGTGACCGTGGGTGCGGTGTTGCCGACCGTGATCACCAGGCTGGCCGTGCTGGTGCGGCCTCCCGGATCGGTCACGGTGAGGGTGACCGTGCGCTGCCCGTTGGTGCTGTAGGTCTTCGTCGGGTTGGCCGCGGTGGATGTGGTGCCGTCGCCGAAGTTCCAGGCGTAGGTCAGCGCGCCACCCTCCGGGTCGACGGAACCCGCGCTGGAGAAGGTGACCGCCAGCGGCGCGAGGCCGGAGGTGCGGTTGGCGCTGGCCCGTGCGGTTGGCGCGAGGTTGCCGGCCGGGTTGTGCTCGATGCGGTAGAGCGCGGAGTTGGCGTCCCCGCTGCCCCAGCCGGTGCCGTAGTCCAGCACGTACAGCGCGCCGTCCTGGCCGAACGCGGTGTCGATGATCTGCGTGCCGCGCCACGGGAAGTCGCTGATCTGCCCGGCCGAGCCGTCGGCATTGACGTCGATGGTCTTGATCCAGCGCCGGCCGAACTCGGCGGCGAAGTAGTGCCCGTCGAGGGCGGCCGGAAACTTGACCGACGACGGGTTGGCGGCGTCGTAGCGGTACACCGCGCCGCCCATCGGGGATTCCGAGCCGCAGCCGAACGCGGCCAGCGAGCAGCCGTCGTACTTGATCCACGCCGCCCGCGCGGCCGGCAGGTTCCGCAGGCCCGTGTTGCGCGGGGAGTCGTTGACCGGCGCGGCACAGTTGAACCGGCTCCCGGACGGCCCGGACGGGAACGTGTAGTCCACATAGGTCTCATTCGTGGTGTTCGTGCCGGTGCAGTAGGGCCAGCCGTAGTTGCCGGCCGAGGTGATCCGGTTGAACTCCACCTGCCCGCCAGGCCCGCGGGTGGCGCTGGCGGCGCCGGCGTCCGGCCCGTAGTCGCCGAGGTAGACCACGCCGGTGGCCTTGTCCACGCTCATCCGGAACGGGTTGCGGAAACCCATCGCGTAGATCTCCGGGCGGGTGTTGGCGGTGCCCGGCGGGAACAGGTTGCCGGGCGGGATCGAGTACGACCCGTCGGGGTTCACCTTGATCCGCAGCAGCTTGCCGCGTAGGTCGTTGGTGTTGCCCGCGCTGCGTTGGGCATCGAAGGCGGGGTTGCGGTTGGTGCGCTCATCGAGAGGGGTGTAACCGTCGGAGGCGAACGGGTTCGAATCGTCTCCTGTGGACAGATAGAGGTTGCCGGCCGCGTCGAAGTCGAGGTCGCCGCCGACGTGGCAGCAGATGCCGCGGCTGGTCGGCACGTCCAGAACGGTCACCTGGCTGGCGGTGTTGAGCGTGAAGTCGGCGTTGAGGGTGAACCGGGCCACCCGGTTCACCCCGTTCCAGGCCGAGAAGTCCGTCCCGTTCTCCGGGGCGTCACCGCCCGGCGTGGACAGTGGCGGTGAGTAGTACAGGTAGATGAACCGGTTGGTGGCGAAGTTCGGGTCCGCCGCGATGCCCTGCAGGCCCTCCTCGTCGTGCGAGTACACGGCCAGCCGGCCGATCACGCTGGTGACCCCGGCAACGGTGGTGCGGCGCAGCGTCCCGTCCCGGGAGGTGTGCAGCACCGAGCGGTCCGGCAGCACCGCCAGCGACATCGGCTCGCCCAGCTCGGATACCCCACGGGCCAGCTCGACCTGCTGGAAGTCGGCCGGATTCACCGCGTGTGCGGCCGCCGGCGGCGTGCTGGTCAGCACCGTCGCCACCACACCGGCGGCCACCAGTAAGGCGGCGGAGGCCGCCGTGTTCAGCTTCCTCATGGCAGGGTCCATCTTTGGTTCGTGCCGCCGTGGCAGGTCCAGATGATCAGTTGGGTGCCGTCGGCGGAGCTGGCGCCGTTGGCGTCGAGGCACTTGCCGGAATTGGGATTGACCAGTGAGCCGTCGGCCTGCGGAGTCCAGTTCTGGCCGGGGGCGCCGGTGCAGGTCCACAGCTGAACGAGGGCGCCGTCGGCGGTGCCGTTTCCGTTGACGGTCATGCACTTGCCCAGTGACTGCAGGGTGTTGCCGGTGCGGGTCCACTGCTGGTTGGCGCCGCCGGTGCAGGTCCACAGCTGGATCTTGGTGCCGTCGGTGGAGCTGTTGCCGTTGACGTCGACGCACTTGCCGGCCACGCCCGTGATCGGGCCGGTTCCGCCGCTGCCCGGGGTGCCGACGCCGGGACCGATGAAGGTCATCGAGTCCAGGTCGTACGGGCCGGCCACGGTGGACTTGAACACCACGAACAGCTCGGTGGTGCCGCCGGGGTTGGTGACGTTGACCGGTGGCAGGCTGACGTAGTTGTCCCAGCCGCCGGTGCTGCCCACCGGGGCGGTGGCCACCAGTGGGCCGGTGGGGGAGCCGGCGTGCAGCTCGATCGTGCCGCCAGGTCCCGGCGAGGACACCCGGAACGACACCTGGTTGATGTTGGTCAGGTTCATCGGGGTGAACGAGATCCAGTCGTTGTTGTTGATGTCGCCGATGCGGGCGCCGGCCTCGGCGCCGGCCTGCGCGACGACCCGGATCCCCGACGACCCCGTGAAGTGCTCGGCCTGTTTGTGCTTGGGCTGCAACACGACCTGGGCCCGGCCGGTCAGCGCCGGCACCCCGGTGGCGCCGTTGTCGGTGTAGACCGCGTCGGCCACGTAGAACAGGTTGGCGCCGCTGCCGTGCCCGCCGTCGCCGCGCGTGGCGATCGTGCCGGTGCAGCCGGTCTGCGGCTCCAGCGGGTGCGCGTGCTGGTCGTGCCCGAGCGCCGGCGTGACGGTCACCCGGGCGCAGTCGACCGTTCCGTCCTCCGGGTCGGTGACGCTCACCGAGTACGCGACGTTGTCCCCGAAGGCGAACATCCCGCCGTGCGCCGGCCCGGTGAACCGCACGGTCGGTGCGGTGTTGCCGGCGGTGATCACGACATTGGCCGTGCCGGTCCGTCCACTCGGGTCGGTCACGGTCAGCTGGGCGTTGAACTGGCCGCGGGCGGTGTAGGTGTGCGACGGGTTGGTCGCGGTGGAGGTGCCGCCGTCGCCGAAGGTCCACCGGTAGGTCAGCGCGCCGCCCTCCGGGTCGGTCGACCCGGCGCTGGAGAACTGCACGGTCAGCGGCGAGACCCCGGACGACGGGGTGGCGCCGGCCCTGGCGATCGGGGCGCGGTTGCCGGAGATGTAGTCGATGCGGTACAAGGCCGAGTCCGGGTTGTCCCGGCCGAACCCGGTGCCCCACTCCAGCAGGTACATCGAGCCGTCCGGGCCGAACTTGGCGTCCATCGGGGACCTGAAGGTCAGGCTGGCCAGGAACCGGTTGATCTTGAGCAGGTTCCCCGACGAGTCCAGCCGGAACTCGTGCATGGTGTTGCGTGACCACTCGCCGAAGAACGGTGTCCTGTCGAAGTACTGCGGGAACTTGGTGGTCGACGGGTTGTTGGGGTTGTAGTGGTACACCGGGAAGGCCATCGGTGCCTCTCCACCGCTGCTGCTGCCCATCTCCGGAAAGGCGTTGCCGTTGCTGCCGTTGCCGTACCAGACCGTCGCCGGGCGGGCCGCCGGCAGGGTGGTCAGCCCGGTGTTGTTGGGCGAGTTGTTCACCGGCGCCGCGCAGTTGAACTTGGCGCCCGATGTGCCGGTCGCGAAGTTGAAGTCGTTGAACGGGATGTTGTTGGCCACGCAGTACGGCCAGCCGTAGTTGCCCGGAGTCTTGATCACGTTCCACTCGACGAGGCCGGCCGGGCCCCGGTTGGCGTTGTCCGAGCCGGCGTCCGGGCCGTAGTCGGCCATATAGATCGTTCCATCAGTGTCCACAGTGAACCGGAACGGGTTGCGGAAGCCCATCGCGTAGATCTCCGGGCGGGTCTGCGCGGTCCCGGATGCGAACATGTTTCCGGCCGGGATCGTGTACGTGCCACCGGCCTCCGGGTGGATGCGCAGGATCTTGCCGCGCAGATCGTTGGTGTTGGCCGCGGTCTTCTGCGCATCGAACAGGTCGCGTCCGGGGCGTTCGTCGATTGGCGCGTAACCGCTGGACTCGTGGGGGTTGGTGTCGTCTCCGACACCGATGTAGAGGTTCCCGCCGGGACCGAAGGTCAGGTACCCGCCGGTGTGCCCGGGCTCGGACCGCCGTGCGGCCGGGATCGACAGCAGGATCCGCTCGCTGGCCGGATCCAGCGTGTCCCCGTTGATCGTGAACCGGGACACCCGGTTGATCTCCTGGACGCCGACGGGGGAGTAGTAGAGGTAGACCCAGCGGTTGGTGGCGAAGTTCGGGTCGAGCGCCAGGCCGGTCAGGCCGTCCTCGCCGCCGGTGTAGACGTTCAGCGTGCCGGCCACGACCGTGGTGCGGGTGTCCGGCTTGTAGACCTTGAGTTGCCCGCCGTACTGGGTGTAGAAGACCCGGCCGTCCGGCGCCACCTCCAACGCACTCGGGCCCACCGTGTTGCCGTCCAGCTCGACCTTGTCGTAGCTGCCCCACACGGTCGGGCCGCAGTCGGCGGGCCGGGTGCCGGCCGCGGTCTGCACGCCGCCGAGGATGTGTGCGCGGAACAGCGGCTCGGAGTAGGAGGAAGCCTGGTGCCCCATGGCCGTCGCCCACAGCCGGCCGCCCTCGAAGTTGCGGCACCAGGAGATCGGGTGGTCGAAACCCATCGCCGAGGGGCCGGGGTTGTAGGTGGTCTCGTCGGCGGTGGCCAGCACGTGTACATCGCCGCGGGCGTTGCGGTTGAAGTTGTACCACTCCTCGGTGCGGTTCCACCGCTGCGGCAATCCCTGGCCGGACGGGTGCACCTGGTCGGCGACCTTGGCCGTGCCCGCGACGATGGCCGAGTGCTGGGTCATGGTCATGCCCAGCATCTGGTCCCACCACGGGAACTGGTTCTCGATGTTCATGTCCGTGGCGTTGTGGATGGCCACGATGCCGCCGCCGTTGCGCATGTACCGCTGCACCGCGGCCCGTTGCGCATCGGTGTCCCACACCATGCCCGACGTCTGGAACATGATGATCACGTCAAACGTGGACAGTGTGGCGTCGTTGAAGATCGTGGAATCCTCGGTGTGCGTCATATCCCAGCCGTTGTCCGCGGCCAGCTGCTGGAACATCGCCACCCCGGCCGGGATCGAGTCGTGCCGGAACGCGCCGGCCGCCGTCTTGGTGAACAGCAGCACCCGCTCCCCGGCCGCCGGGCCGGCCGGCGCGACCGGGGAACCCATCGCGATCAGCAGCAGCACGCCGGCGATCACGGTCAACAGTTGGACGAGGACGCGTCGCATGAGTGCACTCCTGTCAGACCGCGGTGATCCGCCACTGGTTGTTGGGATGGCTGTTGGGCGCCCACATGTAGGTGCTGGAGCCGGCGGTGCGGTCGCCGAGGCTGTCCAGGGCGGTGCCGGTGCCGCGGTTGATGATCTGGTACTGGCCGTTGCCCAGGTCGCTCAGCCGCCATTGCTGGTTGTTGCCGCCGTTCCACGGCGCCTGCAGGCAGGTGGCGCCGTTGGCGCCGTTGCCCCAGCTGTCGGCGACCATCCCGTTGGCGCGGTTGACGATGCGGTACCAGCCGCCGCCAAGGCCGACCAGCTGCCACTGCAGGTTGGTGCTGCCGTCCCAGTTCCACTGCTTGAGCCGGGAACCGGAGCCGACGGTGCCGCCGCTGTCCAGGACCAGCCCGGTGGCGACATTGGTGATGACGGCCCAGCCGGTGGGCAGCGGGGCCGAGCCGAGGGCGGGAATCTGACCCGAGAAGGTCAGCTTGACCACGTATGCCGGGGCGGCGAACGGGGGATTGGCCGAGGGCATCGAGATGTGCAGGCCGGAGCCGTTCTGGGTGCGGGTGGGCAGGTTGATGGTGTTTCCGGCGTTGGGGCCCAGCAGTTGCACCGAGTTCAGCGTGCCCAGGTTGATCCGGCTCGAGCTCAGCGTGGTGATGCTCAGCGTCGTGCCCGGCCAGCCCATGACGGTCGCGTACAGGACCGTGTTGTCCTTGCTGCGGGTGAACCGGATGTCCCGGTTGGTCCCCTCGCGCGGGGTGGTGAAGGAGCCACCGCCCATCGGCGTCGGACCCTCGCCGTGGGTGACCCACGCCCGGGTGGCGTAGATCGATTCGCCGAACCGCCGCAGGTAGTCCCCGATGCCCAGCAGGATCGACCGCTGTCCGGCCGGGATGGTGCCGTCGGCCATCGGGGCGATGTTGAGCAGCATGTTGCCGTTCTTGCTGACCCGGTCGATCAGCGAGTGCAGCATGGCGCCGAGGGAGTAGTAGCCGATGCCGACGGTGAAGCACCAGCTGGAGCTGGAGATGCTGTCGTCGGTCAACCAGTAGGGGGTCTGGATCGCCGCCGGCCCGCCGCGCTCGAAGTCGAACACCGATCCCCGGTTGTTGAAACCGTCCTTGTAGGTGGTGACCACGTCCCGGTTCCAGCGAACTGCCGCATTGTAGTAGTAGGCCAGGAAGTTCAGCCGCTGTTGCTCATCGACCTGGCCGAGGTTGAAGTCCTGCCAGATGATGTCGGGCTGGTAGCCGTCGACGACCTCCCTGAGCTTGTCGTACCAGAGCTGGTTGGCCGCCGTCCGGTCGAGCTTGCCGTACAGCTTGCGCAGGCTCGGATCCGACTGCGCCGGGACGGGGTCGTAGTAGCCGGTGAAGTGGTACGCGTGGTGCAACGACGCAAGGAACCGCATGCCCCTGGCCCGGATGGCGTCGGCGTGCAGCCGCACCAGGTCCAGCCGGGGACCGGTGCGCGCCGCGTTCCACTCGTTCACGGTGCTGTTCCACATCGAGTAGCCGTCGTGGTGCTCGGCTACCGGCCCGGCGAACCTCGCGCCGGCGTCGGCGAACAGCTGCGCCCACTCGCTGGGGTCGAAGTTGCCGCCGGCCGAGCGCAGCTTCGGCGCGAACTGCACCCAGTTACCGGCGCGGTCGCGGGCGCCGTTGATGAAGTTGTGATACGGCCACGATGACGGATCCCCGTACGTGGCAATGTGATGACGGTTCTCGTTGGAGCCGGCGATGTACATGCTGCGGGGGTACCACTCGTTGGCGAACGCCGGGACGCTGTACACCCCCCAGTGGAAGTAGATGCCGAACTTGGCGTCCTGGAACCACTCCGGCGCCGGCGGATGCTGGTCGACCGACGGCCAGGTCGGCGTGTAGCTGCTCGGGCCGGCGGTGGCCCACACCACACCGGCCCGCCACGCGCCGGTGGCCGTGGCGATCCCGGTGAGCCCGGCCACGGTGAGCAGTCTGCGGCGGCCGATACGAGACGAAGACATGGCACGACCCCTTCGGAGTGGGCATGTGCGGTCCGGTATGGACAGTGGAGGGTGGGATCAGCAGGGGGAGTTGGTTTGGGTGAGCAGGCCCATGCGCCAGGGCAGGCGGATGTAGTCGCCGCTGGCGTTGGGATCCTGGCCCTGGTAGACGTACTGCAGCCGGCAGGGGTCGATGGTGAGGGTCTGGTCGTTGCTGGCGCGGATCATCTCGCCGTGGCTGATGTCCTGCGTCCACGCGCCGTTGGGGAACGTGACGTTGGCGCGGCCGGCGAACGGCTCGTTCTCGGTGGCCGCCAGCGGGGTCCAGCTGCCGGTGAGGCTGGTGGAGGTGAAGGACCGGAAGTAGCGCCGCCCGGTGGAGCCGATCGCCTCCTGGATCAGCAGGTACTGGTTGCTGCCCGCCACCTTGTATACGTTGGTCGCTTCGAACAGGGCGAACCGGCTGTCGGACAGGACGATCTGGGTGTTGCCGAACCCGTTGGGGAAGTTGCCGAGGCTGGCCTGGGCCCGGTAGATGTGGCCGTTGTCGTCGGAGAAGAACAGGAAGCAGTTCGCACTGTCGCAGATGACCCAGAAGTCGATCCACTGCCCCGGTCCCTTGTTCTGGGTCACGATCGGTGGCTCCTGCGCGATGAACGTGCGCGGCGCCGACCAGGACCGCGGATCGGCCGGGTTGGTGCTGGTCGAGTAGGTGGGCGGGGCGCTCTGGTAGACCAGGTACCACAGATTCTGGGGTGCGAAGTGGAACAGCTGCGGCGCGGCCCGGTAGCCGGGTCCGATCGCCGAGGCGGTGTCCAGATAGGTGTGCGGTGCGGACGCGGCCTGCGACCAGTCGCCGAAGGCGTAGTGCACCAGACCCCAGCCACGGGTCGGGCCGGCCGTGGTGGCGTAGATCAGCCACTGGTTGTTGTGCCGCACCACCGAGAAGTCCTTGACCGCCACCGCGTCGGGATGTTGGGCGTCCGGCTTCGGCCCGGCAAGCACGCCGCTGGACGACCACCGGAACGTCGACGGCAGCGGCCCGGACGAGCCGCCGAGCGGGACGAGCCGCCACTGCTGGTTGGCCCCGCCCCCGTCGGCGAACTGCACCACCCGGGCCCCGTCGGCGGTGGACGCCCCCTGGACCTCCACGGCCTTGCCGCTGTTGCGGTTGATCAACCGGACGAACCCGTCCGGCGAGTCGGCCAGCCGGAACTGCTGGTTCGTGCCGGTGTGGTCACTCCACTGCACGACGGCGGCGCCGTCGGCGGTCGAGGCGCCGGACACGTCCAGCACCTTGCCCGAGTGCCGCGCCCGCAGCCGATAGAAGCCGCCGCCGGAGTCCACGAACTGCCACTGCTGGTTGGCGCCGTCGTGGCGGGTCCACTGGTGGATGACCGCGCCGTCACTTGTGGACACTCCGGACACGTCCATCGCCTTGCCGCTATTCCGGTTGACCAGCACATACCAGGCGCTCGGATCCACGGTCGCCGCCTCCGCCCCGGTCGTCCCGGCCGGGAGCAGCAACCCGGCCAGCAGGGCCGCGGCCGCGACGGACCCGAAGATGGATCGATACCTCGACATCGGATAACCCCTTGTGGCTAGGCGCGTTGGAGCTGGAAGCGTTGGTTGGGATTGCCGGTGAGCGTCCATTGAGAGATGCGGGCGCCGTCGGCGGTGGACACCTCCCAGACATCCAGGGCCAGGCCGGACTGTCGGTTGACCAGGCTCACCACTCCGCCGCCGTGGTCGACGACCCGCCACTGTTGGCTGGTGGCGTTGGTGTCGGGTTGTTGGGTGATGTTGGCGCCGCTGCTGTTGCTGGCCGCCTGGAGCACCAGGCCGCTGTGTCGGGCGCGTATGCGGTAGTGGCCGTCGGCGGAGGAGAGGAAGTCGAACTGCTGGTTGAGCCCGCCGGTCAGCGACCACTGCTGCAGCAAGGCGCCGGGCGACGTGGACACGCCTGCGATGTCGGCGGCTTTGCCGCTGTGCTGGGCCACCAGGCGGTAGTTCACGCCGACCTCCACCGGCGAGCTACCACCCACGGAGTTCAGCACGCCGAGCACCGCGTCGTATGCCGGCTTCTTGTTGCCGCCGCGGTCGAACAGCAACGGGTTCTCGCCCGAGCGCCAGGAGTCGCTGTCGCGGATGCCCCACGTGGTGATCCCGGTGCAGCGCGGCACGTTCATGCACGCCCGGACGGTGTTGGCATACGCGGTCGACGGGGCCTGCGCGATGTCGAGCTCGGTGATCTGCACGTCCACGCCGAGCGCGGCGAAGTTGGCCAGTGTGGTTTGGAAGCTGCTCGGCGGACCACCGGTGCCGAAGTGCGCCTGGAGGCCGACGCAGTCGATCGGTACGCCGCGGGCCCGGAAGTCGCGGACCAGGTTGTAGGTCCCCTGGGTCTTGGCCGCGGTCCAGTCCTCGATGTTGTAGTCGTTGTAGCACAGCTTGGCTGCGGGGTCCGCTGCCCGCGCGGTGCGGAACGCCTCCTCGAGGAACCCGGTGCCGAGCACGTTGCGGAACACCGAGCTGCGCAACTGCCCGCTGCTGCCGTCGGCGAACGCCTCGTTGACGACGTCCCAGGCGTAGATCTGGCCGCGGTAACGGCCCATGACGGTGTTGATGTGGTTGTTCATCACGCTGCGCAGGGTGTTCGCATCGGTGATGGTGCTGACCCAGCTGGGAAGTTGGGAATGCCAGACCAGGGTGTGGCCGCGTAGCCGCTGGCCGCGGCTGCGTGCGCGGTTGACGATCTGGTCGGCCGAGCCGAAGGTGAAGTTGTTGCGGGAGGGCTCGGTGAAAGTCCACTTCATCTCGTTCTCGGGAGTCACCATGTTGAACTCCCGGTCGAGAATCGTCGTGTACTGCGCATCCCCCAGCCGACCGGCGGCCACGGCGGCGCCGAAGTAGCGACCGGACTGGGCCGCCGCCGCACCCAGCGTGCTGGCGGCCGCGGCGGCGTTCGGCAGGAGGGTCACCGCGCTGGCCGCGGCCAGCGCGACGACGGCCGGGCCCAGGAGCCCGCGAATCCACCGTCTCGGGGGAAGGGTCGGTACAGACATCGTTGTCCTTTTGGGTGCTCAGCAGGGAAAGTCGATGGACGAGCAGCCAGAGTGGTTAGGAAGCCGCTCCGCTCTGGGAGCGCTCCCAGACCGGGTGCGGGGCGCGGGACAGCGTTGTCACAGGTTCACCTCGGCAGGGAGCAGGGACGCGTCGATGCGCGCCGGAAACCTATTTGTTTAGTAGCCAAACAAATTGGTTGGCTGAGCTAAAGGTAGGACTTATCGGAGGCTGGGTCAATGGGCGGTGACGGGTCAGCCGAAGATGCGCCGCTGGATCTCACGGCGGTAGTCCTCGAGGGTGTTGTCCAGGTGGACCGCGGCGGCCAGGGCCGCGGCCTCCGGGTCGCCGTCGCGGATCGCTCGGTAGATCGCGGCGTGCTCCTCGATCGCCTCCGCCGCGTGGCCGCCGACGGTGCCGTGCAGGCCGATGGTGCTTGACTGGTGTTGCAGGCGGCGGGCCTCGCGCACCGCGGTGACCAGGAACTGGTTGTGCGATGCGGCGGCGATGCCGAGGTGGAAGTCGTCGTCGCCACGGTCGAACAGGGCGGCCTCCCCGGTCAGGTGGCCCTGCCGGCAGGTCTCGGCGGCGGCTTCGATGGCGCGCACCTCGGCGGGGGTCGCGCGGGTCGCCGCGAGCCGGCTCGCCGCGGTCTCCTGGATCCGGCGGAACTCGAAGAGCATGTAGACGTGGTCGAGATCGGTGGGCAGGAAGAAGCCTTCCAGGCGTGCCGAGCCCAGCATGCCCTCGTCGTCGGCGACGTAGAGGCCCCGGCCCTTCTGGGCCCGGACCCGCCCGATCGCGGACAGGATCTTGATCGCCTCGCGCACCATGCTGCGGCTGGTGCTCAGGCGTGCGGCCAGCTCGTTCTCGGTCGGCATCCGGTCGCCGGGCCGCAGCTGCGACTCGGCGATGAGCTGGAGGATCCGCTCGGCCACCAACTCGTAACCGGGCCGGTACGAACCCACTGGCCGCACGGCCTCCCGTTCCTGTGCGGGCACGCTGGTCATGACCAGGATCGTATCCCTCCCGGCCGGGACTTCCTATCCGATAAGTACGATCTATTTCGATGCCCATCTCTTGACTTCGGGTCGCAGATGCCCGGTATGGTGTGATCCGGGTTACCCGCTCCGCCGCTATGAATCAGATACATCTGGAAGCTTCGCCCGCGATTGTGGGCACCACGACGTAGTGGAGGAGCGCATGACAGCGGGGGTCGGCGCCGGTGGCGCGAGGAGTTCGGGCAACGTCCGCGGGCGGATCGCGTTGCCGGCCATCGGGGCCGCGCTCGCCCTGGCTGCGGTCGCGGCGTGCGGCGGCGGCGGAGAGACCACGGGCGCGCAGAGCCAGAACGGTTTCCAGCCGGTGCCGCAGAGCGGCGGGCAGATCACGGTGTGGGTGGATTCGACCCGGCTCGCCGCCGCGGAGCTGTACCAGAAGCAGAACCCCTCGGTGCCGATGAACATCGTCACCTACGACGGTGACGCCAACGGATCGAACTACCTGCAGACCAAGGTGAGCCTGTTCAACCGGACCCGCGAGGGCTGGCCGGACGTGGTGTTCAGTACGCAGAACAACGAAACCACCTGGGCGGTGGACGCCGGTTTCACCGCCCCGCTTAACAAGGGCCTGATCTCCCAGTCCGTCTTGGACGGTTGGGCGCCCGGCGCCAACGACCCGTGCACGGTGAACGGCACGCTCTACTGCCTGCGCAACGACCTGTCCCAGACCGTGCTCTGGTACAACGCGTCGCTGATGACGCAGTGGGGCTACCGGGTTCCCAAGACGTGGGAGGAGTTCCGGGCGCTCGGCGAGAAGGTCGCCACCGAGCACCCCGGCTACCTGGTCGGCTCCGCGGGTGACACGTTCACCCCGGAGATCTACCTGTGGGCCAGCAAGTGCGGCGCCAACCAGATCACCGGTCCCAAGGCGGTCACCGTGAACACCACCGGGCCGAACTGCACCCGGATGGCGTCCCTTTTGGACATGCTGATCAAGAACGGCACGCTGACCCTCAGCAGCGTGTTCAGCTCGGACTTCGGCAAGAACTACGCCGACAAGATCCTCATGATGCCCGGCCCGGCGTGGTTCGGCGGCTCCCTGTTCCAGGAGACGTTCAAGGTCCCCGCCGGCCAGATCGCGGTCGCCCCGATGCCGCAGTGGGCCGGCGACGACAAGCCCTCGGTCGGCAACGTCGGCGGGGGCACCTGGTTGCTGTCCGCGCACAGCGCCAACCTGAAGGCCGCCACCGACTTCCTGACCTGGGTGACCACATCGGACGACTACCAGGGCAAGGTCGCCCCCGGTTATCCGGCCTACGGGCCGGCGGCCAAGACGTGGCTGGCGAAGCAGGCCTCCTCCGGGTATTACGCCACCGACATCGCCGCGCCGCTGCAGGAAGCGGCGGGCCAGGTGTGGCCGGGGTGGGGCTACGGCCAGTTCAGCCAGGAGGCGATCTGGGCGGCGACGATCACCCCGGGCCTGAACGCGGGCAAGACCATCGAGTCGATGCTGCCGGACTGGCAGAAGGCGATCGCCAACTACGCGAAGTCCAACGGGTACCAGGTCACCCAGTGAGTGAGCGTGAGCCGAGTGGCCGCCAACCGCACCTAAGGGGAACGGGGCGCGACTCAGCCACGGACACCTGGCCAACCGACGCATCTCAACGCAACGTCACCACAGCAGTAAATTCCGGAGAGGCGGTACAGCGCTGGCCCGGCCGCGCCGGCCACGGTTTCGTCGCCCCCTATGTGGTGCTGCTGATCGCGTTCGGTGTCGTGCCGACCGGTTACGCCGTCTACTTCGCCTTCACCGACGCCGGCGACAACTTCGTGGGCCTGGCGAACTTCGCCACCGCCGCGAGCGACTTCCGGTTCCTTGCCGCCGTCGGGCACGTCGCGCTCTACCTGGTCTTCTGGCTGGTCGCGCTGGTGGTGTTCGTGGTCGCGCTTGCGCTGCTGCTGCACCGCGTGACCGCCCGCGCGGTCGGCACGGCCCTGCGTTTGCTGTACTACGTCCCCGGGGCCCTTGCCGGGGCGGCGAGCGTCATGGTCTGGCTGTTCCTGCTCGACCCGGCGGTCAGCCCGGTCGGGTTCCTGTTGCGCGCGTTGGGTTTCGACACCTTCGGCCAGGTCATCGCGCCCGAGCACCTGCCGGTCATGTTCACCCTCATCGCGTTCTGGACCGGCGCCGGCGGTTGGATTGTGGTGATGTACGGCGCGTTGAACAACATCTCGCCGGATCTCATCGAGGCGGCCAGGATCGACGGGGCCGGCCCGTGGCAGGTCGCGCGGCGCATCCAGATTCCCCTGCTGCGCAAGTGGATCGTCTACATGGTGATCCTCGCGTTCGCCGGGGGAACCCAGTTGTTCGTCGAGCCGGAGCTGCTGTCGCTGGCCAGTGTCGGGGTCGCCGGCCGCGACTACTCGCTCAACCAGCTCTCCTTCGACTTCGCCTTCCAGAACAACAACGTGAACACGGCCGCCGCCGTGTCGGTCGAGCTGCTGCTGGTGGGACTTGTTGCCGCGGGGCTGTTCGTGGCCAGATCGGGGTTCTTCGATGCCGACTGACATCCGGCGGCGACCCGCCCCGGCCCACTCCCCGGCCACCGCGCCGGCACCGGTGACCTCCCGGACCGGGCGGCCGCGCCGCGCCGCCCACCGCGGGCCGCCGAACCCGCTGCCCGCCTTGGTCCTCGGGCTGTTCCTGCTGTTCTTCGCGCTCCCGGTGCTCTGGCTGGCGCTGGCCGCCACCAAGACCGACGACCAGCTCGTGCACGACCACCCGCTGTCCTTCGGATCCTGGCAGGCGCTGCGGGCCAACTGGGACGCGCTGACCGCATTCCAGGACGCGGCGATCTTCCTGTGGTTGGGCAACTCCGCGCTCTACGCGTTCCTCGCGCTGGTGATCACCCTGTGCGTGGCGATCCCCGCCGGGTACGCGCTGGCGATGACCGAGTTCCGCGGCCGGCACGTCCTGCTGCTGGTCACCCTGGTCGTGATGATCATGCCGAACTCGACGCTCGTGGTGCCGCTGTTCCTCGAGCTCAACGAGTTCGGCCTGATCGGCTCGATGTGGTCGGTCATCCTGCCGTACTCGTTCTACCCGTTCGGCGTGTACCTGGCCTACATCTTCTTCAACACCGCGCTGCCAAGGGAGCTGCTGGCCGCCGCGCGGCTGGACGGCTGCTCGGAGCTCGGAGTGTTCCGCCGCATCGCCCTGCCGCTGGCCGCTCCGGTGGTCGCGCTGGTGGGGTTCTTCAGCTTCGTGGCCAACTGGACCAACTACTTCCTGCCGTACGTCCTGCTGCCCCACAGCGACCAGTTCCCGGTCCAGGTGGGCCTTGGCACGCTGCTGTCCAACGTCCCGCAGTTCAACCCGACCGTCGGCGCGTTCGCCGTCCAGCGGCCGCAACTGGCGCTGGCCACGCTGCTGGCGATCACCCCCGTCCTCGTCGTCTTCCTTTTCTCCCAACGATTCCTCGTCGCCGGCATGCTCGCCGGCGCGACCAAGGAATGAGCTACCCGCGATGGATCCCGTCATCACGGCCTCGGTGCCGCTGCTGGAGCCGCCGGGCTGGGCGGTCGCGCAGCGCGAGCTGTTCGACCTGCTCGACCACGCCTGGCGCCAGTTCGACCGCGACTTCACCGGGCCGGACGGCCGGCTGACCTACCGGGGCCGGCTGTCCACACGCGACGGAGTGGACGACTTCTACGAGACCTTCTTCAACTGGCCCCAGCTCTACCTGCTCGGCGGCGCCGACGACCTGCTCGCCGCGGCCGAGCGGCACTGGGCGGGGGTCACCCGGCAGCTGACCGAGCTCGGGATGCTCCACGACGAGTACGAGCGCGGCTACGACTGGTTCCACCAGAGCGAGAGCATGCTGCTGTTCTACTTCCTGTGCCTGGCCGCTCCCGACCGGTGGGCCGAGCGGGCGGTGCGGTTCGCCGAGCTCTACGTCGACCCCGCGTGCGGCAACTACGACCCCGAGCACCGCATCATTCGCCGGCCGCACAACGGCAGCGACCCGCGACGGGCGGGGCTGTTCGACGGCGAGACCTATCCCTGGCTGCCCCGGGAAGCGCAGCAATACGGCTTTCCGCTGGACTGGGTGCTGCCACCGCACGCCGGCGACCCCCCGCTCGACCGCGACCCGCGGTTGGGGGAGGAGATGCGCCGGCGCATGGGAGTGGGGGACACCGCGGTCAACCTGGCCGCGACCAGCCTCGTCCGCAACGCGTTGCTGCTGACGGGGGAGACCCGCTACCGGAACTGGATCGCCGAGTACGTGGGTGCCTGGCGGGAGCGGGCCGCGGCCAACCGCGGCATCCTCCCCGACAACGTCGCCCCGGACGGCACGGTGGGCGGGCTGCTGGAGGGTCGCTGGTACGGCGGGCACTACGGCTGGTCGTGGCCGCACGGCTGGTACGCCATCGGGCCGGCCGCGACGGCCGCGGCGCTGGCCGCCGCGGCCGCCACCGGTGACGACTCCCTGCTCGACCTGGTCCGGCCCGCGCTGGAGGAGATCATCGCCTACGGCAAGGTCATGCCCTTCGCCGAGGCGGACTCCAGCCTCCGGTCCAAGTGGACGGTCCAGCTGGACGAGGACGTGCACACGCCCACCCTGCACGTGCCGTTCCGGTACGCCGACCGGGGGTGGTTCGACTACAACCCGATGCCGATGTCGGTGCCCACGGCGCTGTGGCACCACTCCGCCGCGTCCGCCGACCGGGAGCGCATCGAGCGGCTGCGCGCGGCAAGCGGCTACGACTGGCGGACCGTGCGGGCGTTCCGCATCAAGGAGGAGGCGGGCCACGAGGAACCCTGGTTCGCCTTCCTCGCCGGGGACAACCCCGACTACCCGGAGCGGATCCTGGCCGCCGCACAGGCTCAGGTGCGGCACCGCCTGGCCCGCATGGAACGCCACCGCGACCACGACGTGGCCGAGGCCGACATCCACCTGTGGCAGCAGTCGAACCCGGTGGTCACCGAGGCACTGGTCCAGTTGACCTGGGGCGGCCCCCAGGTGATCTACAACGGCGGCCTGCAGCAGGCGCGGGTGCGCTACTACGACGCCGCGGCCCGGCGGCCCGGCCTGCCGCCCGCGGTGGCGGCCCTCGTCTCGAGCATCGACCCGCGGGCGACCACGGTCGACCTGATCAACCTCGATCCGCGGACCGCGCGCTCGGTGATCGTACAGGCCGGGGCGTTCGCCGAGCACACCGTCCGCACCGTGCGCCACACCGGCTGTGCGGACCCGTCCTGGATCGGCGACCTCTACGACTACGGACACGGCCAGCCGCGCGTGATCTCAACGTCCACATTGGTCAACGGGCCGTGGCTGCGGGTGGAGTTACCCCGCTCCACCCGGATCCGGCTGACCTTGCGAATCGACCCGCACACCCGAACTCCGTCCTACCGCACCCCGTTCGACCCGCGCTGACAACAACACACCGATTCACGACCAACCGTCGAATCACACCCTGCAAAGGATTGGTCATGAGTGGCAGAACTCCCTCAGTAACAGCCGCCCTGGTCGCGGCCACCATGGTCACCGGGGCCGTGGTGACCGCGCCCGGAGCACAGGCCGCCGACGCCGCGGTTGCCAGGATCGTGGTCGCCCCGTACGGAAACGACCTCAACGCGGGCGACCTCGACCGTCCGGTGGCCACCCTTGGCAAGGCCCAGGAAATGGCGCGCGCCCTGGCCGACGAGACCGACGTGGTCGTGGAGCTCGCGAGCGGCGTGTACCGGCTGTCGAAACCGCTGGAGCTCACCGGCGCCGACTCCGGCCGCAACGGCCACACGGTGACCTGGCGGGCCATGCCCGGCGCGACGCCGATGGTGTCCGGCGGGGAGCCGGTGACCGGCTGGACACTCCAGGACTCGGGCCAGAACATCTGGGTCGCGCCGGTACCGCAGGGCGTCGACTCCCGGCAGCTCTACGTGGACGGGGTGCTGGCCCCGCGCGCCTCGATCCCGATCTCGCGCACCGACGTGCAGATCACCACGATCGGGATGACCATCACCAACCCCGCGCTCAACTTCCTCGCCACGCTGCCGCAGCAGAACCGGATCGAGGTGGAGAGCCAGAACTCGTTCACCAACCGGTACTCGCCCGTCCAGAGCATCAGCGGCACCACCATCACCATGCAGCAGCCCGCCTGGAACAACAACAACTGGGGCTACGACACACTCGCCCGCCCCTTCGCCGGCGGTCAGCTGTTCCTGGCGAACTCCTACTCGTTCCTGCGCACCGCCGGGCAGTGGTACCTGGACCCGCAGGCCGGGCGGCTCTACTACCGGGCGGCCGCCGGCCAGTCCCCGGTGGGGCACGAGGTCATCCTGCCGCGGCTGACCTCGCTGGTCCGGCTGAGCGGCAGCTACGCCGACCCGATCCGCAACATCACGATGCAGGGCATGATCTTCGAGCACACCACGTGGCTCACCCCGGGAACTTCGATCGGGTACGCCAACCAGCAGAGCGGCACGTTCATCCCGACCGCCCACCAGATGCCGCCCGACTTCCTGAGCTCGTGTCAATCGGGTTGCCAGCTGTTCGAGGGCGCACGCAACGGCTGGGCCCAGGTCCCCGCCGCCGTGCAGGTCTCGGCCGCCACCGGCATCACCTTCGCCGACAACACCTTCCGCCACCTCGGCCAGGTGGGCTTGGGCATCGGCAACGACGCGAACGCCCACGCGTCCGGGATCGGCCTCGGCGCGTCCAACGTCACCGTCTCCCACAACACCTTCACCGACATCTCCGGTGGCGCGATCGTGGTCGGCGGCGTGCGGCCCGACGCGCACCACCCGTCCAACCCCGCGATGGTCAACCGGGACATCACGATCAGGAACAACCTGGTGACCGATGTCGCCAAGGACTACAAGGACATGGCCGGCATCCTGTCCACCTACGTCACGCACACCGTCATCGAGCACAACGAGGTGTCCAACCTCGCCTACGACGGGATCGACGTCGGTTGGGGCTGGGGCGCCAACGACGCCGGGGGCAGCCAGGACTACCGCAACCGTGGCCTGTACAACTTCCAGCCGGTCTACACCACGCCGACGACGCTGCGCGACACCATCGTCAGGTTCAACCTGGTGCACGGCACGAAGAAGGTCTTCCACGACGGCGGGAGCATCTACAACCTGTCCGCCAACCCGGGCGGATCGATCGACCACAACCTCATCTACGACAACCGCGGCACCGTCGGCCTGTACCTGGACGAGGGCTCACGCTTCGTGAACGTGTCCAACAACGTGATCGTGGACGCCGGGGTATGGGCCTTCACCAACGCCAACTCGAGCAACAACACCAACGACAACATCTTCGCCGGCAACTGGTTCAACACCGGCGCGACCCAGGTCGCCACCGGACCCCCGCACAACAACGTCCTCAGTGGAAACGTCCAGGTGAGCGGAACCTGGCCCACGGCGGCCGGACAGGTCATGGCCCAGGCCGGCATCGAACCGAACCTGCGCTCCAACATCAGTGACGTCCTTGCGCTGGGGGCGGCCAAGTGCCTGGACGTCAACGGAGCCTCCACGGCACCGGGGACACAGTTGCAGATCTGGGCGTGCAACGGTGGGTCCAACCAGATCTGGACGCGTACCCCGTCGGGCCAGCTGACCGTCTACAGTGGAAACAACACCCGGTGCATGGCCGCTCTGAACAACCAGACCACATCGGGCACCCCGGTTGTGATCGCGCAGTGCACCGGCACGGCCGGCCAGCAATGGCGGTTCAACGCCAACGGCACCGTCACCGGCGTCGGGTCCAACCTGTGCCTGGACATCAACGGCGGCGCCACCGCCAACGGCGCCAAGACCATCCTGTGGACCTGCCACGGCGGCAGCAACCAGCAGTGGGCCTTCTGACGACCAAGGAGATCTCATGAAGCTCAAGAGAGCGATCCCGGGCTGCCTCGGGGCCGCCGCCCTGGTGGGCGCCACGCTCGTCCAACTCGCCCCGCCGGCCACGGCGGCCGGCACCGGACCATGCGACATCTACGCCGCGGGCGGGACGCCCTGCGTGGCCGCGCACAGCACCGTGCGCGCGCTCTTCGGTTCGTACAACGGAAATCTGTATCAGGTTCGGCGTTCGTCGGACAACACGACCCGCGACATCGGGTTGCTGGCCGAGGGTGGCGTGGCCAACGCGGCGGCGCAGGATTCGTTCTGTGCCGGCACCTCCTGTGTCATCACCGTGGTCTACGACCAGGCCGGTCGAGGGAATGACCTGTGGTATCAGGGATCGACTGTGGTGCCCGGCTCGAGCCAGAGTCGCCCGGCGAACGCGACGTCCGAGTCCCTGACGGTCGGGGGTGCCAAGGCCTACTCGCTGTTCATCAATCCCAGCAACAGCTACTGGCGCGACGGTCACCTGACGGGGGTGCCGACCGGCAGCGCGCCCGAGGGTATGTACATGGTGACCAGTGGCACGCATGTCAACGGCGGCTGCTGTTTCGACTACGGCAACAGTGAGACGACCAGAACCGCCGACGGGCCGGGCGCGATGGATGCGATCAACTTCAGCACGCAGTGTTGGTTCGGCGGGTGCTCCGGAACCGGTCCGTGGGTGCAGGCGGATCTCGAGTTCGGGCTCTATTCGGGTGGGAGCCAGTCCTGGAACCCGAACCAGCGGGCCTTCACCAGCCGGTTCGTCACGGCGACGCTGAAGAACAACGGGACGTCGCGGTTCGCGATGAAGGGAAGCAACGCGCAGTCCGGTAGCCTGTTCACGTTGTGGGACGGCGCGCTTCCCCCCGGGTACAGTCCAATGCGCAAGCAGGGTGCCATCGTGCTGGGTAGCGGTGGTGACTGCTGCAAGCCCGGCGGTGGCGCCAACCTCAGCGCCGGCACCTTCTACGAGGGAGCGATGGTGTCGGGCTACCCGTCCGACGCGACCGAGAACGCGGTGCAGGCCAACATCGTCGCCGCCGGCTATGGCAGTGGCGGCTCCGGCACGACCGGGGCGGTGCGTGCGGTCGCTTCCGGGAGGTGCTTGGACGTCAACGGTGCGACCACCACGCCGGGAACGCAGGTGCAGATCTGGGACTGCCACGGCGGGTCGAACCAGAGCTGGACGCGTACCGCGTCTGGGCAACTCACCGTCTACAGTGGAAGCAACCTCAGGTGCCTCGACGCCTCCGGCGCCGGGACCACCAACGGCACCCCGGTCATCATCTGGACCTGCCACGGCGGCGTCAACCAGCAGTGGCAAGTCAACCCCAACGGCACCATCACGAGTGTCCAATCCGGACTGTGCATGGACGTCTCCGGCGCCGGCACCGCCAACGGCACCAGGGTTCAGCTCTGGACCTGCAACGGCCAGTCCAACCAGCAATGGACCCTCGGGTAGGAAAGGAGCGAGCATGGCACGAGTGCTGATCCTGACCGGCGACGCCGTCGAGGAACTCGACTCGATGTACCCCGTCTTCCGCCTTCGCGAGGCCGGCCACGAGGCGGTCGTGGCCGCGCCCACGACGCGGGCGGTGAAGCTGGTGGTGCACGACTTCGAGCCGGGCTGGGACGCCTACACCGAGAAGCCCGGCCACCAGCTGCCCGTGGACCTGGCGTTCGCCGACGTGCACCCGGAGGACTACGACGCGCTGGTGATCCCGGGCGGCCGGGCGCCGGAGTACATCCGAACGGATCCCGACGTGGCCCGCGTCGTCAGGCATTTCTTCGACCGCGGGCTGCCGGTCGGCACGATCTGCCACGGCCCGCAGGTGCCGGCCGCGCTGGGTCTCCTGCGCGGCCGCACCACGGCCGCATACCCGCCGCTGAAGGCCGACGTGGAGCAGGCCGGCGCCACCTTCGTGGACGGACCCGACGTCGTGGACGGCCCGATGGTCTCCTGCCGCGGCTGGCCCGACCTGCCCCACTGGTCGCGCGCGTTCCTGCAGGTACTGGAGAAGTCGAGCATTCCGGGCTGACCCGGCCCGGCCCGGAGCGCTTGCAGCCTTCGGGCGTGTCCGGGTTGGGCACCTCGTGCTCGCCGACCCCGGCACCTCCGAAGCGATGATCCGCCGGGCCGTTGACAAAAAGATATTTTACGTAAAGACTCGCTTTCGCTATGCGAGACGTCGTCTACCTCGACCAGATCGAGCAGGCCGAGGCCCTGCTCAAGCCGCAGCGGATCGAAGTGCTGCGGCAGCTCGCCGAGCCCCGGTCGTGCACCGAGGTGGCGGTCGAGCTCGACCAGACCCCGCAGCGGGTCTACTACCACGTGAAACGCCTACTGGAGGCCGGCCTGGTGCGCCAGGTGGCCGAGCGCCGGGTGCGCGGGATCCACGAGGGGATCTACCAAGCGGCCGGCCGGTCCTACTGGCTGTCCCCGCGCCTGGTCGGCCGGATCGGGCTGCGCCAGACCCGCGACCGGCTCAGCCTGGGCTACCTGCTGGACCTGATGGAGGACGTGCAGGCGGACGTCGCCGCGCTCGACCTCACCCGGCCAGACCTGCCGTCGATCGGCATGTCCGGGGACATCCGGGTGCGCCCGGAGCAGCGCAAGGCGTTTCTCGACGAACTGCAGCAGACGCTGCAGGACCTGTTCACCCGCTACGGCGGTGCCGAGGGCGACCCGTTCCGCCTGGCCGTCGCCTGCTATCCCAAGGGAGACCCCAATGACCGAACAGCACCGACCGCCGAGTGACCTGCGCCTGCGCGCGGTCGTTTCGGCCCCACCCAAATCGTGTACGAGGCGCTGACCGACCCGGCCGCGCTGCGCGTTTGGCTGGCCGAGCACGCCGACGTCGACCTGCCCGGGAAGTACGAGTTCTGGGGCCGCTTCACGCCGGACGGCGCCGAGCCGCACCAGCGCGTGCTGCACGTGGACGAGCGCACCATCCGGTTCACCTGGACCGTCGACGGTGTCGAGACCACGACGCAGTTCGAGCTGGCCGAAGACGAAGACGGCACGCTGGTCACGCTGAGCCAGAGCGACCTACCCGGCTTCGAAGACGTCCTGGCCGACACGGCCGGTGCCCGCGGCGCGCTGCAGACGTTCTGGTCCCTGGCAATCGCCAACCTGGCCGACTATCTGGCCGGCCGCGAGCTGACGCCCAAGTGCGACTTCACGGCGGCCGAGTTGCACGCCTCGGTCGTGATCGACGCGGTACCGGAAGCGGTGTTCGACTCGATGATCCAGCCGGAGCAGTTCCGCGAGTGGTTCGGTGCCAATGTGGACATCGAGCCCTATGTGGGCGGCCGCTTCGCGATGGGCGGCTTCGAGCTGGACCCCGGAGGGGCCAAGTTCGTCGAGTTCGAGCCGGGCCGCAAGGCGACGCTGCGGTTCGCCGACGGCATGATCGACAGCTGGGAGCTGGACGGCTCGGACGGCAAGACCCGGCTCACCCTGGTGGAAAGCGGCTTCGATCCCACCAACCCGCCGTACCCGGGCTGGGCCGGCTGGCTGAGCGGCATCGCCGCGCTGCGGCGCTATCACGAACTGCCCGGCTCGCGCTCGATCTGGCGCCAGATCGAGATCCCCGGTGTCCCCGCGGGCATGCTGGCGATCAACCAATGAGATGAGCGGCCCGGAACGCGTTCCGGGACCAGGCGCAGCCAGTCCGCACCGCGTACGAGATTCCGTCCACAATGGACCTTCGGGGATGCCTCTCCGGCCGGCGCCGGTCCTCGGCGCCGGCAGCAGCGGCCCGACCAGCGCCCACGGCTCGTCTGCCAGGTCCGAGGGGCGATGGCGTCGGCGACGTCCGGCGCGGTCAGGTCGACTCAGCCCGGCGCCAGGTCGGCCACGGTGAACGCGCGGCGGATCGGGGCCGGTGCGGGGTCGGCCGGCCACGAGTGGTCCCGCGTGGCGGGTCCCACCCGTGGTGGTGCGCGTCGATCACGGTGCGGTCAGGTCCCGGTCGCGGGGAGCACCTCGGTCTCCTCGGCGGAGTCGTCGGTTCGGTGGCCGGCGCCGTGCACCCGGCGCAGCCACCGCTCGGTGGTGCTGATGTGCACGAGAGCCGCCGCCTGGGCCAGGTTGGCGTCGCGGTCGGCGAGGGCGGCGTAGATCGCCTCGTGCTCGGCGAGGGTGCGGTCGGCGGAGTTGGCCTCGACCATCCCGCGCCACACCCGCGCGCGCAGCGTTCGGCTGGAGATGCCGTCGATGAGCGTGGTCAGCGCCTCGTTGCCGGTCGCCGCGACGACCGCTCGGTGGAACGCGGCGTCGTGCTGGTTGAGCAGTTCGACGTCCTCGCTCGCCGCGTGCATCGCGTCGAGGTGGCCGCGGATCTCGGCGAGGTGATCGGGGGTCACCCGGGTGGCGGCGAGCCCGGTGGCGACCGGCTCGAACAGCCGGCGCACCTCGGTGAGCTCCAGCAACGTGTTGCCTTGCATGAGTTCCACGGCTAGCCCGAGCCCCTCGAGCAGCACGGCGGGGGCGAGGCTGGTGACGTAGGTGCCGTCGCCGCGACGTACGTCGAGGACCCGGGCGACGGCCAGCGCCTTGACCGCCTCGCGCATCGGGCTGCGGGAGATGCCCAGCTCGGCGGCGAGTTGCTGTTCGGAGGGCAGCTTCGAGCCGGGCTTCAGCTTTCCGGACTGGATCAGCGCCCGGATGCGGGCGATGGCCTCGTCGGTGCGCGACACGCGCCGACCGTACGCCAGACATGCGACGTCGGCAATCCTGTCGGACAAATACATCATATGTATTTCGGGAGCTGTGGCCGCCAGCTTCATCACGACCTGGCGGTTTACCAGTCGGCGGCTGAGCGCTCTGGACACATGGGCATATGTCTTCTATACATACATGTGATGTCTACGTCCCTGGCGAGCCGAGGTGGGCGACCCGTGACAGAGCTGATCGCCGCCGTGGACGCGGTCGACGTGCGCTTCCCGACCTCCCGGGAGCTGGACGGGTCGGACGCGATGAACCCGGAGCCGGACTACTCGGCCACCTACGTCACCGTGCACACCAGCGGCGGCCGCCAGGGCTTCGGCCTGGCGTTCACCGTGGGGCGGGGCAACGAGATCACCGTCGCGGCGGTCCGCTCGCTCGCGCCGCTGGTGGTCGGCCTGCCGGTCGCCGAGGTGTTCGCCGACCTCGGAGGGTTCTCCGCCCGCCTCACCCGGGACAGCCAGCTGCGCTGGCTCGGCCCGGAGAAGGGCGTGATCCACATGGCGGCCGCCGCCGTGGTCAACGCCGTCTGGGACCTGCGGGGCCGGCACGAGGGCAAGCCGGTGTGGCGGCTGCTGGCCGACCTCTCACCGGAGGAGCTGGTGTCCCTTGTGGACTTCCGGTACCTCGCGGACGCGCTCACCCCCGGCGAGGCGCTGGCGATCCTGCGGGACGCCGAGCCCGGCCGGGCGCAGCGGCGGGAGAAGCTCGAAGAGACCGGCTATCCGGCCTACACGACCACCCCCGGCTGGCTCGGCTACAGCGACGACAAGCTGGTGCGGCTGGCCAAGGAGGCGGTGGCCGACGGGTTCCGCCAGATCAAGCTCAAGGTCGGCGCCGACCCGGCCGCCGACGAGCGCCGGCTGCGACTCGCGCGGGCCGTGGTCGGGCCGCAGGTGCGGATCGCCGTGGACGCCAACCAGGCGTAGGGTGTCGAGCAGGCCATCGAGCGGCTGCGCCGGCTCGCCCCGTACGACCCGTACTGGATCGAGGAGCCGACCTCACCCGACGACGTCCTCGGCCACGCCGTGATCCGCACGGCGGTCGCCCCGATCAAGGTCGCGACCGGCGAGCACACCCACAACGCGGTGATGTTCAAGCAGCTGCTGCAGGCCGGCGCCATCGATGTCCTGCAACTGGACGCGAGCCGGGTCGCCGGGATCACCGAGAACGTCGCGATCCTGTTGCTGGCGGCCAAGTTCGGCGTGCCGGTGTGCCCCCACGCCGGCGGTGTCGGCCTCTGCGAGATGGTGCAGCACCTGGCGATGTTCGACTACGTCGCGGTCAGCGGCAGCACCGAGGACCGGGCGATCGAGTACGTCGACCACCTGCACGAGCACTTCGTCGACCCGGTCCGGATCCGCGCCGGCCACTACCTCGCCCCCACCGAGCCGGGCCTCGGCGCCCGCATGCACCCGGCGTCGGTGGCCCGTTTCCAGTACCCGGACGGCGCCGAGTGGGCCGTGGCGGTGGCCGGATGAGCCCGCTCAACGTCGTCATCACCGGTGGCGCCTCGGGCATCGGGCTCGCCACCGCCATCCTGTTCGCCGCCCGGAACGCCCATGTCGCCTGCCTGGACCTGCGCCCGGACGTGCCCGAGCCGCTGCTCGGCGTCGAGGCCGACGTGACCGACGACGCCTCGGTCCGCGTCGCGGTCGAGACCGCGGCGGACAAGCTCGGCGGCATCGACGTGCTGGTCAACAACGCCGGCATCGGCGCGGCCGGCACGATCGAGGACAACCCCGACGACGAGTGGCGGAAGGTGTTCGAGGTCAACGTGTTCGGCATCGTGCGCACCACCCGTGCCGCGCTGCCGTACCTGCGCCGCTCCGCGCACCCCGCGATCGTCAACACGTGCTCGGTGGCCGCCGTGGTCGGCCTGCCCGACCGCGCGGTCTACTCCGCGTCCAAGGGCGCGGTCCTGGCGCTCACCCGCGCCATGGCCACCGATCTGCTCGCCGACGCCATCCGCGTCACGTGCGTCAACCCCGGCACGGTCGACACCCCCTGGGTCGACCGGCTGCTCGACGCCGCCGCCGACCCGGACGCCGAGCGCGCCGCGCTCGCCGGCCGCCAACCCATCGGTCGGCTGGTGACCGCCGACGAGGTCGCCGCCGCCATCGCCTACCTCGCGTCCCCGGGATCCGGCGCGGTCACCGGCACCGCGCTTGCCGTCGACGGGGGCATGCACGGCCTGCGGCCGCGCACCTGACAACACCGCCGAAGCACGAAGGAGTGTGCGGGATGGGACTCCACAGGATCGGCGCGAGCCTGCTCGCGCTGTCGGCGGCCGCGGCGCTGACCGCCTGCGGCGGCGAGGATGGTGCCGCCGGCAGCGGTGGGACCGTGGTCGGGGTCGACTACCCCCGATCGGACACGGACTTCTGGAACTCCTACATCGGCTACGTCCCGCGCTACGGCAGCGAGCTGGGCCTGGAGTTGAAGACCACCAACTCGCAGAACGACGTGGCCACGCTGACGTCAAACGTGCAGACCCTTGTCAGCCAGGGCGTCAAGGGCGTGGTGATGGCGCCGCAGGACACCGCGGCCATCGCGCCGACGCTGCAACAGCTGGCCGGCAAGAAGATTCCCGTCGTCAGCGTGGACACCCGCCCGGACGCGGGCGAGGTGTCCATGGTGGTGCGCGCCGACAACCGGGCCTACGGCCAGAAGGCATGCAAGTTCCTCGGTACCAAGCTGAAGGGCACCGGCAAGGTCGTCATGCTGCAGGGCGACCTCTCCTCCATCAACGGCCGGGACCGCACCGAGGCGTTCAACGAGTGCATGAGGGCCAACTTCCCTAACATCAAGGTCTTCGGCGAGGCCGCCAACTGGGACGCCGCGACCGCGTCGGCGAAGCTGCAGACCGACCTCACCGCCCACCCGGACATCAGGGGCGTCTACATGCAGTCCAGCTTCGCGCTGGCCGGCACACTGCAACTGCTACGCCAGCGCGGCCTGCTGGTCCCGCCGGACGATCCGCGGCACGTGTTCGTGGTGTCCAACGACGGGATCCCCGAGGAGCTGAAGAGCATCGCGGCCGGCAACATCGACGCCACCGTCTCCCAGCCCGCCGACCTGTACGCGAAGTGGGCGCTGCAGTACGTGAAAGACGCCATCGCCGGCAAGAAGTACGCGCCGGGAAAGACCGACCACGACAGCACGATCGTCCAGGTGCGGCCCGGCCTGCTCGAAGACCAGCTCTCCGCTCCGCTGGTCACCCGCGACGGCGCGACGTTCGGTGACGTGCCGAGCCTGCGGTACGACGACAAGTCTTTGTGGGGCAACAACAACCGCGGCTGAAGAGGTGGGCACGATGACGGGCCGCCCGGTGGTCGAGGCGATCGGGGTCAGCAAGCGGTTCGGCTCCACCGTCGCGCTCGACGGCGCCGGCATCAGCGTCCGGCCGGGCGAGACCCACGCCCTGGTGGGCCGCAACGGCGCCGGCAAGTCCACGCTCGTGGCCGTCCTCACCGGACTGCTGGCGCCCGAGGCGGGCACGCTGCTCTTCGACGGCGAGCCGGCGCCCCGGCTGTCCGATCGGGACGGTTGGCGACGCCGGGTCGCCTGCGTGTACCAGCGTTCCACCGTGATCGGTGAGCTGACCGTCGCGGAGAACCTGTTCCTCAACCGGTACCAGCGCGGCCCTGCCCGCCTGATCAGCTGGCCGCGGCTGCGCCGCGAGGCCGCGCGCCTGCTGGCCGAGTGGTCCGTCGACGTCGACCCCCGGCTGCCGGCCAGGGAGCTGAGCGTCGAGGACCGGCAGCTCGTGGAGATCGCGCGGGCACTGTCGTGCGGCGCCCGGTTCATCATCCTCGACGAGCCGACCGCTCAGCTCGACGCGGCCGCCATCAACCGGCTGTTCGACCGGATGCGCGGCCTGCGGGAGCAGGGCGTGACGTTCCTGTTCATCAGCCACCACCTGCAGGAGATCTACGAGATCTGCGACACGGTCACCGTGTACCGGGACGCGCGGCAGGTCCTTACCGCGCCGGTGGCCGGACTGACCCGCGCGGACCTCGTCGCGGCGATGACCGGCGAGGCCCGCCCCGGCTCGGCCGCCGCCGACCGTGCCGGTGCTCCCGCCGGGGAGCCGGTGCTCACCGTGACCGGACTGTCCTGTTCGGACCGCTACACCGGCGTCGACTTCGACGTCGGCGCCGGGGAGATCGTCGGGCTGGCCGGCGCCGGCGGCAGCGGCAAGACCGAGCTGGCCGAGACGCTCGTCGGCCTGCGCCGTCCCGACACCGGCACGATCACGGTTGCCGGCCGGCCGCTTCGGCCCGGCGACGTGCCGGCCGCACTCGCCGCCGGGATCGGGTTCGTGCCACGGGACCGGCACCGCCAGGGCCTGGTCGGCGGCATGTCCATTGCGGACAACGCCACGCTGACCATCCCGCACCGGCTCGGCCCGGCCGGCTTCGTCAGCGGTGCCCGGCGCGACGGCATCGCCCGCACGATGATCGACGACCTGGCGATCAAGACACCCGGACCCGACCTGCCGGTCACCAGCCTGTCCGGCGGCAACCAGCAGAAGGTCGTGCTGGCCCGGGCCCTCGCAAACGACCCCCGCCTGCTGGTGCTGATCACCCCGACCGCCGGCATCGACGTGCGGTCCAAGGAGTTCCTCCTCGGCCGGATCGCCGGCGTCGCCGAGCGGGGCACCGCCGTGGTGATCGCCTCCGACGAGCTCGACGACCTGCGTGGCTGCGACCGTGTGCTGGTGCTGTTCGGTGGCCGGATCGTCGCCCGGTTCTCCCGCGGCTGGACCGACCACGAGCTCGTCGCCGCCATGGAAGGAGTGGACCTGCATGTCTGAGACCACCGAGCTGGCACCGCGACCGGTGGCCTCGCCGCACTCGACCCGCCACGGTGGAGGAAAGATCGCCCTGGCAAAGCTGCGGGACCTTGCGCTCATCCCGGCCATCGCGGCGATCTGCGTACTCGGGCAGCTGGTCAACCCGGTGTTCCTGCGCTACGACAACCTGATCAACGTCCTGCAGACCATGTCGGAGATCGCCCTGCTCGTGCTCGCGCAGACGATCGTGCTGATCGTGGGCAGGATGGACCTGTCGCTGGAGTCCACGTTCGGCCTGGCGCCCGGCGTCGCCGCCTACCTCACCGTCACCGGCGGGCAGGGCCTCGGCCTGCTGCCCGGCATGTGGGCCGTCCCCGCCACGCTCGCGGTCGGCCTGGCGATCGGTGCGGTCAACGCCGTGCTGATCGTCCGGTTCGGACTCAACGGGTTCATCGTCACCCTCGGCATGCTGATCGTCCTACGTGGACTGCTCACCGGAATCAGCGGCGGTCAGACCTTCTTCAACCTGCCACCGGCCATGATGTACCTCGGCAGCGCCACCTGGTTCGGCGTGCCGGCGTCCATCTGGATCTGTCTGGTGCTGTTCGCCGCCGGCATCGTGGTGCTCGGCTTCACCACCGTCGGCCGCTCGCTGTACGCGGTCGGCGGCAACCTCGACGCGGCCAAGGCCGCCGGCATCCGCACCGACCGCGTGCTGATCGGCGTGCTGGTCGTCGCCGGCCTGCTCGCCGCGCTCGGCGGGCTGCTGCTGTCCGGTCGGCTCGCGTCGGTCGCCGCCGCGCAGGGCAGCGGCGCGATCTTCACAGTGTTCGCCGCCGCGGTGATCGGCGGGGTCAGCCTCAGCGGCGGCCGCGGCACCGTCTTCGGCGCGTTCACCGGCATCCTGCTGCTCTACCTCATCCAGAATGTGCTCACCCTCGCCGGCGTTCCGGCGCAGTGGATCGGCGCGCTCAACGGAGCGATCATCCTCGTCGCCCTCGTGCTGTCCCGGCTCACCAGCGGACGCAACCAGGAATAGGAGCCCACACCGCCGACGGAATTTCCCTGCCCAATTCCCTCCCTGCATCAGAAATGACGCCTGGGGCAATTCCGCGCGCGCTCTTTATTGCGAAGATCGGAAAACTCGACCTGTTCTTTCGAGGACAATTGTGTTAGCATTATGCGAGCGTCTCGTGTGGATTTTATCGCAATCAGAAAGAGGCAATGATGCCCACGCCACCCGGCACGCGCCGCACCGCCGTGCTCGCCGCCGCATCCGCCATGCTCACCCTGTTTCTTGTGGCGCCACATTCACCGCCGGCACAGGCCGCGGCCGGCAGTCCGGCGCTCACCCCGCCGTTGGGGTGGAACAGTTGGAACAGTTTCGGGTGCGGTGTCACCGAGTCGGTGGTCCGCCAGGCGGCCGATGCGATGGTCAACTCGGGGATGCGGGACGCGGGTTATCAATACGTGGTGGTCGACGACTGCTGGTTCGACCCGCAGCGCGACGCGGCGGGCAACCTGCGGGCCCACCCGACGAAGTTCCCCAGTGGCATGAAAGCGCTTGGCGACTACATCCACGGCCGGGGGTTGAAGTTCGGGATCTATCAGGTGCCCACCGATCGCACCTGTGCCCAGCGCGTCGGCACGCATCCCGGCGCCACCGGCAGCCAGGGGCACGAGGTCCAGGACGCCCGCACCTTCGCCTCCTGGGGCGTGGACTACCTCAAGTACGACTGGTGCTCGCCCGAGGGCACCCGCGACCAGCAGGTCGCCCGGTTCAGCCTGATGCGCGACGCGCTGCGCGCCACCGGGCGGCCCATCGTGTACAGCATCAACCCCAACAGCTTCCACGCCGTCACCGGCGACAAGTTCAACTGGGGTGAGGTCGCCGACCTGTGGCGCACCACCGAGGACTTGCTGGACATCTGGCAGAACGGCAACGTCAACAGCTACCCGATGGGCGTGGGCAACGTCGTCGACATCACCGCCCCGCTCGCCGCGCAAGCCGGACCGCAACACTGGAACGACCCGGACATGCTGGTGGTCGGCCGGCCGGGGCTGACGCTGACCGAGTCGCGGTCGCACTTCACGCTGTGGGCGCTGATGGCCGCGCCGCTGATGGCGGGCAACGACATCCGGACCATGTCCGCCGACATCAGCGCGATCCTGCGCAACGCCAGGCTGCTTGCGGTGAACCAGGACCGGCTCGGCGCCGGTGGCCGGCGGGTGCGCGACGACGGCAACACCGAGGTGTTCGCCAAACCGCTGTCGGACGGGTCGGTCGCAGTCGGGCTGTTCAACCGCGGCGGTGGCACCACCACGATCACCGCCACGGCCGCACAGATCGGGCTGTCCGGCGCCTCGTTCACCCTCACCGACCTGTGGACCGGTGCCACATCGACCAGCGGCGGGCAGATCACGGCCAGCGTGCCGGCCCACGGCGTCGTGGCCTACCGGGTGAGCGGCGGCACCCTCCTGGCCAACTCGACCTCCCGGCTGCGGGGCGTCGCCTCGAGTCGTTGTCTGGATGTCGACAACGCCTCGACCGCAGCCGGCGCGACCGTGCTGATCTGGGACTGCCACACTGCGGCGAACCAGCTGTGGACCACATGGGCCAGCGGCGAGATCCGCGTCTTCGGCGACAAATGCCTCGACGCTTTCAACCAGGGCACCACCCCCGGGACTCGGGTGATCACCTGGTCGTGCAACGGCCAGAACAACCAGCGGTGGACCCTCAACTCCGACGGATCCATCACTAACGTCGGTTCCGGACTCTGCCTTGACGTCAACCAGGCCGCCACCGCCAACGGCTCGCCGCTGATCCTGTGGACCTGCAACAACCAATCCAACCAGAGGTGGGCGCGCGGGTAAGCCCGGTGGCCGGCCGGGGTCAGCCTGGAGGGAACACGATGTCGGATCTGACGCGACGGCAAGTGATGAAGCTCGGTGCGGCCGGGGCGGGAGGCATGCTGCTGCCCGGGTGGACCGCGGTTGCCAGGGCCGAGTCGACCGCGCCCGCGGAAGTACGGGCGGCGGGCGATCTGGCGCTGTGGTACGACGAGCCGGCGGGCTTGGAGTGGCTGCGGGCGCTGCCGATCGGCAACGGCCGGCTCGGCGCCATGGTGTTCGGCAACACCGACACGGAGCGGTTGCAGCTCAACGAGGACACGCTGTGGGCGGGAGGCCCGCACGACTACAGCAACCCTCGGGGCGCGGGATCCCTGCCGGAGCTGCGGCGGTTGGTGTTCGCCGACCAGTGGGCGCAGGCGCAGGATCTGGCCAACCAGACGATGCTCGGGATTCCGGCGGGCCAGCTGGCCTACCAGCCGGTCGGCGACCTGCGGCTCACGCTTCCGGCCGCCGGCGGGGTGTCGGGCTATGAGCGGTGGCTCGACCTCACGACCGCCACGACGGTCGTGAGCTATGTGGCGAACTCCGTGCGGTACCGGCGCGAGGTGATCGCCAGTGCGCCGGACCAGGTGATCGCCATGCGCCTGACGGCCGAGACGTCCGGCTCGATCTCGTTCACCGCCTCGTTCACCACGCCGCAGCGCGCGACGCCGTCCAGCCCCGACGGCACCACGATCGCGCTGGACGGCCGCTCCGGCGACCACCGGGGCATCCCCGGCTCGGTCCGGTTCCTCGTGCTGGCCAGGGCCATCGCCGACGGAGGCAGCGTGTCGAGCTCCGGCGGCACGCTCCGGGTGACGAGCGCCAACGCGGTGACGCTGCTGATCTCCATCGGCACCAGCTACGTCGACTACCGCAACGTGAACGGCGACTACCAGAGCATCGCCCGGGGCCGGCTCAACGCCGCCGCGGGCACCGCGTATGACACCCTCCGCACCCGGCACGTGGCCGACTACCAGAGGCTGTTCGGGCGCACCGGCATCGACCTCGGCCGCACCTCGGCGGCCGACCAGCCGACCGACGTCCGGATCGCTGCGCACAACTCGGTCAACGACCCGCAGTTCTCCGCGCTGCTGTTCCAGTACGGCCGGTACCTGCTGATCTCGTCCTCGCGGCCCGGCACCCAGCCGGCCAACCTGCAGGGCATCTGGAATGACCAGCTGAACCCGCCCTGGGAGTCGAAGTACACCCTCAACGCCAACCTGCCGATGAACTACTGGCCGGCCGACCCGACCAACCTGGCCGAGTGCTACGAGCCGGTGTTCCGAATGATCAACGACCTCACGGTGACCGGTGCCCGCACGGCGCAGGTGCAGTACGGCGCCCGCGGCTGGGTCACGCACCACAACACCGACGGGTGGCGCGGCGCCTCGGTTGTCGACGGGGCGGTGTGGGGCATGTGGCAGACCGGCGGCGCCTGGCTGGCCACCATGATCTGGGACCACTACCGGTTCACCGGCGACGTCGAGTTCCTCCGGGCCAACTATCCGGCGATGAGGAGTGCCGCCCAGTTCTTCCTCGACACCCTGGTGACCGAGCCGAACCTCGGGTGGCTGGTCACCAACCCGTCGAACTCGCCGGAGCTGCCCCACCACCCGAACGTCAGCATCTGCGCCGGTCCCACCATGGACATGCAGATCCTGCGCGACCTGTTCGACGGCTGCGCCCGCGCCAGCGAGGTGCTCGGCACCGACGCCGACTTCCGCGGGCAGGTCCAGGCGGCCAGGGCGCGGCTGGCGCCGATGCGGATCGGCTCCCGCGGCAACATCATGGAATGGCTCTACGACTGGGTGGAGACCGAGCCGAACCACCGGCACATCTCGCATCTGTACGGCCTGTATCCCAGCAACCAGATCACCAGGCGCGGCACTGTTGCGCTGTTCGAGGCCGCCCGGCGGACCCTGGAGCTACGCGGCGACGACGGCACCGGCTGGTCGCTGGCCTGGAAGATCAACTTCTGGGCGCGCATGGAGGACGGCGGCAGAGCCCACAAGCTGATCCGAGACCTCGTGACGACGGCCCGGCTGGCGCCCAACATGTTCGACCTGCACCCGCCGTTCCAGATCGACGGCAACTTCGGCGCCACCTCCGGCATCGCCGAGATGCTGCTGCACAGCCACAACGGCGAGCTGCACCTGCTCCCCGCGCTGCCACCGGCCTGGCCGACCGGCAGCGTCCGCGGACTGCGCGGCCGCGGCGGCTACACGGTCGGCGCCGCCTGGAACGCCGGCCACGCCGAGGAAGTGTCCATCACCCCCGACCGCGCCGGCACCCTCCGGCTCCGCTGCCGGATGTTCACCGGCACCTTCGAACTGCGCGACACGACGACCGGCAACCAGATCCAGCCGGCGAAGCCGGAAGCCGACCTGATCGAGTTCACCGTCCAAGCCGGACACATCTACCGCGCAACCGCCCTCGCGCCCCCGCCGGTGGTGCAGCCCGGCGTGAACTACCGGCTGGTGGCCCAGCACAGCGGCAAAGCCGCCGACATCGCAGGCGTGTCCACGTCGCCCGGCGCCTTGCTGCAGCAGTGGTCGCTGACCGGCGGGCTCAACCAGCAGTTCGACTTCCTCGACTCCGGCGGCGGCTTCTACCGGCTCCGGGCCCGGCACAGCGGCCTGGTGCTCCAGGCGGCCAGCAACAGCAGCGGCGCCAACATCACCCAACAACCCGACACCAACGCCACCAGCCAGCAGTGGCGGGTAGTCGACCACGGCGGCGGAGTGGTGAGCCTGGTCAACCGGCAGTCCGGCCTGGCCCTGGACGTCTGGAACGCCTCCACGGCCGACGGCGCCCGCATCTCCCAATGGACCCTCACCGCCAGCCCCAACCAACGCTTCCAACTCCAACGCGCTTAGCCGACGCTCACGCGTCCACGCGGCCGGTGATCAGCGACGGACCGCCGGCCAGGCACCAGGCGGCGATCACGGGGTCGCAGATGGCACAGCCGAGGGAGGAGTGTTCAGCGAACGGGAGGATGGGGCTGCCCTTCAGGTGGTGCAGCACGTCCCACGCGGCACGCACCGCTCGATGTTTGTGGTGAACCGTCGCCCGTCGGTGCCCTGCGTGATAGCCGAGGCGATCCGCAGCCGATCCCACAAGCGTTCAGAGGCCACGACGTTCCGATCGGCCGCGAGTCGCGGACCTCCATCGGCGAATCCCCGGCGGCGGCCAAGCCGGTCGGTGATCGTCTGCCAGGCCGGGTCCTTCGACGCCGCGACGGCGGCGAACAGCGCGGGCCGTCCCGCTGGCTCGGCGTAGACCTGGGAGTCGTCCGGGCTGTCGCCACCGGCGGCAGTCCGCACAGCAGCTGGTTCCCCGCGAGGTACCGCGGCGTGCGCCGCCTCGACATCGTCCACCCAGAAGGTCGAGTTGGAGCTGTTGCGGCGGCGAACCGTCCGGCCAGTCCGGCGCGACGTGCCCAGCGGACAGCTGCACGCGATCCGCGGCGCCCCGTCCACCAACCCATGTGGAAGTCGTCCTCGGCGGTCCCCGTGCCGCCGAGCAGCCCGGCCCAGAACTCGCTCTCGGCGGCCAACTCGGCCGCATCGAACACCAGGACCTGATGCTTGATCTTCATGCCTGGCGCGGTAACCACGGTTTCGAACGTTCTGCGTCCGCATTCGTGCGCTCACAGTCAAGCCGGGACCGGCCGAACCGGCCGACAATTGGTCGGGTTCCCGGCGGTTTCGAGGTCAGTGGGGCGGCCATGCAGATGCAGATGCTGTACGACACCAGAAGCGTTCATCCGCTCGACCGGTACGACTACTACCAGGCGGCCTCTGCCACCGAGCTGGCCCCGGTGGCCGTCGACGGGCGGGCACCCGGCCGCCTGCTGGCCGTGATGTCGACGGCCAGGATCGGCGACCTCGAACTCGAACACGTCACCTGGTCCGCCAACGCCCAGCTCGTGACCAGGCGGACCCAGCGCTTCATCCAGGCCCGCGACCCGCAGTGCTACCGCGTCTTCCTGTGCGCCAGCGGCGTGATGATCGGCGAGCAGGAAGGCAGGCCGGTCCCGCTCAGAGCCACCGACATGGCCCTGTTCGACCTGTCCAGCCCCTGCGACAGCACGCACGGCATAGAACCCACGCGGATGCGGGCGGTCATGCTGTCCATCCCCCGATCCCAGGTGCCCGTTCCCCGCGTCGCCGTCCGCTCCCTGACCAGCACCCGCGTCCCGAGGGCCCTGCCCGGACGAAGCCTGATCGCGCAGTTCCTCCTAGGGCTCGACCCCGCCCTGCCGGCGCCCGACCCCGCACTTGCCGACGTCCTGCGCGAGAGCGTCACCGGCCTGATTCGGGCATGGCTGGGCCTGCCGAGCGGGATCAGCCCCCGCACGCGCCAGACCCTGTGGATCGCCCACCTCAGCAACCTCATCCGCCGCCGCCTCGGCGATCCCGGCCTCAACGTCGAACAGCTCGCCAGGGCCGCGCACCTGTCACGGCGGTCCCTGCACCTGCTGTTCCGCGACAGCGGCCTCACGCCCATGCGCCTGGTCAAACAGCTGCGCCTGCGCGAATGCCACCGCAGCCTCCTGGACCCGGCCATGGCCGACACACCCATCAAGGACCTCATCACCGCGCACGGTTACCTGCGACCAGACCAGTTCGCCCGTGACTTCAAGCAGCACTTCGGTATCTCCGCCAGCCAGGTCCGCGCTCGGCACACCCGGTGAGCAGCCATGTGGTCCGTTCTGCTCGGCGGCACCGCCCCATGGGTGGCCGCCATAGCGACCCTGCTCCTGGTTCTCGCCGCCACGCTGCTGATCATCCACCAGGTCCGCGCCAGCGACGGCGACATGTCCGAGCGACATTCGGCGCCGAACTGAACATCCGCACCGTGTTCCGGTCACCAACAGTAGCTCGCCTCGTCGAGCGCCTCGCCGACCCAGGTAGTGGACCTACGACAACAACAGCAAGCACAACGTCAACTCGTTAGCGCGCAATCCCGCCGTGCTGTGAACGGGCTGGATGCGGTCTCGGAGGTGTTATCGGTGATCTTGATGACGTCAGCCGGGCTCCGGGCTTGCCTGGAGGGTCAGACGGCGGATGTGGGCTTCATTGGACCAAGCAAGAGGCCGCGCCGGCTTGTCGCCTTTATCGTCCCGAGTAATGGGATCGAGTCTTGGATCGGCAGGTGTACAGCGTGATGATTCGTGACGTGTCGTCATTGGCGGTACATCGAACCATCCTCGTTGTGGATGTTGAGGGCTTCGCTGATCATCGTCGATCCAACTTAGACCAGGTCGCGGTGCGCGCAGGTCTGTATCGAGCCATGCAGAAGGCGTTCCACACAGCAGGGATTTCATGGACCGATTGCGATCACGAGGACCGCGGAGACGGCGTGCTTGTGCTGGCCCGGGCCGACGTGCCGAAGAGCCTGTTCGTCGATGCGCTGCCCAATGCGCTCGTCGAAGCGTTGCATGCACACAATGGGACGTATCGGGTCGAGGCGCGAATCCGGCTACGGATGGCGCTGCATGCCGGGGAGATCAACTATGACCCGCATGGGGTTACAGCAGCTGCGGTCAACCTGGCGTTCCGTCTGCTTGAGGCAGATCCGCTCAAGGCCGCGCTTGGCCATTCGTCCGGCGTTCTGGCGATGATCACGTCGTCATGGTTCTTCGATGAGGTAGTTCGACACAGCCGGGCCTGCAACCCGGCCGCGTATCGCCCGGTCTCCGTGGCAGTCAAGGAAACAACGACCACGGGATGGATCCACCTGCCTGGTGGCCCAGCCAGCACAGGCCTACTCTCGTCCGCGTCGACCACTGATCTCAGCCCCGTTGGCCGGACACGTCGGGTATGGGATCAGTGATCTTGGTCTGACTCCGTGTGCAGGGCTTCAAACGTGACGGGGCTGTGCATTCCGATACCGGAATGTCTGCGTTCCGGGTTGTACCAGCATTCTATCCATTCGAAGATCGGGGACTCTTACCGGACTTCCGAAGATCGTAGGCATTTTCGGTTTGGTCAAGTGAGCTTCCCCCCGGATCGTGGAGGACTCCTCTATGCGGCTCGGTCGGCCGCACGGGTCTCGTAGTCGATCGGGGACTGCATGCCACAGGAACTGTGGCGACGTCGACAATTATAGAAGTCGACGACCCATTTGACAATA
>NZ_DASZCQ010000343.1:0-18497 GCF_035942955.1 Actinophytocola sp. | reverse complement strand
GGCCCGCACCACCCGCCGGCCGTCCACTCCCCGGGCGCCCACCCCGGACCGGCTCGCCGAGCTGGTCCGCGGCCTGCGGGCCGGCGACCGCGCCGCCGAGCGCCGACCGACCCGCACCGTGTCACTGGCCTCCGGCTCCGGGGTCACCGACACCGCGGCCACCGTCGCCCTGCTGCGCGAGGCCATCGCCGCGCAGAGCCACGTCTGGATCTGGTTCGTCGACAGCCACGGCAGCGCGTCGCAGCGCATCGTCGACCCGTTTCGGGTCGGCGGCGGCATCCTGGAGGGACGCGACGTCACCCACGGCGCGGTCCGCCAGTACCCGCTGCACCGCATTACCGCCGCCGCCCTGGTCGAGGACACCTGAGTCGGCCAGGACTCGAGCCGGATGCGACCGCGAGTTGACCGCGCGAGCGCACCGTGTGGCTATGGCCGACGACGAGCTCACCCCGGACCAGGGGCATGCCGTGGTCCGCCACGATTTCCTCGAGCGGGCCGACAGTCTTGACGAGTCCGTCCAGAACCTGCTGGGCGAGTTGGATCTCACACGGACCGACGAGGAACACGAGCGGATCATCGACGCGATCATGGGTGTCTGCCGGGCCGCCGACGCGTTACGGGCATTCGCCCGCGAAGATCTCGAAGCGGCGACCGAGGCCACCGAGTCCATGAGCTACTACGCCCGCCGCGCCCTCGGCGAGGCCGCCTGAGCCGACCCCTAACCCGCGCGTGCGGACATGCGTTGGTGCATGGCGTGCTCGACCAGTGTGATCAATGTCTCCTTGGTCGATTCGCGGTCGCGCGCGTCGCAGGTGACCACGGGCACGGTCTGCTCGATGGTCAGGGCGTCGCGGACGTCGTCCACGCGGTGGTGCAGCACCCGGTCGAAGCAGTTGATCGCGATCACGTAGGGCAGCTGGCGGTCCTCGAAGAAGTCGATCGAGGCGAACGCGTCGGCCAGCCTGCGGGTGTCGACAAGCACCACGGCGCCGATCGCGCCGCGCACCAGGTCGTCCCACATGAACCAGAACCGGTGCTGGCCCGGCGTGCCGAACAGGTACAGGATCAGGTCGCTGTCCAGCGAGACCCGACCGAAGTCCATGGCGACCGTGGTGGTGGTCTTGTTCGGCGTGGCCGACAGGTCGTCGACGTCGACGCTCGCCTCGGTCATGACGGCCTCGGTGGTCAGCGGAACGATCTCCGAGACCGAGCCGACGAGCGTCGTCTTTCCGACGCCGAAGCCGCCGGCGACGACGATCTTGGCCGACGTGGTCGGCTGCGGAGCGGCCGAGCCGCGCGAGCTGAGGGGACTAGAGCCTGCGGAGACCACTGAGCACCCTTTCCATGAATTCGATCGACGGCCGGTCACCGACGACCATGCCGCTCTGATGGATCAGGACGAGCCCCATGCCAGCCATATCTCCGATCAACACTCTGGCAACGCCGAGGGGCAGCCGCAGGTGCGCGGCGACCTCGGCGACGGACCTGGTGTCCAGGCACAGTCCACAAATGGAGCGATGCTCCGGACGCAACGACGTGTCCAGCGACCGGCCCCGCTCGCTGGTGGACACCAGCGCCTCGATGGCCAGGTCGTACTCGGACCTGGTACGACCACCGGTCTTGGTGTAGGGGCGCACCATCGAGCCGGCCTCGTACGAGCCGGCCTCGACCTCGGCCGCGACGTTCGCGCCTCCGTTGCCCGCCGGCTCCGAACCCCCAACACCATTGCTGACTGACGGGATCTCCTTGCTGTCCCAATCGGTCTGAGCGGGGATCCCGGGGTCGCCGTACAGGGTCGCGCTCGGTCCCCCGAACAGCCGCGCGCCCAAACCGCCCACATCGAACCGGTTCGGCGCGTCGCCGTGCTCGGGAAGATCCTCCCAACCTCTCTCCGGCATCTTTGTGTCATCCTCCGCTCTGGCGCGGCGGCGCGGCTAATGCGCCGACGCTCAAGTCCAGCACCTCGCAAGCTCGGTGCTGGTGACCCCGCCGCCTCGTCCCTCGGCGTCGGGGCAGCGTCGATGGTTCGCTCCGCAAGCTCCGCTCACCTGCGCTGCGCTCCCTGCAGCTGAGCGCGCAGCTCCGGAGTCATCTGCTGGCCGACGCGTTCGACCAGCAACGTCATCTCGTAGGCAACCAACCCGATGTCGCAGTTCGGCGCGGCCAGCACGGCAAGGCACGAGCCGTCCGAAATGGACATCAGGAACAGGTAACCGCGGTCCATTTCGACCACGGTCTGGTTCACCCCACCGGCCTCGAAGCACCGTGCGGCGCCCTGGGTCAGGCTGACCAGGCCCGAAGCCACCGCGGAAAGCTGCTCCGCGCGGTCCCGCGGCAGGCCCTGGGAGCTGGCGAGCAGCAGGCCATCGGCCGAGACCACCACCGCGTGCGCGACGCCGGGCACCTGGCGGACGAAATCGGTGATGAGCCACCCGAAACTGCCGGGCTGTTGTACGGACGCGGTCGTCACTCCTGCTCCTCGTCTTTACGGCTCTCGTCGGAAGAGGACGGGTCACCAGCGTAGGCCTCGATCAGAGCATGGCGTCCACGCCGTACCCCCTGCTGGAAACTCGACATCCGGCCACGCACGGCCTCGGCCGAGCGGGGCGGAAGCGGCGGAGGCGGTGGCGCCTCCGCGGCCTCGTGGCGTGGCGCCGCCGACCCGGGCACGAGATGGGCCTTGGGCACCCGCTTCGGCAGGCCCGCGTTGGTCAGCACATCCTCGCCGGTGTTCTCCAGCAACGCGCGGGCGGCCTGCCACCCCTCGTCGCCCGGCGAGACCCACGGCTTGGTCTCGGGCCGCGGCGCCTCCTCGGCGGCCGGCTCCTCGCCGTTGGCCGAGGGGGTCTCACCCTCGGCGTCGCCGTTGCGGGACGTGTCGGCGGCCCGGTGGGCGCCGGTGTCGACGGACTCGAACCACTGCGACAGCACCTGCTCGTAGATCGGCAACCGCTCGGTCGGCGCGTCCACGTTGAGCGCTACCTCCTGCAGCGGTTGCGAGCCGGTGGTGTCGGCGACCGCGGGCTGCTGCTGCGGCTGGCTCGGGGCGGGGTCGGTAAGCGGGTTGCCGAACAGCGCCGTGGTCGGCTGCTCGTCGGACCGGCCGTTGCGCTTGCCGTCGCCGCCGTCGGCCACCGCCTCGGTGGGCTTGCTGGTCCAGCCGCCCTGCGTGTCGCCGACGCCGTTGGCGTTGCTCACCCCGCCGGGGTTGTAGGCGGGGGCGAACGGCGGGTACCCGGCGACCTCCTGGGCCGGACGGTCCACTTGGGACTCGCCGACCAGACCGCTGTCCGGGCGCAGCCGCGGAATGCCGCCGGTGAACGCACCGGCGATGCCGCTCGCCCGGCTGGCCGGGCTGGTGAACTGTCCAGTGTGGCCGGTCGCGGCCAGGCTGGACGTGGTGTCCAGGTCGCTGTGCAGAGCCGACGGCAGCGCGTGCGTCGCCGTGCCGGCGGGCGCGATCAGGTCGGCCGGGACGTTGATCCGCGCGATCAGCCCGCCCTCGATGTCCTCGTTGTCGCGCAGCCGCACGATGATGTTGTGCCGCTTGGCCAGCCGGGCGACCACGTAGAGGCCCATCCGCCTGGTCACCGCGACGTCGAGGTCCGGCGGGTCGGCAAGGCGCTGGTTGGCCGCCTCGATCTCCTCTTCGGACATTCCGACCCCGGAGTCGGTGATCTGGATGGCCAGCTCCTTCTTGCGGGTCACGGCCATCCGCACGACGACCTTCTTGTCCGGCTCGGAGAAGAAGGTGGCGTTGTCCAGCAGCTCGGCGATGAGGTGCACGAGGTCGCTGACCGCGCGGCCCTGGACGGTGACCTCAGGAGCGGAGACGACCTCGATCCGGGCGTAGTGCTCCACCTCGGACACCGCGGCGCCGACCACTTCGGACGCCGGCACCGGCCGGGACAGCTGCCGGGAAAGGCCGCTGCCGGACAGCACCAGCAGGCTTTCGCTGTTGCGCCGCATCCGGGTGGCCAGGTGGTCCAGCTCGAACAGGCTGGCGAGCTGGTCGGGGTCCTGCTCGTCCTGCTCGAGCCGGTCGATGAGGGCAAGCTGCCGCTCGACGAGCGCCTGGCTGCGCCGGGACAGGTTGACGAAGATCGAGTTGATGTTGTCGCGCAGCAGGGCCTGCTCGGTCGCCATCTTGACGGCCTGGTCGTGCACCGCGTCGAAGGACCGGGCCAGCTGGCCGGTCTCCTCGCGGGTGAACACCGGGACCGGGTCGATCGCGGTCTTGGCCGCCGCCACCGGGTCGGGGTCGGCGAGGATCCGCTGCACCGTCGCCGGCAGGCGGCGGTTGGCCACGTCCAGCGCGTCGCGCCGCAGCACGCGCAGCGGCTTGAGCAGCGACCGGGAGACGATCAGCATCAGCAGCACGGCCAGCAGCAGCGCGGCCAGCACGTAGGCGGCGTTGCGCCAGGCCGAGTTGGTGGCCGCCGAGGCCTGGTCGTCGGCCGCGGCACGGAGGCGGTCGAGCAGGTTGGTCTCGACCGTGCGGATGCGCTCGACGGTGGCGAAGCCGTCGGTGGTCAGCTGCTGGCGCGCCTCGGGGGTGAAGTCCAGCGGCTGCAGGTTCTCCGCGCGGATGATCGCGGTCTGCTTGAGCCGCTCCCGGTTGTCGACCTGGGTGCCGCTGACGGTGTCGGAGTACAGCTGCTGCTGCGCCGGGGCGGAGTTGGCGAAGAAGGCGTCCCGGGTGGCCTCGGAGCTTGCCTGGGCGGCCCGGACCCGGTCGAGCAGGTTGGCGGGGAACTGGTTGCGCGCCGGGGAGGCGGCGATCTCCAGGATCGCGTTCTCCTTGCCGACGAACTCCTTGTGCTCGCTGAGCGCCTGGATGACCGTGCCCTCGCGGAGCAGCTCCCGGTCGGTGACCGCGGTGTTGACCTCGCGTCCCAACTGGATCAGCGCGTCCAGGATGTTCGAGTACGAGGTGAAGACCGACACGTCCGGGTAGTCGGTTCCCTTGGCGGCGTCCCGCAGCGCCTTGAGCGCGGTGAGCCGCTGCAGGCCCCGGTCGTACCGCTGCTGAACCGCGGCCTCGGTCTCCAGGCGTGCGGCCGCGGCGTTGGCCTCGACGACGGCCTGGTCGACCCGGGTGATCTGGGCGTCGAGCTCCTGGCGGGGCGCGCTGCGGTCGCCGAGGGCCTTCCAGGCCACCGACAGCGTGCGCTCCTTCTGCAGCTCGTGCACCACCCGCGTGACGTTGCGGGCCAGGTCGACCTGGCTGACCGTCTGCCGGAAGGCATCGGCCCGGTCGAGGTCCGCCTTCACCCGCAGCCCGCCGAGCGCCAGCGCGGTCAGCGTCGGGACGAAGAGGACGGCGATCAGCTTCGTACGCAGCCGCCAGTTGCGCATGCGCCACGGCGAGCCACCCTTCACCGCCCGCCGCGATGCGAGGGCGCGCGCCCTGTCTCTGGTGGCGGCATCACGGTCTCGATCGGACGCGTCGACACCACCCGGCAAGGCGCCAATCCCGGGGCCAGGTTGAACCCCGGCAGTGTGGTCGGGCACTCCCAGCACTCTCCCTGCTCTTCAGCCAGTAGCCCTTTACCCTGAGGCCAGCTAGTTTGGACAGCTACCCCAGTGAAGACGCCGACCCATCGGCGCGCCCACCCTCACCGCTTCGATGAACCTCAACCTCACTGTGGCAACCGAAGGTAGCGGAGTCTACGCCACGATGTAAGCCTTCTAGGCGCATGGACCCACTTCCGGGTGGCCGCGTCACACTCGAGCAACGATTCAGCCGAACGGCTGGTATCGAAAACCGCGCGAGCTGGTATCAGGTTGGCGACAGGCTGAAACGCTTTGTAGTTGTCACTCACACGTTGTAAGGACGGTCCCAGTCGGACTCGCCACAGTATGCACAAGCCCGACGAGCTGCGGTCTAGACAACACGAAGGTGTGGTGTCAACAGTGGGAATCCAGCGTATCGGGCACTGATTGTGACGCGATGGCCACTGTCTCTACAGTGTTGCCCGTTGTCCATACCACCTACACGTACTTCATCCACGAGGAGAGGCTTCATGCCCCGACGCGGAACCTCATCCCTACGCGCTCGCTTCCCCATCGCCGTCTTAGTCGTCGCCCTGTTCAGCGCCCTGACCGGCTGCGGGCTGCTCGGCGGCTCCGACGACGAGTCCCCGGCCACGAATTCCCCCGGTGGCCTGGAGAAGCCCAATCTCAAGCTCTCGATCATGACCACGTCCGACCTCGCCCCGTTCCACCTTGCGGTGAAGAACGGGTACTTCAAGGAGGCCGGCTTCACCTTCGACCCCGCGAAGGACGTCGTGGTCGCCAAGAGCGGTGGCGACTCGGTCTCCAAGCTGACCGCCAAGGAAGTTGACATCGCCTACTCGAGCTTCACCCCGTTCTTCGTGGCAAAGTCCAAGGGCGCGGCCGACATCATGTTCGTCGCCGACGCCTCCTCGGCCGGCCCCGGCAGCTGCATGGTCGTGGCCATGCCGGACTCGCCGGTCAAGAGCATCAAGGACATGGCCGGCAAGAAGGTGGCGATCACCGCCCGAAACACGATCTCCGACCTGATGATCAACTCCACCCTCAAGACCAACGGGATCGACCCCGCCTCGATCACCTACGTGGAGATCCCGTTCCCGCAGACCGCCGACGCGCTGGCCAAGCACAGCGTCGACGCCGCCTTCGTGACCGAGCCGTTCCTGTCCCAGGCGCAGAAGACGGTCGGTGCGATCCCGGTCTTCGACACCGCGACCGGCCCCACGGCCAACATGCCGACCGCCGGGTACGGCTCCACCGCCGAGTTCGTCAAGAACAACCCGAAGACCGTGGCCGCGTTCCAGCGGGTCATGCAGCGGGCGACCGACGAGGCCAAGGCGGACCGGAGCAAGGTGGAGCCGCTGCTGCAGGAGTACGCGAAGATCGACGCGGACACCGCCAAGCTGGTCACGCTGCTGACCTTCCAGTCGGCGCTCGACGCGACGCGGCTGCAGCGGGTGGCCGACCTCATGCTGGAGTTCAAGGTGATCCCGGAGAAGATCGACGCGTCCAAGATGATCGCCAAGCCGGCGACGACGGGCTAGCGTGCGACCGATCGTCCGGAACCTGATCGGGCTTGGCGGCTTCTTCCTGATTTGGGAGGTGGCCGCCAGGTCCGGCCTGGTGTCCACACTGTCCATCCCGCCGGCCAGCGAGGTGCTGCCCCGGCTGGTGGACCTGCTCAGCACCGAGGTGTTCCTTCGCGACGTGATCGCGACCGTCCTGGCCTGGGCGATCGGGCTGGGCATCGCGATCGCCATCGCCGTGCCGGCCGGTCTCGTCCTCGGCAGCCTCCCGGCGGTGCGCGTCGCGACCAGGGCGATCGTGGAGTTCCTGCGCCCCATCCCCTCGGTGGCGCTGATCCCGGCCGCGCTCGTGCTGATCGGCGGCGGGCCGGATACCAAGATCACGCTCGCGGTGTACGCCTCGGTCTGGCCGATCATGTTCAACACGATCTACGCGCTGGACGAGATCGACCCGCTGCTCGTGGACACGGCGCGGTCGTTCGGCACCAGCCGGGCCAGGGTGATGACCTCGGTGGCGCTGCCGCACGCGGCGCCGTTCATCTTCACCGGGATCCGGCTGTCCGCGGCGATCGCGCTGATCGTGGTGATCAGCGTGGAGTACGTCGCCGGCGCGATCCGCGGGATCGGCCGGTACACCCTCGAGGTCTACGAGGGCGCCGGCCGGATGGACCTGGTGCTGGCCGCCACCATCGTGGCCGGCGTCATCGGCTACCTGATCAACGAGGGCCTCGAGCGGCTCGGCCGGCGCTGGTTCAGGTGGAGCACGGTCGTCGGGGAGACCAAATGAGCCGTCAGCTGATCTGGTTGATGCAGCGCTGGCTGGTTCTCCTCGGCGCGGTCGTGGTGTGGGAGCTGGCCGCGCGGGCGGCGAAGGCCTACTTCCTCCCGCCGCCGACGGCGATCGCCGAGGCGGGGTTCGAGCTCTGGTTCACCGGGCCGGCGTCGCACCTGTTCCTGACCGACTCGTGGTTCGAGAACATCCTGCCCAGCCTCGGCCGGATCCTCGGCGGCTTCCTCATCGCCGCGGTCATCGGGGTCGCGCTCGGCGCCGCGCTCGGCCGGTCGCGCACCGGGATGGACTACGTGGGACCGCTGTTCGCCTTCATGCGGGCGATCCCGCCGGTGACGCTGATCCCGGTGTTCATCGGCCTGTTCGGCATCGACCACGAGATGAAGCTGGCCACGATCGTGTTCGGCGCGGTGTGGCCGGTGCTGCTCAACACCGTGGACGGGGTCCGGTCGGTCGACCCGGTGCAGACCGACACGGCCCGGTCGTTCCGCACCTCCCGGTCCCAGTGGGTCACGATGGTGGTGCTGCCCGCGGCCCTGCCGAAAATCTTCGCCGGACTGCGGCTGAGCCTTTCCATCGCCGTGCTGCTCATGGTTGTCTCGGAACTGGTGGGCAGGTCCGGCGGGATCGGCAGCGAGCTGATCTTCGCCCAGCGCCAGTTCGACCCCACGATCATGTGGGCGTGGATCGTGTTGCTCGGCATCGTCGGGTACGTGCTCAACACGCTGTTCCTCATCGTCGAGCGGCGGGTGCTGGCCTGGCAGCCGAGCCGGCACACCGAACACGCAATGCAGGCAGGAGGGTGACATGCCAACGATGCTGGAGGTGAACGGCCTCGTTCACCGCTACGGCGCGGGGGCAGAAGCACACATCGCCGTGCAGGACCTGACTTTTACGGTGCAGACCGGCCAGCTCGCGTGCATCGTGGGTCCCTCCGGCTGCGGCAAGTCCACCCTGCTGCGCTGCATCGCCGGGCTGATCACGCCCACCGCCGGCGAGATCCGCCTGCACGGCAACCCGGTGCACGGCGTCCCCACCGACCTCGCCGTGGTGTTCCAGGACTACAGCCGCTCGCTGTTCCCCTGGCTCACCGTCCGCCGCAACGTCGAGTTCCCGCTACGGGGCCGGGTGTCGTCCCGTGCCGCCCGCCGGGCAAGGGCCGCCGAGGCGCTCGACTGGGTCGGCCTCGGCGACGTCGGCGGAAAATATCCGTGGCAGCTGTCCGGCGGCATGCAGCAGCGCGTGTCCATTGCCCGCGCCCTCGCCTGCCAGCCCGCCCTGCTGCTCATGGACGAGCCGTTCGCCTCCGTCGACGCCCAGACCCGCGCCGAGCTCGAGGACCTCCTGCTCCGCGTCCGCCGCGAGCACAAGTCCACCGTTCTGCTGGTCACCCACGACATCGACGAAAGCGTCTACCTCGGCGACCGCGTCCTCGTGCTGTCGGCCTCCCCCGCCACCATCGTCCGCGATCTCCCCGTCGACCTCCCCGCCGACCGCGACCAGATCACCACCCGCGGCTCGGCCACCTTCGTCGAGCTCCGCACCGAGATCGCCCGCCTCCTCCACACCCCCCGCGTCGACGACCGCACCCCGGCCCGGCCCGGCCCCACCACCGACCCCTTCCTCGAGGCCGAACGCGCCGAAACCGCCCGCCGCGCCGAGGTCCCCTGACCCCTTATCCACAACCCCACCCACCTGTGGACAACTCCGGCCGGTCAAGATCACCCGTCGATCGGCGCGGCTAAACTGCCCACGAACCCACCCCCCACCCCATGACGGGGTGGGGGCCGAGTAGGGGTAGAAGCGAAGATCAACGGGGGGTTTGACACGGCGGCGCCAAGGCCGAACACGCCTACCGAAGGCGAGACACGCCGGGCCAGGACCGCGATCCCGGGCGTGTCCCGCCGTCGGGTCGGCGTATGACGGTTCCGGGCAACCGTGTGACGCGTTGCGGAAGCCCGACTGTGCGGCAGCCCTGCGCTTATCCGGCAGGGCCCTGGCATGGTGCCGGGAGGCAGGCATGATCGCCGAGATACCGGTCCGATCGCCCGAATCGGCTGCAGAATCGGCGATCTTGCCGGAGCCCCTGAGGACGGGTGGGGCTGGGTTGGGGTAGGAGCGAAGGTCAACTGAGGTTTTGCCGCGCTCCCGGCTCGGTGTGTCCCGCGTCCGGCAGCCGACTGTGCCGGGAGGTCGCCCGGGAGCGGATTCGGCTCAGTACAGGGTGTGCGGGTCGGGGTCGATCTTGATGTGGAGGACGGTGGGGCGGTCGTCGGTCAGGGCCTTGGTGAGGGTGGGGCGGAGGTCGCGGGGGTGGTCGATCAGGTGGGTGGCGCAGCCTAGGCCGGTGGCGAGCGCGGTGAAGTCGATGCCGCCGAGGTCGACGCCAGGGACCTTGGCGCCGCCTGCGGACTCAGCGAGGATGCGGACCGCGGCGTACTGGGAGTTGTCCAGGATGACGAACACGGCCGGGGCGTTCTCCTGGGCGGCGGTCCACAGGGCCTGGATGCCGTACATCGCCGAGCCGTCGCCGACGACCGCGACCACCCGCCGGTCGGGGCGGCCGAGGGCGGCGCCGATGGCGGCGGGCAGCGCGTAGCCGAGGGTGCCGCTCGGGGTGCTGAGCAGGCCGGTGCCGCGGGCCCGGATCGGCAGGTGGGAGCGGCGGACGTTGAGGTGGCTGGGGATCTCCTCGACGACGATGGCGTCGGCGGGGAGCTCGTCGGCGAGGGTGGCGAGCACGAGGTCGACCGGGATGGGCGAGCGCGCGGCGGGGCGGGGCGGGCGGGCCAGCGGGGCCGGCGGGACGCGGTCGGACGGCGGGAGCGCGGCGGTGAGCGCGCGGATGGCCAGACGCAGCGTGGCCCGGATGCCGACGCCGGTGGCCGCGCGGGCGAGCAGCTGCTCGTCCTCGCTGATCAGGTACAGCGGGGGCAGCGGGACGGACGACGACCCGCGGAACACGTGGTAGGTGAAGACCGGGGCGCCGAGCACGACGACCAGGTCGTAGCCGGACAGCGCGTCGGCCAGCGCGCGCTCCTCGGGGTGCAGGAAGCCTTGGAACAGCGGGTGATCCTCGGGGAACGACGAGCGCGGTGACATCGGGCTGGCCCACACGGCGGCCCGGCATTTCTCGGCCAGCTCGACCAGGTCGGGCACGGCGCCGTCCACGTCGACGGCCGGGCCGGCCACCAGGGCCGGGCGCCGGGCGGCGGTCAGCGCGTCGACCAGCCCGCCGAGGGCGTCGGGGTCCGGGGCGAAGCCGGCGATCCGGGGCCGGACGGCGACGGGCGCGGCGGCCTCGTCCCAGTCGTCGGCGGGCACGGAGACGAACGTCGGACCGTACGGCGCGGACGTCGACACGTGGTACGCGCGGGCGATCGCGGCGGGCACGTCGGCGGCGCGGGCCGGCTCACAGCTCCACTTGACGTACGGCCGCGGGAACTGCGCGGCGTCGTCGGCGGCGAGAAACGCCTCGCCCGGCTGCAGCAGCGAGCGCACCTGCTGGCCGGCGAGCACGATCATCGGGGTGCGGTGCCGGTACGCGGTGAAGACGTGCCCGAGGCCGTGGCCGACGCCGCCCGCCGAGTGCAGGTTCACCAGCACCGGCGACCGGCGTACCTGGGCGTACGCGTCGGCCATGGCGACGACGGCCGACTCCTGCAGCCCGAGCACGTAGCGGAAGTCCGACGGCCAGTCGCGCAGGAACCCGATCTCGGTCGTGCCGGGGTTGCCGAACACGGTGGTCAGGTCGAGCCGGCGCATCAGCTCGCGGGTGACGTCTCGAACCGTGCTCACCCAAGCCAAGCTACCCCAGGTCAGCGCTCGAAAGGCTCACAACCCCTGCGGCTGAACCAGGCAGAACGTGGTGGCCGGTTCGGGGTAGACCAGCGCCAGGCTGTCCTGCTCGCATGCTTTCTCGTCGGCGGTGCCGGAGACCAGCTTGGCCACCTTCACCTCGGCGCTGGCGCAGTCCACTCGGGCCCGCTTGTCCGGAGTGTCGTAGTCGGCGAAGCAGTCGCCTTCCTTGGCGTTGAGCATGAGGCACAGCGCGAAGTCCGAGCCGGCGCCGGTCTGGGTGTACTTCTCGTAGTCCGGCGTCGGGCATTGGTCGGTGTCGTTGTCGAGCTTCTTGGCCACCTTGAACACGGCGATGTTGTCGTTGCAGTCGATCTTCTCGACGTCGGCGCTTGTGGTGGAGGCGCGGTTGACCTTGATGCAGTCCCCGGCCTCTGCGCTGCTGGCGCTGTCCTTGTTGAGGACGAACTGGAAGATGGCATAAGCCCCGGCGGCCACCACGAGCGCGATGATGCCGACGAGCAGCTTGCGCTTGCCGCTCGGCTTGGCCGGCTCGCCGCCGGTCGGGGCGGGCGGGTAGTCCGGGGGCGGCGGGTAGTCGGACTGCGGCTGGCCGAACGGTGGCGGCTGGCCGCCGGGCGGTGTGGACGGTGGACCGAACGGCGGTTGGCCGCCGGGCGGTGTGGCCGGCTGACCGTGGGGCGGCGGTTGCCCACCCGGCGGCGTGGGTGGCTGCCGGTAGGGCGGCGGCTGCTGCCGGTACGGAGGTGGCTGCTGACCGTACGGTGGTGGCTGCGGCGGCCGGTAGGGCGGGGGTTGCTGCCCAGGTGGCGGCGGACCGTACGGACCCGGCTGGTGGGGAGGGTTCGGGTGGTTCATGCGTCACCTCGTCGGGGAGTCGTCGCGCCGCAATCTAGCGCGATGTCCCGCGTCCGCATACGCCGGTCGGGTGAAATGGGAGACTGGGAAGGTGACCGACGGCCCGCTGATCGTGCAATCCGACAAGACCTTGCTGCTCGAGGTCGACCACCCGCTGTCCGAGGACGCGCGCATCGCCATCGCGCCGTTCGCCGAGCTGGAGCGGGCGCCGGAGCACGTGCACACCTACCGGATCACCCCGCTGGCGCTGTGGAACGCGCGCGCCGCCGGGCACGACGCCGAGCAGGTGGTCGACGCGCTGTCCCGGTACTCGCGCTACCCGGTACCGCAGCCGCTGCTGATCGACGTGGTCGACACCATGGGCCGGTTCGGCCGGCTGACGCTGGTCAACCACCCGGCGCACGGGCTCGTGATGTCCACTGTGGACCGCGCGGTGCTCGAGGAGGTCCTGCGCAACAAGAAGATCGGCCCGATGCTCGGCGCACGGATCGACGAGGACACCGTCGTCGTGCACCCAAGCGAGCGCGGCCGGCTCAAGCAGCTGCTGCTCAAGGTGGGCTGGCCGGCCGAGGACCTGGCCGGCTACGTCGACGGCGAGCACCACCCGATCGCGCTGCGCGAGGACAGCTGGGCGCTGCGGGACTACCAGCGCAAGGCCGCGTCGGCGTTCTGGGCCGGCGGATCGGGCGTGGTGGTGCTGCCGTGCGGCGCGGGCAAGACGCTGGTCGGCGCCGCGGCGATGGCCGAGGCGCAGGCCACCACGCTGATCCTGGTGACCAACACCGTGGCCGGGCGGCAGTGGAAGCGTGAGCTGGTCGCCCGCACGTCGCTGACCGAGGACGAGATCGGCGAGTACTCCGGCGAGCGCAAGGAGATCCGCCCGGTCACCATCGCCACCTACCAGGTGATGACCCGCAAGTCCAAGGGCGAGTACCGGCACTTGGAGCTGTTCGACTCCCGCGACTGGGGCCTGGTCATCTACGACGAGGTGCACCTGCTGCCGGCGCCGGTGTTCCGGATGACCGCCGACCTGCAGTCCCGCCGCCGGCTGGGGTTGACCGCCACCCTGGTCCGCGAGGACGGCCGCGAAGGCGACGTGTTCTCGTTGATCGGACCCAAACGCTACGACGTCCCCTGGCGCGACATCGAAGCCCAGGGCTGGATCGCTCCCGCCGCCTGCACCGAGGTTCGCGTCACCCTCACCGACAACGAACGACTCACCTACGCCGTCGCCGAAGCCGACGAAAAGTATCGACTGTGCTCCACCGTGGCCACCAAACTCCCGGTCGTGCAACGCATCCTGGCCCGCCACCCCGACGAACCCACCCTGGTCATCGGCGCCTACCTCGACCAACTCGAAGAGCTGGGCGCCCTCCTCGACGCCCCCATCATCCAAGGCTCCACCAAAAACGCCGAACGCGAAGCCCTCTACGACGCCTTCCGCCGCGGCGAGCAACGCGTCCTGGTCGTGTCCAAAGTCGCCAACTTCTCCATCGACCTACCCGAAGCCTCCGTCGCCGTCCAAGTCTCCGGCACCTTCGGCTCCCGCCAGGAGGAAGCCCAACGGCTCGGAAGATTGTTGCGCCCCAAAGGCGACGGCCGCCAAGCCCACTTCTACTCCGTCGTCTCCCGCGACACCCTCGACACCGACTACGCCGCCCACCGCCAACGTTTCCTCGCCGAACAGGGCTACTCCTACACCATCGTCGACGCCGACGACCTGCTAACGGCTTGACCGCCCGGTAAGGCCTGATCCGATCGCGTGGACCCGCGGTGTCGTGGGCACGTCGGGCGGCGCGTCCGGCTTACCGTGCCGTTATGACGGACCGGGATTCCACCGCGCGTGGTCGGGAGTTGGGCGCCGAGCTGCGGAAGCGGCGGTTGGCGGCGGGCCTGCAGTTGAGCTACGTGGCGCGCAAGCTCGGCTGGTCGCCGGCCAAGCTGTCCAGGATGGAGAGCGGTGGCCGCGGCCAGTCCGAAGTGGATGTCGCGATCTACCTGACCTTCTGCGGAGTGCACAAGGAGGAGCTGAACGAGCTGCTCGAGTTGGCCAGGGAGCCCGACGACGGCTACCTGATCCGCCCGCACGGCCAGCGCCTGCCGGACGAGCTGCGCTCCCTGGTCTTCCATGAGACCACCGCGGTGAACATCCATGAGTACGATCCGCTGCTCATCCCCGGCTTGCTGCAGACCGAGGCCTACGCCCGAGCCTTGTTCTACTGGACCGGCCTGATACCCCAGGAAGAAGTCGAGGCGCGTGTCCAAGCCCGGATGGATCGGCAGGCCCTGATGCGCCGGCCAGACCCGCCGGTATTCGACTTCTTCATCCACGAGAGCGCATTGCGCTCGCAGGTCGGCGGCGAGCAGGTCATGAACGAGCAGCTACTCCAGCTGGTGTTCCAAACGTCCTTGTCGCATTGCGTGATCCGGATCGTGCCGTCCACGGCTGGGCCACACGGCGCGTTCAACGGTCCGTTCCGGGTGATGCGCTATGCCGAGCACGGGCCGGTGGTCTACCTGGAGACCTTCACCACCAGCATCTTCCTGGATGGACGTGCCGACATCGAAACCTATGGCCGAATCCTTGCCAGAATCTCCCGGCTCGCCCTCAGCGTGGGAGAATCGAGGGACTTCCTTGCCCAGCTGGCAAGCGAGCACGACCAACCGGAAGAGGAACGCGATGACCGCGCCTGAGCAGGACCGCACCATCTGGTCGACCTGGCGCAAGAGCAGCTTCAGCGGCGGCGGCACCGGCAACTGCGTCCAGATCGCCTGGCGCAGGAGCAGCTTCAGCGGCGGCTCTGCCGGCAGCAACTGCGTCGAGGTGGCCTTCGTCGTCGAGGCGGTCGCGGTCCGCGACTCGAAGAACCCTGACGGCCCGCACCTGGAGTTTCCGCACACCCACTGGCGCCGCTTCCTCGGTTAAGCGACCGTAGCCAAGCCGTGGGCTTCTCGTAGAACAACGGCACGAACAACCGCATCGCGAGGGCCTGGAGTCGGCGCTTGAGGGGGCCGGCCGTCTTGGTGTTGCGGTTGTCCTCGGCGGTGCCGAGAAGTTTGACAATCCGCGGGCGGCGTTCGGTGTCGTACGCCGCCAGCGCGGCGGGGATGATGGGCGGCCGCGCGGCACATCGCTCCGTAGCCTCCCGGACGCCGACCACATCCGCTGCCGCGGCACGTCGATCCCGGCCCGCTGGATCTCCGCAAGGCAGCCGAGCGCGTCAAGGCCGCGCAACCCGTTGCTGGCCAGGCTGACGAACGAACCGACGTCGCCGCCGGGATCCGGGTGCGACTCGTCCACGGTGACCTCGGCGCCGGTCCGGCACAGGGCGAGCGCGGCCGAGGCTCCGGCGACGCCGCCACCAGACGAAGGCGGCCAAGACGAGGGTGGCCCTACTCGGGGCGGCCCGGGTGGCCCTCATGCAGTCGATGATCGCCGCCGAGCCCGGATCCGCGGGCCTGGCGGGCGCTGGTGGGTGAGACGGCGAAGTTCCGCCAGCACCTGGAGCACCTGCGCGACCGCGGGCATCAGCTGCCCGGCGACCCCGAGCTGGTGGCCGCGGCAATGGGCGCGATGCTCTCCATGCTCGGCGACGCGCTGCTCACCGCCGACGGTGGCCGCTCCGACGATGATCGGATCCTCGACACCCTCACCGGTCTCCTGCTGCACGGCCTTGCGGGGCCGGTCAGGTCCCGGGCCGGGTCAGGCCGGCGTCACCCGCGGCGCGGCTGAGGACGACCTCGTCGGTGCGGTCGAGCGCCTTCGTCCTGCGCGCATTGTCCACTTCGGAATCGGTGGTGAGGTCGCGAAGGCGGATGGGCGGCCCGAGGTCGACAAGCGTAGGGATGTACTCCGCCTTGTCGATCGCCCAGCCGTCCGGCGTCTTGACGAAGCGGAAGCGGGCGATCGCCCCCTCCTCGGTGGTGCCGCGCGGCTGCTCGTGCCGGGCGATCTGGTTGCCGAGCCCGTAGGCGACCCACTTCCCGCCGATCTTCTCGAACGGCTGGACCACGTGGGCGTGGTGGCCGACGATCAGGTCCACCGCCGGGTCGGCCAGAAGCTGCTTGGCGATCCGCTGCTGATCGGCCGTCGGCTCGTGCCTGTCCTCGATTCCCCAGTGCAGGCTGGCGATCACCACCTCGGCGCCGGCCGCCTTGGCCTTGCGGGCCTCGGCGAGCACCTTGGCCGGGTCGAGCCGGTTGCCGAGCCATGGTGACCCCGACGGAACGCTCGTCCCCTGGTTGAAGCCGAACGTGTACGACACCAACCCCACCTTCGCGCCGTGGGCGTCGACGATCAGCGGGGTGGCCGCCTCACGCGCCGAGCGGGCCGAGCCGGTGTGCTTGAGCCCGGCGGCATCCAGCGCGTCGAGCGTGTCGGCGACGCCCGCCGGGCCCTGGTCCATGGTGTGGTTGGACGCCGTGGAGCACGAGTCGTAGCCGGTCGCGGCCAGCGCGCCGGCCACCTCGGGCGGCGCGGAGAACAGCGGATACCCGGTGAACGGCCCGTCGGCGTCGGCCAGCGGCACCTCCAGGTGGCAGATCGCGAGGTCCGCCCCCTCGATCACCGGCTTGATCCCCGCGAACAGCGCCGAATAGTCCCGCCGCCCCTTGCCGTCCGCCGTCGCCTGCTCGGTCAGCGGCGGATGGATCAGCACATCACCGGCCGCCACCACGGTGAACGACGGCGTCCCCAACGTGTCCGGCCCCGCCCCCGCCGACTGACCGCGCGGCACCGGCGCGATCGGCTCCGGCGGTCCCTGGCTCGGACCCGCCCCACACCCCGCGAGCAGCACCCCGCTTGCGAGCAGGGCTGTGACGACCCGCCCCACGTGCACCCCACACGGAGATCCGGCAATCGAAACGAGTCGCCAAGACTAACGGGAACGCCGCCGCCGGGCCATGATGACCACGACGACGATCCCCGCGAAGATCAGCGGCGCCACCCGCTTGAGCACCGACGGCCCCGCGTACTGCAGCAGGTCGATCGGCTCCGTCTCCGGCTCGGCCGCCTCCCGCCGAACCCCGTTCGACGTGGACCGCCCCCTGCTCTCCTCAACCACCGCCACCCGCGACTGATCCCCCGCCGCCGCACCGGATTTCTCCGCGCCTTCCTGCGGGTAGCCCCCACCGCTCCCGGGGGGCGGCCCCTCGTCCATCGTACCGGCGGGCACCCCCGGACGATCTTGAACGGGGGTGGTTGTCCCCAGGGTGGACGGGGCTGTGGATGACTTGGTTGACACGTCGGGGGTGGTGGTGGATCCCGAGGTCGAGGGCTGGGTCGTGACTGAGGATGCCGGAGTTGCCGGCCCGACAGCGGACGCCGACGGCGCGCTCGTCTGATCGGTTCCGGCGGGAGGTGGCGAGGTTGATGCGGAGGGTGCGGCGGCCGGTTGCGGGGCTGCCGCACCGGGATCTGCCGGTTGCGGGGTTGCCGCGGCGGGTGCGGCTGCCGCCTGGGTCGACGGCTCGGGCGCGGCGGCGGGTTGCTCGGCTGGCGACGGGCTCGGCGCGAGCTTGGTCGCCAGGCAGTTGGCGAACGTGTCGAGGATCTTGCCGCCGACTTCGGAGATCATGCCGCGGCCGAACTGGGCGGGTTTGCCGGTGATGGTCAGGTCGGTCTGCACCGAGCCGTTGGTGGTGTCGCCGTTCGGCTGCAGGGTCACGGTGACGGTCGCGGCGGCGGTGCCATTGCCCTTGGAGTCCTTGCCGGAGGCCTTGATCACCAGGCGGTGGGCCTGCTCGTCGGCCTCGAGAAACTCGCCGGACCCCTTGTACAGCAAGGATATCGGGCCGAGCTTGACCTTGACGGTGCCGCTGAACGACGAGCCGTTCACCTCGGTCAGGGTGGCGCCCGGCATGCAGGGGGCCACCCGTTCGGGGTCGACCACGGCCTGCCACACGGTGTCCAGGTCGGCGGGCACGCTGAACGTGTGCTCCAGCTTCACGACTCACCCTTCCCGTCAGGGGGCGCCGTGTGAGAGTCACAC
>NZ_DASZCQ010000342.1:0-7837 GCF_035942955.1 Actinophytocola sp. | reverse complement strand
GCCGTGCACGGCCGCCGCGTAGCCGGTGGACAGATCGTCGAGCAGCACCGGAATCGAGCCGTCATCGACGACCATCCGGTGCAGCACCAGCAGGATGACGTGCTCCCGCTGGCTGTGCCTTGCGACGGTCAGGCTGGCCGGCACGGCGGCCGGCCGGACGCACCACCGGTCGATGACGCGGTCCCGGTCGGCCGGCGGGATCGCGCTGAGGTCGACGAAGGCCAGCTCCGCCCCGCGCTCGGCCACCCGCGGCTGCGGCCACCCGTCCTGCTCGACGAACGTGGTGCGCAGCACGTCATGCCGGCCGATCACCGCCTGCCAGGCGGCCCGCAACGCGTCCACGTTCAGCTCGCCGGTGACCCGGAACGCCCGGGACACGGTGTGCGCCGCGTCGGGAGCGAGCCGCTGCTGGAACCACAGCCCGTCCTGCGCCGACGATGTGGTGGACGAGGCGTCGCCTGCCATCGGGACCGACCGCCTCCCGCGTCACGCGGCCCGGCGAGTCTTGCCGGTGTCCGTGCCCTGGTCCGCAAACGGCACCGGCGCCGGAGCCGGTGGCACCTTTGCCGGGCCGAGCAACGACTTCCACAGCACGCGCAGCATGAAACCGGGGCGCTGCAACGACTCTGGCCGGTCGATGAGGCCGGCCGCGCGCATGTAGGCGGCGGCGACCTTCTTGTCCCTGGTCGCGGCGATCTGCACCCGCTTGAGGAACTTCTGCGCCATCCGGACCTGCAGCGGACGCTCACCCTCCACGCCGGGGAACGTGAGGTCGACCAGGTTGGTCATCTCCCACGGCGGGTCGATCACGTCGCGGGCCAGGTCGCGGAAGTAGTCGAGCGGCTTGGGCGCCGCGCCGGTGTGCAGGTGCTGTTGGATGGTCTTGGCCGACAGCGCCGCGACCGTCATGCCCTGGGCGTAGACCGGGTTGAAGCAGGTGACCGCGTCGCCGACGACCAGCAGGCCGTCCGGGAACCGGGTCATCCTCTCGTACCGGCGGCGCAGCGTCGTCGGGAACCGGAAGGCCACCGGCTCGTCGAGCGGCTCGGCGTACTTCAACGCCTCGGAGATCTCCGGCGCGGCAAGGGTCGCGACGAAGTCGTACAGGCCCTGCTGGTCGGTCGGCGGGTGGTCGCCGAGGATGCCGTACACGGTCATCTCGACCCGGCCGCCGTCGGTCTTGGTGAAGATCGCGCCGCGGGGCAGCTGCGGGTTGGCCACCGGGTTGATCGACAGGTCGCCGAAGTACGGGTCGCAGTGCAGCTTGTAGTGCTGGGTCACGTAGCCGAGGCCGACCTTCTTGCTCTCCTCCTCGACGGTCGGATAACCCAGCTGCTCCAACCAGATCGGGGTGCGCGAGCCGCGGCCGGTGGCGTCGACGACGAGGTCGGCGTCGAGCACCTTCTCCTGCTTCTGGCCCTGCTGCTGCACCCGGGCGCCGGTGACCCGGCTGTGATCGGCGGTCGTCGTCAGGCCCAGAATGTCGTGCTGCTCAACCAGCTTGACGTTGGGCAGCGCCTGGGTGCGCCGGCGGATGTGCTTCTCCAGCATGGGCCGGCTGGCCGACACGCAGGTCAGCCCGGCCTCCTGCTGCTGGATCCGGACGCCGTTGAAGTACCAGCGCACGTTGCCGCACAGGTCGCCGGTCGGCACGCCGTCTGCGAAGATCTCCTCGGTGATCCCCGGGTACAGCTCCTCCATGGTCAGCTGACCGCGGGCGAGCAACCCGTTGATGTGCCGGCTCTGCGGGCAGCCGCGGCGCGGTCCGTCCACTCCGGTCAGCACGTCGCGGTCCACGACGAGCACCTCGTCGTATGCGTCGGCGAGCACCCTGGCCGCGAACAGCCCGGCGAGACTCCCGCCGAGCACCACCGCGCGAGTCTTGGTCACGTCGCCCATCGGTTATCTCCTCGAAAAATCCGGACTGGTCACGGCTGCGTCGCAGCAGGGGAACTCCGTGGCAATTGGTCGCCACAGATTCAACGAATCTCCTAGAATCGTCCGCTCGATCGCTTCACGACGCACCTCCTGAAGTGCTCCATTGTGGAGCGTTTCGGCCTCATTGCAGCATCCACAATGGACATACGTGGGCGATCGGTCAGTGCTCGGTGTCTACGATGCCGAACCGGGCCTTGGCCAGCTCGCGGTTGGCCATCGTCTGCAGCACGACGGAGACCCCGGCGTGGCTCTGCAGCATGGAAAGGTCCCGCCACACCCGCTCGATGCGCTGCCCCCGGCTGACCGAGCTCGACCCGGCCGTTGGGAACAGGTACTGCTCCACGGCGGTCCAGCTCAGCCGGACCACCTCGCGGCAGATGGTGGCCAGCCGCCACTCCGCCTGCTTGGTGAACGCCGCCGGGCCCTGGGCGCACAGGTCCTGCCACTGCTGGATCGCGCCCTCGACGGCGGCCTCGGCGGCGGCCAGCTTGCCCGTGGCCTCGCCGTACCAGCGCTGGAAGTCCGGATCCTCGGCCCGGCCGACGATCGGCGGGAACGAGGTCGTCCTGGACTGCATCAGGTGCTCGTACTCGTCGAGCGCGCCGTGCGCGATGCCGACCGCGAGGCAGGCCGCCTCGAGCATCATGAAGCTGAGCGGGCCGCCGCCGTACTGCGGGCTGATGTGCAGCGAGACGCCCGGCGTCTGGTCGCTGACCGTGTACATGCTCATGTGCGTGTCGAGGGCGTAGTGGTCGGGGATGTGCGCGTCCTCGATCACGATGCTGTGCGAGCCGCTGCCCTTGAGGCCCAGCTGCTGACCCCAGTCGTCCAGCCGGCGGAATTTGTCGCGCGGCACGATGAACAGCATCGGCTCGGGCGGCTGGTCCTCGTCCCGCGTGACCAGCGCGTGGCCGATGAAGTGCGTGGCGTACGGGGCGCCGGAGCAGTAGCCCCACTTCCCGTTGATCACCCAGCCGCCGTCCGGGTGCGGCTGCGCCGTGCCACCCGGCATGACCGTCGCCGGGCAGATGAAGTCGCCGACGCTGAAGATCTCGTCCTGGGCGCGCTCGGAGAACACCGTGGCGGCGAACACCGAGTGCACGGCGCCGAGGCAGAACATCCAGCCCGTCGACGGGCAGCCCCTGGCCAGCGTCCGCACCACGCGCATGAACGTCTGGATGTCGAACTCGTAGCCGCCGTACCGCCGGGGCACCAGAATCCGGTAGAACCCCGCCTTGGAAAACGCCTCGTGGACGTCCGCGGCGTAGTACGTGCGCTCCTCCACCTCGGCCTGGCGCGCGACCAGCGTCGGGGCGATCGCCTCCGCGCGGGCGATGACCTCCGCTGGCGTGAGCTCCGGTTCGGGCGGCAGCGGATATCCGTTCGGGGGAACAATCGCCGTTACTGTCATCGCTGCGCAGTTCCTTTTGTCTCGAATGGCACGAAACCGTCGGTGCGGACGACACCCTCCCCAGGGTCACATCCGCCAAACCTCGGGCGCATCTCTAAAAGAGCGATGCAGGCGGCTTTCCTCACGCTGTACGCGAGGAAAGCCGCCTGCACGCATTCAGCGGGCCCTTGCGGGAACCTCGACGGGACGCTTGCGGGTCCGGTCCAGCCACCAGTGCAGGACGATGAGGTTGGTCACCCAGCCGACCCAGCGCGACGCCTCGGCGATGTAGTTGAAGTCGACCTCCTCGACCCACGGGGAGAACCAGATCCAACCCATCCCGATCACGAAGCCCCAGACGACAAGGCCCCACATGATCGCGAAGCTGTTGAGCATCCAGCGGCGATGCTCACGCCAGCGGCCCTGCCGGGCGCGGATGAACCCCATCACGGCGGCGATCGACCACAGCGTCGCCGACATCGTGACGCCGATCTTTCCGGCCGGGTAGGAGACTCCGGTCATCGCCAGCGCGAACCCCGCGGACGGCAGGGCGGCGAAGACGTAGATCCGGCCGCTGGTCCGGTGCACGACCGGGTACCGCCGGCGCAGCCACGGCCACAGCTGCAGGCACATCGTGATCAGCGCCACGCTGCCGAACAGGACGTGGCCGACGATCAGCCAGTAGTGGCCGTCGAACTTCAGCGGGATGCGCGACGCGCTCGGGTCGAAGGCGATCCACGGCGGCAGCTGGTAGATCAGGAACGCCGCGGCCGCGGCGAACATCGGAAGGACCCAGGGACGCCGCCAGAACGGCTTGGAACGGCGCGTCCGCACGGGCGGTGTGGATGGTTGAGGTTGCTCGGCTAACAGGTCGGCCTGGGAAGCCGGAGTGCCGACCCTCTCTAGTTCCTGCGTCACGGTAGAAGCTCCTGCTCCGGCGATGCACGACGTCGAGCCGTCTTGCGGCTCACGCGATGCGGATGACTGCGTTGGATACCGAAGTAGCGTCACATTCGGACGCCCCGGGCGCATCTCCCCCGTTGCCGAGACGCGTGGTGCCGACACACGAACGCACCGTCACATGTGGACGGTGCGTTCGTGGGACCGCGGAACGTGATCAGTCGGCGTCGGCGGTGTCCCCGGCCGGCTCGGCAGCGGCCTGACCGAACGGGGGAACGTGCCGCAGCCGCGTGGCCACGACCACCGACATCAGGGCGAGCAGGACGGCACCGATGGTGGCGACCGCGTGCACACCGGTGGTGAACGCGCTCTGCGCCGAGCCGATCACCGCGGTGGACACGTGCTCCGGCAGCTCGGCGGCGGCACTGGTGGCGCCGGCGAGGCTGTCGTCGGCCGCCGCGGCCGCGTCCGCGGGCACCCCGGATGGCAGGTCCAGGTTGGCACGGTAGACCGCGGCACCGATCGTGCCGAGGATGGCGATGCCCAGCGTGCCACCGAACTCGTTGCTGATCTGAGCGAGGGATCCGGCGGAACCGGCCTTCTCCTGGGGAGCAGAAGCGACCACCAGGTTGGTGCCGAGGCCGGCCATCGGGGCGCCGCAGAAGGAGAAGATGGCGAACCCGACGATCAGGACCGCGCTACCGGCGCCGGAGTCGAACTGGGTCATGAGGGTCATCGCGGCCGCCGTGCCGACCAGCCCGATCGCGATGACGTACGCCGGCCGGAACCGGTTGGCCAACTTCGGCGCGACCTGGAAGCCGATCGCAGCGGCGACCATGCCGGGCACCATGGCCAGGCCGGCCTGCACCGCCGACATCCCCTCCACGAGCTGGAAGTACAGCAGCATGAACATCATGAACCCGCCGCCGACCATGCTGTAGGACAGCTGCCCGCCGAGCGAGGTGCCGATCGTGCGGTTGCCGAACAGGCCGATGTCCAGCAGCGGGTCACTCAGCTTCTGCTGCCGGCGCACGAACACCACGCCGAAGATCAGGCCGACCACGAGCGACACCACGGGGAAGTCGTCCCAGCCGTGCCTGGCCAGTTCCTTGATGCCGTAGATGACCGGCAGCAACGCCAGCAGCGACAGCACCACGCTGGTCGGGTCCAGCCGCCCGGCCTGCGGGTTGCGGAACTCCGGCAGCAGCTTCGGGCCGAGGATCAGCATCAGAATGATCAGCGGGACACCGAGCAGGAACACCGAGCCCCACCAGAACGCGTCGAGCAGCAGCCCACCGATGACCGGGCCGAGAACCGCGCCGAGGGTGAACGTGCCCGCCCACACCCCGAACGCCGTGCCCATCTGCTTGGGATTGCGGAACATGGTGGCGATCAGCGCCAGCGTCGACGGCATCAGCGTCGCTCCGGCGATGCCGAGCGCCGCCCGCGCGATGATCAGCATCTCCGCGCTGGTCGAGTAGGCGCACACAATCGACGCCACGGCGAAGCAGGCCCCGCCGATCATCAACAGCTTGCGCCGGCCGATCCGGTCACCCAGGGTTCCCATAGTGATCAGGAACCCGGCCAGCAGGAAGCCGTAGATGTCCGTGATCCACAGCTGCTGGTTGGCGCCTGCGGCGAGGTCCGTCGCGAGGTTCGGCACCGCCAGCAGCAGAACGAATAGGTCAATGGCTACCACGAAAGTCGGCAGGGCCAGCACCACCAGCCCGAGCCACTCTCGCCTCCCGGCCATTGTCGGTGCATCATCAACAGCGGTCACCTTGCTGATCCCTTCGTGTTCGCCGGTCATCTTGTGTGTCCGACCAAACGCACTTCGTGCAACTCCTCCAGAAAGGCTCCCGTGCTCCGCCGCGAGATCGCATCTTCCAGATTGCGGTGCGCACCCACCGGCCGGTCGCGACCCGGGCGCCTGCCTGGCGCATCTCAGCTGTTCAGCGGCACGACATTCTCCAGATCGGCCGCCGAATAGGGCTCCACGTCGGTGTAGTACTCGACCCGGTGGCTGCTGTTGGGAATGCGGTCGGGCGTGCGCGGCCCGTCACCGAGAACGTAGGCGTTGTAGTCGTCGAGCAACTTCTGGGCGTCCGCGGTGGCCTTGGCGAACCGGGCCACCGGGTCGGCGCCGCGGGCCAGCACGTCGCCCATGGCGTGGGTCATGATGTCCTGCGCCCCGGCGAAGTCGCCGAAGAGCGCCCCCTCCGAGATCGGGTGCCCGGTCACCGCGTTGGCGCCCCGGTCGAGCACCCGCTCCGGGTACTCGTTGACGTGGTCGTAGGTCACCCGGTGGTACGGGTGCTGCTCGAACCAGCCCTCCTCCTCGAGGAGCTCGAACGACGCGTGGGTGATCGGCACGAAGCTGTTGGCCTTGTGCCGCTCGGCCGCGTTGCGCGGGTTGTGCAGCCACATCAGCAGGGCGAGCGCACCGTCCTCGGTGACCTCGTCGAGGTTGTTGGCCAGCCAGATGGACGTCCCGGCGACCGCGTTGCCGACGTAGGGCCCGTGGTCGTCGTAGGGGAAGATGCCCACCTTGATGTCGAACCCGCCCAGCTTCGCGGCGTGCACCATGTAGTTGACGTCGTTGGACGACGAGATCCGGATCGCCACGTGCTGGTCGGCGAACGCCTTCAGGGTGCCGGCCCAGTCCGGGATCTTGCCGGTGTAGAGGTAGTGGCGGTCCCGGTGCAGCTGCCGCCACCACTCGACCCAGTGCATCATCGCGTCGCTGGACAGGTCGACGGTGGTGGCCCGGCCGGTCCGGCCGTTGTGGTTGTCGGCGAGCAGGCCGCCCTGGAAGGCCAGCGCCTGCTGGAAGAACGTCCCGTGGTTGGACCAGGTGATCGGGTGCGACGGTCCGTCCGGGACCGCGGCGATCGCCTTGCACCAGGCGTTCACCTCGTCCCAGGTCTCCGGCAGCTCGGACAGCCCGGCCGCGCGGAGCAGATCGGCGTTGGCGTACAACAGGCTCGTCGTGCCGACCGACGGCAGCGAGGTGAGATCTCCCTGGTACGTGTAGTAGTCCCGAAACGCGGGGACCAGATCGTCGATCACGACCGGCTCGCCGAGGATCTCGGTGCGGCCGCCGACGGCCTGCTGCACCGACTTGTACAGCGGGCTGCCGTCCGGCGCGAGCGCGTCCCGGGCCACCGGGCTGGCGTAGAAGTAGTACTCGGCAAGCGCCGGCGTGCGCCCCTCGGCCACCGCCTCGGCCACCACCTGCGGGAACGTCCAGAAGTCCAGACCCTTGACCCGCACCTCGTACTCGGGATGGACCTGCTCGAAGTCCCTGCCCTGCTGGTGCCAGCGGTCCATCCAACCCGGGAAGCCAAGATCGGGCACCCAGACATCGAGGACGGTCCTACTCTTCATTAGATCTCCTCCTGCTGTCACGCACGCAGCAACCCGATCGCACAGACACTCGATGGTTTCGCGGCGGCCCGGCCGCCGCATCTCCCCGGTTGCTCGGCTCGAGCGATCGACGAGCAGTATTTGATAGCTCGGGATGTGTTTTCCAGCTCGGGCAAGGCTGTGTTTTCTAGCTCGGGCAAGGCCGCCGGGCGCTGTGCTTGTTAGCTCGGGCAAGGCCGCCGG